>QHRO01000332.1:0-1447 GCA_003220155.1 Verrucomicrobiota bacterium
GGATCTGGAAATCGCATCAAGCGGAGTCCCAACGAAGGTCCGGCCCTACGAGCCTTTGCTTCAGCCCGGCCAGAGATGCGTTGAGACGTCCGATGACGCAATCGAAACTATTTTATTAGCACTCCCGACAGCCGTATATGGGACCTTAGTCCAATGCGTTTAGGAGTCGCAAAGACGGCAAGGGAATCGGCGAAAGCGCCGGATGATCCCAATCTTACGCACTTTCCCAACCGCTCCTGAAAAAGAAAACACCCGCAATGACGTCACGAACTTCTAGAATTGAATGAGCGAAACCGCGCAAGCGAAAGAGTCAGTGAAAGCAACGCGGCACCGATTGCGACTGCGTCGCTTCTCGATGCTCCAACTGCTGATCGCTCTGGCGTTACTCTTCTTCTTCGCGCCTTTTGTCGAAGCAATCAAAGGTGGAGCTCTCATTGTCTCGGTCCTGCTTTCACTTGTGTTGCTCTCCGGCGTCTTTGCCGTCGCCAGTCGCCGCCGCACGCTAACTGTCGCGCTCTTGCTGCGCTGATTGGATCGCGACCGCGAAGCATCCGAAATTCAAACGGCCCTACACCGAATGCGTTTATCAGCCGATGGTGGAATTGCTCGCCTATCTGCGAGCGAACGGTTTCAAGACCTTCATTGTTTCCGGCGGCGGCATCGAATTCATGCGTCCGTGGACGGAAGAGGTCTACGGGATTCCGCCCGAGCAGGTCGTCGGCAGCAGCGGCAAACTGAAGTTTGAAATGCGCGACGGCAAGCCCGTCCTCATGCGGTTGCCTGAGATGAACTTTGTTGACGACAAGGCTGGCAAACCAGTCGGCATCAACTCGCACATCGGCCGCCGCCCGATCGCCGCGATCGGTAACTCGGATGGCGATCAAGAGATGCTGGAGTGGACCAGGGCAGGCGATGGCACGCGGTTGATGATGCTCGTGCATCACGACGACGCGGTACGCGAGTTCGCCTACGGCGCCGAGTCGAAGATCGGCACGTTCAGTGACGCGCTGATGGCCGAGGCGAAGAAGAACGACTGGACTGTCATCAGCATGAAGGACGACTGGAAGACCATCTTCGCACCCGAAAACAAATGAACCGAATTCAACAGGAACAAACAGCCGCGGTTTGCCGACATTGGGCTACTCGAAAAAGCCTAGCGAAACAACACGATGAGCGAGTAAGTTCGGCTCGATCGTGAACCGCGCGGACCGCAGTGCAAGTGCGCGCCCGCGAAACTCACCGTCGAAACGAGATGGAGCCTCAGCATAAATCCGCGCATCGATTCGGCGTCCCGCGTTACTCCACCGTCAAGCTCTTGGTGGCGCTCGGTCTCCTGTTTGTGTTCACGCCATTCATCGAGGACTTGCCGCGCGGTGATCTGATTGAAGCGCTGCTCCTGACCTTGGTGATGGTTTCCAGTGTGCTGGCAGTGGGCGCCCGGCGCCGC
>QHRO01000332.1:1690-4022 GCA_003220155.1 Verrucomicrobiota bacterium
ATGGGTTCAACGCTTTCTATTTTAGTTTCATCACGCTCTGCACCGTCGGCTACGGTGACATCATGCCGGTGTCGAAGATCGCCCGGATGCTGGCCGTGACCGAAGCCATCACCGGACTTTTCTACATGGCGGTCCTAATCTCGCGGCTGGTGTCAGTTTATTCCTCGACGAAACCAGCAGCAGAGAACGATAACGGCGACGAACGCTGATACCCGGCGGGCTTGGTGTTGCGCCGTGATCCGATTAAAGGTCAGGATCGCAACAGCGCGGTGGAAGCGGCATACGACCCAAAGGGCCATGGGACCAAGGTCCAATATACGGGGAGGGCCGCGAGCCTAAATTGAAATCGTCCTAATCCTCCAATGCTTAAACCTAATGAATCTCAAGAGATTTGAAACAAAATGAAGACTATTCCACACTCTCTCCTACTGGCTCTTGCCAGCATTGGCTTATGCGGCATGTCGGCTCTGCGGGCTGCGGAAAGCGATCCCCGGACAGGGGAGATCACCAAAACTGCCGAGGCCTTTGTCGAAGCCTTTCACAAGGGCGACGCCAAGGCGGTTGCCGCTTTCTGGACTCCGGACGGCGATTATGTAGATGAAAACAGCCGGGTGCTTAAGGGACAAAAGGCGATCCAGGACTCATTCGCAGACCTCTTCGCCACCAGAAAAGGGCTGAAGGTGCGGATCGATGTGGCTTCGCTGCGGTTTCCCGCACCCGATCTGGCCATCGAGGACGGCACCTCGACCGTGCTCGCACCCGATGGCTCCGCACCGAGCCGCGCCCGCTATACTAACGTGCTGATCAAAAAGGATGGTAAGTGGCTGCTTTCTAGCGTACGCGAGGCCGCTTACAGCGAGCCGACCAATTACGAGCACCTGAAAGGGCTCGAGTGGGCGATCGGGGAGTGGGGTGACGAACAACCTAACGGACCAGTTGGTCGAGTCTCTTTCGAGTGGGCGCCGGGGCAGAATTTCATCGTCGCAACGCGTGGGGTAGAGTTCAAAGACAACATCCTGGATAACGGCACGGAATGGATTGGCTGGGACCCGGCAGCAAAACAGATTCACTCGTGGAGCTTCGAGGCCGACGGCGGTTATGGCGATTCCGTTTGGACGAAGGACGGCACAAAATGGGTCGTTAAGGCCAACTCCACTCTGAGCGACGGAAGCAAGGTCAGCGCCACTCACATCATCACGGCGGTCGACGCCGACACCGTGACATGGCAGTCCAAGGATCAGACTGTAAGCGGCAAGCCGCTCCCAGACACCAAGCAAATCAAGATGAAGCGCGTCCAGTAATTTTTTGAAATATAAGCCCTTCCAAAAGCTGAATAGCAAAATTCAACCGAGAACAAAAGCCATGAAATGCAAAATACTCTCCCTCACCCTTATCGCCGCCGCGGCCCTCGTCCTTCAGCCGGTTGAAGCGTTCGCGTGGGGCTGCTCACGATCTTTCTCAGGCAGCAGCTCGCGCGGCGGCAGTTTTTCACACTCCGGTTCGACATCGGGAGGCTGGGGCGGTGCGTCGCACAGCGGCTCGACCAGCTACACCGGTCGCGGCGGAAACACCTACTCGACGAGTCACTCCGGCTCGGCCAGCTACGGTGGCGGCTATCATTACGGCGGCTATGGCGGAGCCCACTACGGGGGGTGTTACGGAGGCGGGTTTGCTGCTGGGGCGGTTACTGGCGCAGCTGTAGGAGCAGCCGCCACCAGTGCGGCCTATTACAACCAGTATCCTCCCGGCGTCTATTACCGGCCTGTTTATTAAGACTATGGAACAGATAAACACTAACGACTTCTGGAGTGCGAATCTCCAAGCACGCATCGTCAAGGACATCATCGAGCCTGCGAAGAGCATTTTTAATAAGGTTTCTGTAAAGGCGGCTTTGGAGGAAATGCAGGCGCAGGCAACCGATTCATCACCTGTAATCGATCAACGCGGCGAATTATTGGGGACGGTGTCGAAGAACCAAATGAACCGGGAGGTGGGTGGTTTCGGGCACGATCCCAAGACAGAACCGGTAGAAGCACAAATTGAAACAAACAATCCCTATTGCTTCGAAGACCAGACAGTTGCGGAAGCGGAGCAAATGATGCTCAACGCAAAGGTCGGCGAAGTTCCTGTAGTAACCCGCGAAAAATTGCTGGTAGGAACAATAAGTATTGAAGCGATTGCACAGGAGAAAAGATGGAGAAAACGCCTGGAACCTCTGACGTACTATCCCGCGCCTGAGAACGCCACAATCGGGTGTTCGATGCCGCTACTGCACCATCAGTAATCAACGAATTCCACAAAAGCTAACGGGCGTGGTTACGGAAGGTTTAAC
>QHRO01000333.1 GCA_003220155.1 Verrucomicrobiota bacterium
AGGCTCAGGATCATCGCCAACGCCCCGCGCACCGAGCGGGCGACAATCCATGCGATCACGATGAACAAAAGGTTGAGCCAGAACAAACCGGTCACGAGACTGGAGGCGACCAGCTGCGCCAGCCGGCCCTCGAGGTAGTAGATACCGCCGACCAACTCCGGTTTGAATCCATACTTCCGACAAATCGCGCGCAAGTCGTCGACGACCTGGAGGCGATATTTATCACGACGCTCCTCGACCATTCGAACCAGGAACATCGCCCGGGTGCGATCCTTGGTTACAAAACTTTTCGCCACCCGGGCGTACTTGGGTTGCTCCATCATCTCCGTCATCTTTTCGTAGCTGAGCAGGAACGAGAACGGCGTCCGGTCGCCTTCCGACAACAGAGTTGGAAGTGAAATCACGGTGCCGACGCCTTTGTAGTTTTCGAGAGCGCCGTGTAGCCGCCACATTTTCTCGTAAGCGGCGTCGGTATTTAACAAACTGCCATCTGCTGCGGAAACGACGAGGTTGAGGGGATTACAGCCGCCGCTGTTGTCGACATATTCCAGTCCGTCGCGCAATTCCGAGTGCGACTTAAAGTAATCGAGCAGACTCGGATCGGTGTTTACTTTGGTCAGGCCCAGGCCCAGACCGGCACTAACCAGAATAACGCCTAACGACAATAAGACAAAACGCCGCGACCAAAATGCGCGCGGAGGTTCCTGCTCAATCAATTTGCTTTTTCGCGGCACGGCCCAGCGCAGAAAAGGCGGATACATCACATAGGCGCAAATGAATGCCACCACCGTTCCGAGAACGCCGCCGAATCCGAGCTCGCGCAACGGTTTGGCCTGAACAATTAGCAGGCTCCCGAAACCTAACGAGGCGCAGATCATCGACCAAAACGACGGCGGAAGGGTCATGCGCCAGGCATCACCCGCGAGGTTCGGTGATTCCTTTCCCAGACGATGCCCGCGGTCGGCCAGCGTTTGCCAGTTGAACGTCATGTAAACGAGGTGCGACAAGGCCACGACAAAGACGATCGTGCCGAGGTTGACGGTGAGGATGCCGATCTTTTTCCCGAACATTGATTGCAGCAGCAAGGTCAACAACACCGCGCTCGCACAGGTGGCGAGCATTCCCAGAAAAACCCGCGCCGACCGGAACATCGCGGCCATGGTCAGGCCAAATAGAACCACTGCCGTGAGGCTGAAATACCAGAAATCATGGGCCAGGCTGCGCCGAATCATCTCCACCACGTAGGGCGGACCAGCGATGTGAATCCGAAAGTCCTTTTCATCGAGTTCGTGCATGATCTGTTCGATCCGCTTGATCGGTTTCTCGGGATCCTTGTTCTCGAGAAAAACGATCACGTTGCTCGACTTACGATCTTTCGCAATTAAGAGCCGTCTCCAAAATTCGCCTTGCACAGCGTCTTGAAAACTTTTCGGTCCGGCGGTCAGACTTTTGACCGCGCTGACTTCATCGATCGCTTCAATCTGCTGGGTGAGCCGTTGGATTCGACTGAGGTATCGCGGGGAAGAAATATCCTGGGATGAAACCGCCAGGATAAGCTGCGGCTGTGACGGGAAACGTTGTTCGACCATCTTAGATTCACGGACGCCGGGATCACCGGTGGAAAAGAAAAAGTTTTCATCTACCGCCGGCTTGAGATCGACAAAGACCGCCACGATGACGAACAACACGGCTGTAACTCCGAGCATTTCCCAGTGCGTGCCCAACCAGACCCGCTTCTTCGCCATGGAACGAAACATCCCCCGATTTGATCGCTCCGCCCAGTGCGACTCGG
>QHRO01000245.1 GCA_003220155.1 Verrucomicrobiota bacterium
TAGTCCGTACTCGACCGGAAATTCAAACTTCTCCTCACTCTTCTTTAACAGCTCAATTGCTTCGGTGTAGGTAGTTCGCTGGAAAGGCCGTTCCACTACAAAATCCAGTCGATCGAGCAGTTCCTTGTCGACAAACTTGGCGAAGAGGCCGAGCTCTTCCGGACATTTCTCGCGAACATCCCGGATGAGATACTTCACAATCTCTTCCGCCAGATCCATGTTGCCGTTCAAGTCGGTAAAGGCCATCTCCGGTTCGACCATCCAAAACTCGTTAGCATGGCGTGAGGTATTCGAGTTTTCGGCACGGAAGGTCGGACCAAAGGTATAAACTTTCGACAAAGCGGAAGCGAATGCTTCAGCCTCGAGTTGGCCGCTAACTGTCAGATAAGTCGAACGACCGAAGAAATCCCTGGCGTAGTCAATCCCTCCGTCTGGTTTTCGTGGCGGGTTATCGGCGTTGATGGCAGTGACGCGAAACAATTCGCCCGCTCCTTCGCAGTCGCTGCCGGTGATGATGGGCGTATGAATGTAGTAAAACCCACGTTCCTGGAAGAATTGATGAATGGCAAAGGCCAGCCGGCTGCGAACGCGAAAGACACAACCAAACAGATTTGAGCGCGGACGCAAATGCGCGATTTCGCGCAAGAACTCCGGAGTATGTCCCTTCTTCTGCAAGGGATAGCTGTCATCTGACGGACCAATGACGGTCACTTCATCCGCGACTACTTCCCAGTTTTGTCCCTTGCCTTGTGACGCGACCAATGCTCCTCGCACGATAATGGAAGCGCCCGTGATCAATCGCTGCACTGCCGCATAGTTCGACAGACCGTTCCTGGCGATGATCTGCAGATTCCGCAAGCTGGAGCCGTCGTTGAGTTCGATAAAAGAAAAATCCTTGGAGTCGCGACGCGTTCGGACCCAGCCTTGCACCAATATCGGCGCTATGGGCGCAGTCTGATTCAAGGCATTTTTGACCGAAGTCGGCGACAGCATTGCGGAAGGTGGACGAAGCAACGGACACACTCAAGCACCGGCGATGCACACGACAGCGCGTGTCCTTTCAAAAAAACCCTTCAGAGGTGGTCTGGTGTTTTCGAAGATGGAATGACTTTCCGCTATCAACCTTCTTGCAGATCACAAGCACGCCATCCACAATCGGCGTTGTGAGGTCGTTATCGAGTCACCGATTTATCGCAGCTTGCTTGCTCGTTTCTTTCTGCCTTATCACCGGTTGTAGAGGCAATGCCCGCCATATTGTTGGCACCTGGCGGGTCGGCGGCGATCCAAACGCGATAGTTTGGGAATTCTCCAGTGATGGATCGCTCGTGATTGGCACGACTCGCGGCCGCTACAGCTTCGGAGACAACAACCGGATTAAGATTGAGACGTCAATCGCTACTTCTGTTTATCAGATGGAACTTGTCGGCGACAAGATCACTTTAAAGGAACCTAACGGTTCAAAGCTCGTGTTGACGAGAGTTAAGTAGATCACGGCTGCTGCGCTGGCTTCGATTCGTGCGTTGTAAATAACCAGACCGACCGGAATCCACAAATATGGAAAACCCCGAACCTGGCGAAGTTCCGCTAGCCCGCCGGCTTGGCCCGTTCGACGCCACCATGATCGTAATGGGCGGAATTATCGGTGCGGGAATTTTTGTGAACCCAGCGGTGGTCGCCCGCAATGTTCATACACCCTTCCTCGTGCTGAGTGCCTGGTTGATCGGCGGAATGATCGCGTTGATTGGGGCATTTGTTTACGCCGAGCTCGCCGCGCTGCGGCCTCGCGTTGGTGGCCAATACGCTTACTTGCGCGATGCCTACCACCCCATCGTCGCTTTCTTGTACGGTTGGACTCTCCTCCTCGTCGTCCAGACGGGCGGAATGGCAGGCGCAGCCATCATCTTTGGTCGTTACTTCTGCGAACTATTCGGCCTTTCCATTTCCGAACAATTGATTGCTACTCTGGCGCTCGCGATTTTGACCGTGATTAACTGTCTCGGTGTCCGCGCTGGAAGCAATGTGCAAAGCGCGTTGATGTTAATTAAACTGGTGGCGATCGCGCTCCTGATTGGCGTCGGATGTTTCGGACCGGTCAAAACCAATCCCGCCGCAGTGGAGTTGCCAACCGTTTCCGGCGGTTTCGCAGGACTGGCGCGGGCAATGGCGCCCGTTCTTTTCGCCTATGGCGGCTGGCAGACGGCAAGCTTTGTCAGTGGCGAAATGCGCGATCCGCGACGCGACCTGCCACGCGGATTACTCATCGGAGTAATCGGTGTAATCCTTTGCTATGTCCTCGTTAGCTATTCGTGCGTGCGCGTACTAGGGGTAGCGAACCTCGCGCGCACAAATGTCCCCGCTTCTGAAGTGATGCGCCATGCTTTCGGCGAGCGCGGTGCGCAGCTGATTGCAGCCGGGATCGCGATTTCGACTCTTGGGTTCCTCAGCCAGAGCATTCTGACGGCTCCGCGAGTCTACTACGCCATGGCGCGTGACGGCATCTTCTTTAAAGCCGTCGGCTATCTTGATCCGAGGACGCGTGTGCCAACGGTAGCAATCGTCCTTCAGGGCGTTTGCGCGGCGGCGATCGCGCTTACTGGCAAGTATGATCAGATTCTCAATTACGTCGTTGCGATCGACGTGCTCTTTTTTGGACTGACTGGCGCTTCGTTACTAATCTTTCGGGCGCGTCTTCAGGAGAAAGGGGAGGAGCATCTTCGGGTTCCGTGGCATCCAGTTACCACCAGCGTCTTCGTCCTTGCCTGCTGGGCCATTTCAATTAGCACCGTTGCGCAGTTCCCGCGCAACGCGGGCATCGGCGTTGGTATTCTTGCTGCCGGGGCGCTGATCTATCCGCTTTGGCGACGGTCGCCAACACCACGCGAGGATTGACTCCTCGCCGTATGTTATCCAAGTATTCCCTCATGTTATGCCTGCGCTTGATGGAAGACTCTACCTGGCTACTTCAAATCCTGGTCTCGGCCTTTCTCGCGATTCTCTTTTTGCAATCGGGAATTGATAAAATCGCGGATCGGCACGGGAATCTTGAGTTTCTCCAAGGTCATTTCGCCAAGAGTCCATTAGCCGGAATGGTTCCGTTCCTCGTAACCGTTGTCACTGTGCTGGAAATCGTCTCGGGTGCCCTGAGCGCGATTGGCTGCGTGATAATAATTCTTACTCGTGATCCCACGGTGGCCTTCTACGGCGCGATTATCTCGGCAATCTCAATCGTCGCACTGTTCTTCGGTCAGCGAATGGCGAAGGATTATGCCGGGGCCGCTGTTCTGGTTCCATATTTCCTGCTTACGCTTGTCGCGATCTATTCGCTCGCACTGCACTGAGGCGCGTTTCGGGGAGGGCACGGCGAAGGTGCAAGCAATTGTTGGCGAACGCGCTAACAACCTAACGATTAACCGGGCATCGACACAAGGCTTGAGCGCAATAACAAATGAAACAGCCGGCACCTCGGACTAAGCTTTCCAATTTCGGCGTCGGCCTCCTCGTACATCCCCAGTTCGGCATAGCCTTCAGCAGCTCTCAAACATCGTAGATCATTCAGTTCCGACGCGTCAAGTTCCAGAGGCACCAGCAATCCTCTCACTTCGTCATTCATAATCCCCTCCATAACTAATTCGGACGGGGAGTCTCCCGTGATTGTTCGATTTTTTCGGTCTGGAAATGAGTCAATTTGGCCCTAAGCGACAGGGTCCGCGCATCTTGAGATGGATCTGGTAAAAAGAACGCGCATTTCATAAATCTAGAAGCTCGCTGCACACATTACGCGGACGAGCGGATCCACGCGTCTGCCCTGCAGGTGAAATGCGTTTTGCTATCAAATCCGTGTTATCCGTGTGATCCGCGGTTAAATTAGAAAATGCCAAGAACAAGCGCTGGTCTGTTAATGTTCCGAAGATCGGGTGACACACTGGAGGTTCTCTTAGCTCATCCAGGCGGACCGTTTTTTCGGAACAAGGACGATGGTGTTTGGACGATACCCAAAGGCGAAGCTGAACCGGACGAAGACTTGCTGAACCGGGCGCGAACGGAGTTCGAAGAAGAGGTGGGAATTCCTGCGAACGGCGATTGGATCGATCTCGGATGGGTAAAGCAGAAAGGCGGCAAAACGGTTTACGCCTGGGCCTTCGAGGGAAATTTGCCAGACAATTTCCAGGTTTGCTCGAACAATTTCGAGATGGAGTGGCCGCCGCGCTCGAGAACGATGCAAAGTTTTGCAGAAGTCGATCAAGCCTGCTTTTTTTCACTGGAAGAGGCGAGGCTCAAATTGAAAGCAGCGCAAACGCCCTTCCTTCACCGCCTGGTGGAGGTGCTCAAACAGGGAGCACGCAGCAGCGAGCAGGGAAGCAAAGAGCAAAGAGATGACCGATGACCTGTGAGCAACCTTGGATCTATCAAACCTGCTCAAACCTTCGCGACATGTTGTAGCCGGGATCGTTGATCCCGGCACGTCAGACGTCACCGGCATCACCGATGCCGGCTACAAGTTATACTTTCGCCCAGTCGTTGTATTATTAGCCACCTAGCAATGCCAAGACCGTATTTTCTTTTCGCACCCGGGGCGGGCGCGCCATCGACGCATCCTTGGATGCAGAAGTGGAAACATTATTTGGAATCCATCGGTGAGGTGGCGCTGTTTGATTACGATTATATGCACGGGAGAAGGAAACGCCCCGATCCGCCGCCACAACTCATCGCTGCGCATCGATCCGCGTTAGCCGAGGCCCGCGAGAAATCGTCCGGGCCAATTTTCCTGATCGGCAAAAGCATGGGCGGACGAATCGGCTGCCATGTTGCGCTCGAAGAAAAAGTCGCGGGCCTCGTTTGTCTCGGTTATCCGCTCTGCGGCGGGGGCGATCGGACAAAATTGCGTGACAAGGTTCTACACGAGTTACAAACGCCAATTCTCTTTGTCCAGGGAACGCGTGACCCGCTTTGCCCGCTCGACCTTCTCGACGAAGTCCGGTCGCAAATGAAGGCACCTAATTTCCTTCATCTGGTCGAGGATGGAGACCATTCTTTACGCCTAACGAAGCGCGGACTTCAAGCAGCGGGCGAAACGCAGGACGACTTCGATCGAAGGATCCTGGCCGCGATCGGCACGTTCGTGAAAGAAAAACCATGCCGATCGCTCGGCGACTTGAACGCTGGTTGAAAACCTCAGCTCTCTCAGCTCCCGTATTTAAAGGAGACCAGCACTCGCGCGCGGTAGGCTCCGATCTTGCCGTTCTCAACTGTCATGTCGAGTTTCACAATCTCGGCGACGCGTAAGTCACGCAGTGATCCAGCGGCGGTCTCCACCGCATTTTTCGCTGCATCTTCCCATGATTTCGAGCTCGTGCCGACCAACTCCACCACTTTATAAACTGAATCCGCAGATCCCGCTTTCTTGGCCATAATGTTTCCTTTCTGATTTGCTTGGTCCAATCAACTGTTTTGCAACGGTTTTTGTCAACAATTACAATCCGGCTTTTCAAAAGCGATGGGACTTTCGGCGGCGAGACGGTCAAGCGCGCGAGCGTGGATTGCTCCCGCGCACGTTGTGCAAACCAACCAGACACCCGACTAGGGCCACTAAATAGAACTGTCCCATTACTGCTTCCAGAATTGTCATGGTTCGCGCTGCCGGTGAGCGTGGTGCGAGGTCGCCGTAGTCGACGGTAGTCAGAGTCATAAAGCTGAAATAGCGCAGTTGCAGAATCCGGCCGACGTAATCATTGCGGGCGACTTCGCTGGTAGCGGCAAACGATTGTGGCTGCAGCTCCAGAAAAAGCGAGTAAACAAAGGTCCAGCCGTATCCAAGCAGCATATAGACGCAAATCGCGGCAAAGATTTTATCTGAGGTAACCCGGCCACTGCCTAGAACCTAGGAAAGGATAGTTACACAGAAGAAAGCGACGAGAACGATAATGGATGAGTGGGAAATGAGCAGGGCCCAAGGTTGCGGGAAAGCGACGAGCAGTGCGGTGCCAACGATTGTGATTGCCGACAACACGACCGCAATGGCGAACAAGTGCTTTCGTTCACTAAGGGCGTAGGAGCCGGCCACCAGCACTGCGACTGAGATCACGTTCATGACCAGGATGCCATGATGCAATGGGACGACGAAGGGAGCGACGACAAAGAGCAGGAGAATCGAAATCAGCAATGCCAAATGTCGCCAGCGGTATTCGCCCGCGGGCAACAGCTGCCAAGCACAACTCTCCTTCAAGAACTCAGTGGCAAAAAGGTGCCCGGTTGTGGCGCGGGCTTGTTGCCATTGAGACTGAGGTAGGTGTATTCCTGCAGAAGCCGCTCGTAATCGGAAAGTAGCTTCATCGCGTCGTTCGGTTTCAGTCGATCAGTTTTAATCGCGGTATCGACCTGTGTTTTGAGAAGACGCATTAGCTCAACCTTGTCCCACTGTGTCATGGCGAGAACTTCGCCGATGGTGCTGCCTTCGATCACTTCTTCGATGTACCAGCCGGATTCTTCGTCCGGGTCGAGAAAGACATGCACTTCGGTAACGCGTCCAAACAAGTTGTGCAGATCGCCCATGATGTCCTGATAAGCGCCAACCATGAAGACGCCGAGATAATAAATTTCTCCGGGATTAATTCGATGAAGCGGTAGGGTATCTCGAACATCCAGTAGGTCGATGAACTTGGAAACCCTGCCATCAGAGTCGCAGGTAATGTCCACGATGGTGCCGTTGCGCTCGGGCGCCTCGGTCAGGCGGTGAATTGGCATGATGGGAAAGAGCTGGCCCAGTGCCCAATGATCAAGCAGCGATTGAAAGACGGAAAAATTGCAGATGTATTGATCGCCCAGCGAAGTTTCGAGCTCCTTTACTTCGTCCGGGATAAATCGCAGACCGCGATGCATGCCAACGATCTGAGTGGCCAGTTGCCAGTAAACAGCGTCGATTTTTGCTTTTGATTCCAGATCGAGCAGGCCGAGGTCGAACGTTTGTTGGGCTTCTTCCTTGATTTGCTGGATGTCGTGCAAACTTTCCAACCGGTTGCCGCGCTTAAGCCGTTGCTTCACTTCCAGAATATCGCCCACCAGTTTATGGTCTTTCTCGGTCGCGCCGATCTTCGTTTTCCCGGCGGTCTTTTCGATCGAGCTGAATGCTTCCACTACCAAAACCGAATGATGGGCGACAATGGCGCGCCCGCCTTCGCTAACGATTGCTGGATGCGCGACGCCTTCGGAATCGCACACAGCCATGATGTTCCAGACAACGTCGTTGGTGTATTCCTGAAGCGAATAGTTTGTTGAGCTATCGAAAGTAGAACGCGAGCCATCATAGTCTACTCCGAGACCACCTCCAACATCGAGATATTCCAACTCGTGGCCGAGTTTCGCAATCTTGGAGTAATAGCGTGCCGCTTCGCGCACGGCGCGTTTGATCGTCGAGATGTCGGGAACCTGTGAGCCAACGTGGAAGTGGACCAGCTTCAGGCAATGCGCCAGCCGCTCACTCTTCAACATCTCGCTGGCGGTAATGAGATTGACGGTATCGAGTCCAAACTTCGCGTTCTCGCCACCGCTGGTCGTCCATTTGCCCGCGCCTTTGCTGGTCAAACGAACACGAATGCCAATAAGCGGCTCGACCCCAACTTCCTTGGAAGTCCGGATGGTCTGCTCTAGCTCTTCCAGCTTTTCGACCACGATGATGACCTGCTTGTCTAGCTTACGCCCCAGCAGCGCGATCCGAATAAAAGCCGGATCCTTGTAGCCATTGCAAATGACCAAGCTCTCTGCGTCCTTGTGCATAGCCAGGGCAGCGACCAACTCCGGTTTGCTTCCGGCCTCCAAGCCAAAGTGAAACGCCTGGCCGGCATCGACGATCTCTTCGATCACTTCGCGCAGTTGATTGACTTTGATCGGGAAAACGCCGCGGTATTTACCGCGATAGTTGAATTCCGTGATCGCGTTTTCGAAAGCGCGGTTAACAGATTCGACGCGGTGCCGGAGCAAATCCTGAAAGCGGATGACAAGTGGAAAGGGGAGCCCGCGCGAACGCGCTTCGTTAACGACTTCAAGAATGGGAATGGCGGCTCCATTCTCCCGCAGCGGCTTCGCAACGACGTTGCCATCGGCGTTGATGGAAAAGTAACCGGTTCCCCAACCCTCGACGTTGTAGGTGGCGTTTGCCGCCTCCAGGTCCCAATCGTTTTTCGTCATTTCGTCAGCGGCTGCAAAGCGGACAATTGTTGATCCGGCGGAACATGCAAGGTCGATTCAAAAAAAACCAGCAGCAGATCTCTGGCCGTTTCCGTGTGGCGAGGGGATCCGGGAAGCGCAGGCTGCCAGCCTGCAATCGTCGGCAGCTTGCCGACGATGTTGTGTTTGGCAAGGCTGCCAAACACCGCAGGCAAGGTCCGAGCCGGACGGCGTTCCTGCGCTCTCCAGAAACAATCATTCCCGCTCTTGGCGCTAAAGGCATACGTGCGAAACGTTGGTCGGGCGCGGCGGCGCGGCTGGGAGCAGCTTGTTTTTCGTCCTTCCATCGGTACCGTCACGCAGTGAACAAAACGGTCATTGAAGTACATGTTCGCGCCGTACTCCCAACCAGTGGCGGTTGCGCAGTTTTCATCGGGAATAGCGACAAAGTTTTCATCGTTTACGTCGATCAAACGGTCGGGAGCGCGATCACAATGTTCATGCGCGAGATGTCGAAAGAGCGACCGTTGACGCATGATTTGATGGCGCATTTGATGACGGCGGTGGGCGCGCATGTCGAGCGAGTGATCATCAACGATCTAAAGAACGCGACTTATTATGCGCGCATGATCATTGCCGCGGAGAATGAGCTGCAGCAGAAAAAAATCATCGAGCTCGATGCGCGGCCAAGCGATTGCATCGCGATGGCGACGCAACAAAAGGCGCCCATTTATGTGAGCCAGGAGGTCTGGGACGAGGTCGAGGACATGAGCGATGTCCTTCGCAAAATGGAAGAGGAAGGCCTGAAGCCGGAAATCGATCCGGAATCGGAGGCGACGGAAGAGGAGTGACGCGATCTTCGATCGCGCGGGTTAAAAGGGGTTGAAGCGGGGAAGCGTAAAAAATTAAACCGTTAAATTGTTAAACGGCAGCCGTCATCCCGAGCGAAGTCGAGGGATCCCGCGATGGAATCTTTAAGGTAACTTTACGGGATCCCTCGACTTACGCTCAGGATAACAAAGATGGAGCTTAGCCGAGCAACTCGCCATAGCGTTCGCGCGCAAGTTGCAATGACCGCTCCAGAATTGCGGTCGGCGTATCGAGCAAAAGTACTTCCTCCACTAATTTTTCACATTCCTCGCGCGAGACATTGCGAATAGCGGATTTCACTCGTGGCACCAACGCCGGGCTGACACTCAATTCGTCTACTCCGAGTCCGAGCAGAAGAGGCGTCAGCTCGATCTCGCCCGCCATTTCGCCACAAACTCCAAACCAGATCTGATGTTTGCGAGCCGCATCGGCAACCATCTTGATCAAACGTAGAACAGCCGGATGCGACGGTTCGTAAAGATGCGCGATGCGCTCGTTCACACGATCGACGGCAATGGCGTATTGAATGAGATCGTTCGTGCCGATGCTGAAGAAATCCACTTCGGGCGCGAGTGATTCCGAGCAAATCGCAGCGCTCGGAATCTCGATCATGGCGCCGATCTGCATTTCAGCATTGAACGGGATCTTGGCCGATGCGAGTTCGTTTTTGCATTCGTCCAACACTTCGAGGGCCCGATGCAATTCCGCTTTTCCGGAAATCATCGGAAACATCAATTTGACATTGCCGAGCTCGCTCGCGCGCAGGATGGCGCGCAGTTGCGGCTTGAAGACTTCAAGATGCTCGAGGCAAAAGCGGATGGCGCGCCAACCCAGAAAAGGATTAAGTTCGTCGCTCACATCGATTCCGCCCGCGATCTTGTCGCCGCCAAGATCGAATGTTCGAATGATGAGCGGATGGGGCCGGACCGATTCGGCGACGCGCCGATACGTCTGGTATTGCTCCTCTTCGCCCGGCAAGGAATCGCGATCGAGATAAAGAAATTCGGTGCGATACAGCCCGATTCCCTCTGCGCCGTTAGCCGATACGCTCGTAACATCATCCGGCAACTCAATGTTTGCTGACAAAACAATGTGATCACCATCCCGGGTCGTGGCCGAACGCTCACGCAGCACCGCGAGTTCCTTCGAAACTTCCGACTGCCGGACTTCGACCTTGCCATAATAGGCGATCGTTTCCGGCGATGGGTTGACGATGAGCAATCCGGTATAGCCATCGAGCAGCGCCATCACGCCGCTCTCAACTTTTTCCGTAACATCATGCAGGCCGACGGCGGCAGGGATGGTGAGTGAGCGCGCCATGATCGCAGTGTGGGAAGTGCGGCTGCCGAGGTCGGTCGCGATGCCAAGAACACGATCGCGATCCAGCGAGGCCGCGTCCGAGGGGGTGAGATTGTGCGCGACCAAAATGTGGACTTCGCCCGGCAGGGGCATTATTTTGGGCGCTTTGCCTTGCAAATTGCGTACGACACGCCGCATCACGTCCTGGATATCGAGGGCGCGTTCGCGCAAATAGGGATCGTCGATCTGCCCGAGGGTCTCGGCGTACTTCGCAGCGACGTCATGGAAGATCGCTTCCACGTTGACCCGATCGCATTCGAGCTTGCGCAAGACCTCGTCGATCAAGGTGCGATCTTCTACCACCAGAAGATGGGCATCGAAAATCCCCGCGTCTTTCGTCCCGATCGCCTCCGCGATCTTCTGCTGCATTTCGAGAATTTGAATGCGCGTCTGGACCAGCGCCGATTCGAAGCGAGCGATCTCTGCCGGAATTTGCGAGCCTTCAATCCGGTAACGCTCGATTTCCTCGAACTCGTCACGCATGACTTGAATGTTGCCGCGGGCAATCCCAGGCGACACCCCCACGCCGTGAAAACGGGTTTCGGCCGACTCGTCAATCATTGGAGGGAGAGTAGCGCGGATGTCAACAAAGGAACACAGGCTTTCTAGCCTGCGCGCCAAACAGGCATTCCCGCCTGTTACACCATCCAATCGCAGCGGGCTAAAAGCCGCGCTGGGCGCACAGGCAAGGAATGCCTGTGTTCCGCCGCGACCTGGGATCAATCTTCATTGAAGCGCCCGTTGATCAGCGCTTCGATTTCTTCGAGCGCGCGCGCAGCATCGGGTCCTTCGCAACGAATCTGCAATTTCGATCCCTGGCCCGCCGCCAGCATCATCAGGCCCATGATACTCTTGCCATTTACTTCTTCACCCTCCTTTTTCACCCACACCTCGGCGCGAAACCGACTCGCCACCTTAACGAAAAGGGCGGCGGGCCGCGCGTGCAAACCGAGCCGGTTCGCGATCGTGATTTCCTTCTCGGCCTTTTGCGCGGAGGCGCCGGCGCCAGTTTTTCGATTAAGCAATCCCATCGGGATTTTTCGTCTCCATTAAATGGAGCAGCTTTGTATTGAATTCCAACGCCGCATTACTGCCGAGGCTCTTCAATTTTTGGTCCATTGCCGCGACCTCAATCAAGCGCGCCAAATCGCGGCCTGGCCGAACTGGAATCGTGACGTGCGGCACTTTGATATCCAGAATTTCATAAAACTCGCGATCGAGCCCGGTGCGGTCGACTTCCTCCATTTCATTCCAATCTCTTAACGTCACCACCAAATCGAGTCGTTTCTCCACCCGGATCGCGCCGATGCCGAAGACCGATGCCACATTAATTATCCCGATCCCGCGCACTTCCATGTGATAGCGCGTCAGGTCCGGCGCCGTCGCCATCAATTCTCGCCCCTCCAACGAAGTGATCCGAGTCACGTCGTCCGCCACCAAGCTGTATCCGCGTTCGATCAATTGCAGCACGCTCTCGCTTTTGCCGATGCCGCTTACACCGCGAATGAGAACGCCGACGCCAAGAATGTCTACCATGCTGCCGAATTCGGTCACCGTCGGAGAAAAATCGACTTCCAGCGCGATAGTAGCGGCATTGATAAATTTCATCGTGATCATCGGCGTGCGAAAAATGGCGATTTCTTCATCCGCTGCCACTGCCATCATGGGGTCGTCGAGATGCGCTCCCCGCGAAATCACCACACACGGGATTTTTTGTTCGCACAAAGCGCGGAACCGTTTCACCCGCAATTTGGGCGAAAGGCTCTTAAGATAGGTATTCTCGGCGGCGCCCAGCACCTGCACGCGTTTCTCGGCGAAATAAACGAAGAACCCGCTCAAGGCGAGGCCAGGCCGGTTAATGGTCGGCTCGCGGATTTTCCGGTGAAACCCGACGCGCGGACCTTCCAATCGCAGCGCCAACTTCTCGCCGTGAGTATTAAAAAAACTTTCCACGGTTACGACGGGCACGCTTTTGCGTTGATCGCTGGCGGAAGTAATCGTTTGCGTGTTCGGGCCGTCAGGCATAACGGAATCAACGTTTACCTTGTCGCGGCGGGAATAACAAGGAGCGGCGGTTTCCAAACCGCCGAGCTACCACAAATGGCGTTTCACAGAAACACGGTTTTCTGGGGGAGCGTAGCCTGCAATCGTCGGCAGCTTGCCGACGATGTTGTGTTTGGCAAGCTGCCCGCGCTCCCCAGATTCCCAGAAAAACGATGTTCGCTTTCGTTCCCGAATCGAGTTCCTTTGCCGGATGATCCACCAGAGTTCGCGGCTTCGCTTCGCGATTACATTCGCTTTTGCCACTTCGCTAATCTCTGCGACCGGCTCGATCCTGGCGGCTCCGGTTGAGCAGAGCCCACCTCCGGTCACTCCCACGCCGGAAGCAAAGCCTTCTCCTGCCATTATCTTATCCCCACCCGCAACTCCCTCCAAAGCGGTCGAGAACTCGGTTGTAAAAATCTTCGCAACCCTTCGGCTGCCTGATCCGAGTAAGCCTTGGACAAAAAAAGAGCCCAGCGAAATCACTGCCAGCGGGGCCGTGATCAGCGACAAACGTATTTTGACCAACGCGCACGTTGTCCAATACGCCAGCGAAGTGCAGGTCCAGGCGAACCAGGCGGGGGACAAGCTTCCCGCGACGGTGAAGGCAGTGGCGCCGGGAATGGATCTCGCCATTCTCGAATTGGAAGACAAGAAATTTTTCGATTCGCATTCGCCGTTGCCATTTAAGAAGTCACTGCCGGACTCCAAGGACCCGGTGATGGTCTACGGATATCCCACTGGCGGGGCCAGTCTCTCGATCACCAAAGGAATTATCTCTCGGATCGAGTTCACCGGTTACAGTCTCTCGACCCTTGGACTAAGGATCCAAATTGATGCCGCAATTAATCCCGGCAATAGCGGCGGCCCGGCGGTAGTTAATGACGAGATAGTCGGGATCGCGTTTAGTCATCTGCAGTCGGCGCAGAACATCGGCTACATCATTCCAGTAGAGGAGATCGAGCTATTCCTGCAAGACATTGCCGACGGCCATTACGATGGAAAGCCAACCATGTACGATGATCTCCAGACCCTGGAGAACCCGGCCCTGCGCTCTTTTCTGCATCTGCCGGAATCTTTGCAAGGGATGATTGTTCACCGCCCGTTCGATTCGGCGGCGAGCTATCCACTAAAGGAATGGGATGTAATCACGAAGATCGGTGATGTACCAGTCGACGATGAAGGTATGATCAAGATTGGAGATACTCTTCGGATCCGTTTCCCCTACATGGTTCAGAAACTGGCGGCCAAGAACATCGTTCCGCTTACTGTTTTTCGGGGCGGAAAGGAATTGAAGATAAACCTGCCAGTATTGCGGCAGCGTCCATTGGTCATTCCGGAGCTAAAAGGAAGCTACCCTTCCTACTTTGTTTACGGACCGATGGTTTTCTCTGAAGCGACGATGGACTTGATTGCTATCGCCCAGAAAAATCGCGAGACTGGCGCAATAATTGGCCTGCTCACTTATATCGGGAGTCCCTTGATCGCCAGAATAGGCGACAAGCCGGCATTTCCAGATGAACGATTGGTCGTCGTGCCCTGTCCATTTTTCCCGCACCGGCTCTCAAAAGGATATGGAAACCCCGCCTGGCAGGTATTGAAGACCGTTAACCATCAACCAATTAAGAACTTGGCTCATCTGGTCGAGGTTCTGAGAGATTTAAAGGATGAATTTGTTACTTTTGAGTTTAATACTCGCTCCAGTGGCGAATCATGTGTTTTTCCCAGGGCCGAAATGGTCAGCACGACCGAAAATATTCTGAATGATAATGGAGTCCGTTCTCAGGGTTCCGCTGATGTGATGAAAATCTGGACAGCTAAGACTACTGATCACTGATTACAGACTACAAACTACAGACAACAGACAACAGACTACAGGCCATGACCTCCCTCTCACGTTTCACCTCTCACTTCTCACACCTCCGCTTTTTGTTACCGCTTCTCGCGATCATGCTCATCCCTGCTACCAGGATCACCGCCACCGCAGAAGAGGAGGAAGCAACTCCTTATTATGGCGACTGGGAAAATGCGCATGGCGATAAGCTTCAGATAACGAGCGGGAGTATTCAGGTGAATGAGGAGAAGCCCATCCGTTATGATGATATTACCGAGGACAGCGACGGCAGCTTCTTCGTTCTTCAGCTTAAGGAGCAGAGTGAGTCGAGCTACTTCGAGGGCAAATTCCTTCGCCTCGCTTTCGGCAAAGATCCCGATCGCTTCACCATGTCGATCTACAAAACTTTAGAGGATGCCCTGAAAAAACAAAACGAGGTCAAGCACGTCGAATGGTCCGCACCGCCGGAGGAAGATGAGGGTGAACCTGAGGGTGAACCTGAGGAGTAACACGCGAAAACAGCTAGCTGCCTGAGACTCGTTAGAGCCGATAATCGCGCGAGATCGGGTGGATCGCGCAGCCCCTTGCTCGATCCAAATAGGAATGCACCCTCGGCGCCTTAATTAAGGTCGCTCGGCGGAGCGGCCGATCCACCTTCGTCCTTGTGCAAATGATAGATCGGCGGGCAAGATGCCCACCGGCCCCACAGTCAAGATGGCTGTGCTACGGGTGCGGCTACATTCGGAATCGTTCGCCCAGATATAACTGGCGGCTAATCGGATCATTGATGAGGAAATCCTTAGAGCCTTCGCTTTCGACCCGGCCTTCATAGATCAAGTAGGCGCGATCGACAATCGATAAGGTCTCGCGCACATTGTGGTCGGTGATGAGAATGGCGAGACCGGACTTCCGCAGGTTCACCACAATTTGTTGCACGTCATAAACCGCAATCGGGTCCACCCCGCTGAATGGTTCGTCGAGCATGAGTAAACTTGGGCTGGTCACGAGCGAACGCGCAATGGTGAGCCTACGTTTTTCCCCACCGCTCAAGGTCAATGCCGTGTTCTTTGCGATTTTCTCGATTCCGAATTGATGCAGCAAATGATCGCAACGCTGTCGCCGCTCGTGTTTGCTCAGGGGCAAGGTTTCCAGAATCGCCAAGATATTTTGTTCCACCGTCATTTTGCGAAAAATCGATTCTTCCTGCGGCAAGTAGCCCATGCCCAATCGCGCCCGCTTGAACATCGGGAAAGTGGTCACGTCTTGATCGCGAAAAATGACGCTCCCACTGTTTGGGCGGACGAGACCGACGATCATATAGAATGTCGTCGTTTTGCCCGCACCGTTAGGTCCCAGTAGGCCAACGATCTCGCCGGCCTTGACGTTAACGTTGATCCCATTCACCACGGCGCGGCCACCGTAAATTTTGACCAGCTCGCGTGTGGCCAAAACATCCGGAGGCACGGTTGTTTTCGCGCTGATCGGTGAAGGTGCAGCGGTCGTGCTAATCATGGTTTCGGCGACGGCGTCGGCGATCCCGCTTTTTCTTCCTTTGGTTCCTGGCGTATTTCGGTCCGACTCGGGCCATGGGTATTGAGGTGTCCGTCCTGATTGATAACCATGACCGTCTCGGAGCTGGTCGCAATGTGCAAGTTCAGTCCCTGCTGGACTTTGGGCATGCCTGTCAGCTCGACGCTGCCATCGTTTGCAGTATAAACGGCATGCTCGGAGCGTCCGACGGCGTGCGTCGGCGGACCGCCGTTCGGATCTGGCCGATCACGCACCACGCCGACGTTTCCCTCCGCGATGGCTTTCTCCAGTCCCTGCTCTTCCCCTTTGTGTAAATAAACCGTTAGCTTGTCCGATTGCAGATTGAATCGCGGATCGAACACTTTCACGTGGCCGGTAAAAACACCAACGTTCTTACCCGAATCGAAAGATGCTTCATCCGCATAAATTTCGGTCGTGATCGGACCTTCGTTTTTCGATTCGGTCCCGAAAGGATTTTTGTTAGTCTCGTCGGCTTTCTTTTTCGGCGAACTGGATGGTTTGGAAGTTTGTGCCGTGGTGACGACCTCGGTTTGTGCAAAAGCACTAATTGCGCAGCCCAGGATTGCGAAAGCGATCAGCCTCATGGCGATTTCTGCGGCCTCAATTTGGATTGATCGGTGATCACCATTTTCACATTGCCAGTGATGGTTCCCAGTCGCGCCGCGGTGTCAAAGCGGGCGGTGTCGCCCGCGATCTCGAAATCGGCGCGTTTAATCGTCGTTCGTTGCGGCGAACTGAGGACACGCGTATTCAAGTCCAGCACGGAGTCTGCCATCGCGATCTGAAGATCGATCTGATTGTCCTCCGTGTAAGTGGTGATGTTCAACTCACGAAATTGCATGTGGTCCTGATCGACGCGTCGCGCAGTGCCAGCGACGAACCGACCGCGCAAATGTCCATTTTCATCAATATCGGGCAAGACGAGTCCTTTTGCTTCATGGCCGATGGGGAGGGGAACCTGGCCGGCTGATCCCGGGCTGGGAGTAGCCGACTGCGCCGGTGTTTCTTGGTCCTTGTTCTTCTTTCCGCCATGCTTTTTCGATTGCTGCGCGAAATCGGCCGGCCCGACGAGAAAACTTGCGCCGATCAGACCAAAAAAAAGCGCGCGCCGTGCGCGCCCGTTACGAAACGGCAGCATGAACAGTTTTTAACACGCGAAGAACCTTCGGCAAATTTTTTAGGGGCAACTGGTTTGGACCATCGGACAAGGCGCATGCCGGATTTTCGTGCACTTCCATAAAAATGCCGTCGCATCCGGCTGCCATGGCCGCGCGCGCCAGCAAAGGCGCGAGGTCGCCGTCGCCCGAAGTAGAGTCGCCGGCGCCACCGGGGCGTTGCACGGAATGGGTGGCATCAAAAATCACGCGGTAGCCGGCTTCACGAATCCAGGCCAGCGAGCGGAAGTCTGCCACGAGATTATTATAACCAAAGGTGGTGCCACGTTCGGTGAACAGGAATTGTTTCGTGCCAAAATTCTCCAACTTCTCCGCGATGTTTTTCACGTCCCAAGGGGCAAGAAATTGACCTTTCTTTACGTTGATGGCACGGCCGGTCTCCGCAGCCGCGCGCAGCAAATCGGTTTGCCGGCAAAGGAAGGCGGGGATTTGCAGCAAATCGATGAATTCGCCCGCGATTTCCGCCTCGGCTGGCGAATGCACGTCCGTTGTGACCGGAATTTTTAGCTCCCGGCCGATGGAAGCGAGGATTTGGCATCCGGCGCGCGCGTCAATTCCGCGAAATGATTTCACCGAGGTGCGATTGGCTTTGTCGTAGGACGCCTTGAAAATGAATGAGACATTTTCTGCGGCACAAATCTTCGCGATTTTTTGCGCCATCCGCCGCACGAATTTTTCCGATTCGATCACGCACGGCCCGAGGATAAATGCAGGCTCGCGCCCGCCGACGGTGACGTTTCCGATGCGCAGCTTGTTCATATTGAAATGCGTGATTGTAGCGGCGGTCTATGACCGCCGAAACTATTAAGATCGGCGGTCATAGAGCGCCGCTACAGAAAATCTTGCCACGCACCAAATCGTAAATGGCGAAGGGTAAATACAGAGCCACAAAAAATGCGAGCGCGAGCAGATGCATCTCGAAAAGATAAAGTGGACGATAATCCGAGAGAATGTTGAGGAGCGTTTTCGCCTCCGGTTTGTGAAGGAGAAAGCCGTAATTGAACCCGGTGAATTTGTCCGCCGTCAGCGTGATAATGAAATAGAACTCCGTCCAGACGAAGACACGAACGATGGAAAAGGGATGTGGCCGTAGATGATGCACCGACATTAAGAAAATGATGCCGACGATGATTCCGCAGTGGGAAACGAAGAAGCTGAAGAATCGGAAATCGGGAAAACCAAAGGCCAAATTCGGGGTGAGCACGGCTTGTACGGTACCGCCGATTCCCCAAAAATAGGCGACCTCGAACCAGCGCGGCCGGCGTGTCCACATTGCGATGATGATTACAACCATTGCCCAATCGCAAAGTTGGAGCGGGAGAAGTTGCTCCCAGCTGACGGCGCCGAATTGTCGCACCAGACTGAGGTAGACGAAGTAATTTATCACCAGCGTAAGAGAGAGTGCGCCGATGATGATCCGTTCTATTACGGAAGATTTCGTCCAACGGACGAGCGCTCCCAGTGCGAACGGCAATACGATTGTGAGAAAGATCACAAGAAGATGCGCGACGCCGTAAGGATGGAAGGGTGGAGAGGAATTCATTGTCGCGTCTGCCGATCAGATAACAGAAGCGGAACGTCGCGGCGAGTGGTTGTACGAGAGCGAAATGTCGACTGCTCTTTTGCTGTCATCCCGAGGTCGCGCGACCGAGGGACTCGCCCAAGTTGGAGGATCACACAAGATAGCTTGTGCAACTATCTTCCACTTATGAGGTCCCTCACCCCGAAAGCATTCGGGGCTCGGGATGACATCGCGTCATTTAGATGTGGGCGCGCTGTTTGGGAATGGGCCCTTCCAAGCTCAGCGCATCACCCAGAGATTACACGGAATAACGTCCATGAGCCATTCCAGATTGGGTGGCAATTGGCCGGCATTTTTCTTGGGATCGAGCGGTACGACCAGCAAATCCGCCTCCACCGAATTCACAAAATCGGCTGCGGCAAACCCGGTGTTGCCGCGAATACAGCGCACTTCGATCGGCACATCGGTATGGCCGAGATCGAGAACGAAATGCTCCAATTTCGCATCCTCATCCTCTTCCGCCGGTATGCCCTCCTGTTTCGCGCGCGCTTCGTCGAAGGTTGTGATAAGCCGCACCACGTAAACGCGTTCCGAATTTTCGCGTGCGGCCAAATGCAGCGCTCGACGCAGGCTATTGGACCCGTGTTCGGAATATTCCACGAGGAAGACGATCTTGCGCAACGGCTCCGGTTGGCGCGCCGGATGGGTAAAGAGAATGACCGAGCTGCGACCTTCCCGCAAAAGTCGGCGAGCGACATTTCCCAAGAAGGGATGAAGAACTACCTCCTTCTCGAGCGCACCCGCCACGATCAGGTCGATTTCGTTTCGCTCGATCGCTCGCAGAATTGCGGTTGCCGGATCGCCCTGCTCATAATGGATTGGGGAATTCTTCGGCAATGAGAGCCGGTCCAATGCGGCTGCAAACTTCCCACTGGTCTCCTCGCTTTTTTCACCCACGTAAACCAGGCTGAGCTCCGAGTCGAAGTGGTCCCGAATCCGTTTCGCTTCCGCCAATACCTGCTCAAAGCGGGGCGAGAACGTACTGGCAACGGCGACGCTGCGATAAGGCGACGGATCGGTCATCTGGAGGTGGGTACTTTTCCCGCTTCGCCCTTATTCGGCAACTTGAGATGCGTAAAAATGACGAAGCTCGAATGACGAATGACGAACGACGAAGGAATAATCGAATGACGAAGGACCGTAGCGCTTCTTGCGTACTCGTGAGGGCGTCGCGCCATCAGAGTCTTCCGAAAGATTGTTTTGGCGAGACGCCAAAACCAGCAGGCGAGACGCGCGCGCTACCCAAAAGGAGGTACGACACCACCTATGGTCGGTAATCTGTCCCGCATTCGGGCTTCGTCATTCCTTCGAGCTTCGTCATTCGGATTTCGTCCTTCTTCCTGAGTTCTTGATCGAGAACGACTCGATCAGCGTTGCAACTGTGCTTTCCTGCACGAATTTCTGCCCGTGCGACGCGCGATCTATCCTGGCAGCTTCGATCCGGTGACAAATGGTCATCTCGATGTCATCGAGCGGGCACGTAAGCTTTTTGATGAAGTCATCGTGGCGGTCGCGATTAATGATCAAAAGCAACCCCTGTTCGCGCCGGATGAGCGGCTCGCCATGTTGCGACAGGCGATTACAATCGATGCCGTGCGAGTCGCGCCCATGAAAGGACTGCTGGTGGAATTCGCCGCCTCGGAGGGTGCGCACGCGGTCGTGCGCGGGTTGCGTGCCATTTCCGATTTCGAGTTTGAATTTCAAATGGCGCTGATGAACCGGAAGCTCGACCCCGAAATTGAAACTATCTTCCTCATGCCGAAGGAGGAATACACCTATCTCAGCTCGCGTATTGTTAAAGAAATCGCCAAGCTCGGGGGCGATGTCTCCGCGTTCGTACCGCCACTGGTAGCCGACGCGCTCGCAAAGAAGTTCAAATCGCCAGTGGAGAGCGTTGCGCCAGTAACATGAACGGCCAAAGGTTTCGCGAATGAAGGTCCATTTGAACCAAATCCCGCCGGAAGGTCTGCATCTCGTCGGCGAAGAAGATTGTCCGTTTGGCGACATCGCGACGCCGGAAATTCGCTGCATCGGGCCGATGCGTTACAGCCTCGACCTCGGAATTTCCGATGGCGCGCTTTGGGCCAACGGAACGATCGCGCAAACGGTTGAGCTGAGCTGCGTAGCCTGTCTCGAAAAGTTCGAGCACGAAATCAACGTTCCGGCGTTCGTGCTCCACACCGAATTGCACGGGCCGGAGAACATCGATATCACGCCATTCATGCGCGAGGACATTTTGTTGAATCTGCCGCCCTATCCCCATTGCGATCGCGATGGCGGGCGCGTTTGCAAGGCAGCGAAAGTTGAAACCAGCAGTGACGCTGGCACAGGGAAAGCGGATTGGAGTGCGCTGGATAAGTTAAAGCTGAAAGGTTAAAAGGGTTACAAGGTTAAAATTGGAGCCCGCCGTTTTAACAATGTAACAGTTTTAACGAATCACCTTCCTCAGGCGGCCGGTTGTTTTTCAGCGAGATCGTGCTTTCATAGCCGCCTGACATGGGCGTCCCCAAACGTAAAACGTCGAAGATGCGGTTGCGCACGCGCAAAGCGGCCAATCGTTGGCATGCGCCACAGCTAAACAAGTGCGCGCAATGTGGCAGCACTGTGCCTTCACA
This sequence comes from Verrucomicrobiota bacterium, assembly GCA_003220155.1. Taxonomy (GTDB): domain Bacteria; phylum Verrucomicrobiota; class Verrucomicrobiia; order Chthoniobacterales; family UBA10450; genus AV69. The sequence continues at coordinate 21,190 of QHRO01000245.1, forward strand.
CACGGTTTGTCCGTCTTGCGGTTATTATAAAGGGCGACAGGTGTTGAGCGTGGGTGCCTGACGGCACGTTAAATCGTTGAATCGTTAAAACGTTACATCGTTAGATCGATTCACGATTCACGGATCTCGATTTTCGTTTTGCATTAGCCGCGCGATGATCGCAAACTGCTTGCTCGCATGAAAATCGCGCTGGATGCGATGGGCGGCGATTTTGGCCCACCCAACCTTGTTGCTGGAGCCGCGCTCGCCTTGCGTGAGTATTCCCACATCAGCAAACTCTTTCTTGTTGGCGATACCGCTCAAATCGAAGCGGAGCTGAGGAAGCTCGGTTGCAACGACAGTCGGATCGAGATCGTGCATTCGACTCAAGTGGTCGACATGAGCGACCGCGCCTGGTCCGCCGTGCGCCGGAAAAAAGATTCGTCCGTCAGTCGTGCGGTCGATCTGGTCAAGCACGGTCAAGCCAACGCCATTGTCAGCGCTGGCCACACCGGCGCGGCCGTGGCAGCGAGCATGATTAAACTGCGCACTTTGCCCGGAATCTATCGGCCCGGTATCGCTGCGGTACTGCCCACCGAAACGAATGTTTTTGTTTTAATGGACGCGGGCGCGAACATCGATGCGCGGCCGGAACATCTTCTCCAATACGCGTTCATGGGCTCGGTTTATTCCAGTCACGTGCTCGGCTACAAGAATCCGACGGTCGGCCTGATCTCGCTCGGCGAGGAGGATGTGAAAGGCAATGAGATGACCAAGGAAGTCTTCAAAATGCTCAAGAGGAGCTCATTGAATTTTGTAGGCAACATCGAGGGGCGGCATCTCTTCGAGGATCCCGTGGAGGTGGTGGTGTGCGACGGATTTGTCGGAAATGTAATTTTGAAAACCTGCGAATCGATCTCGGTGGCAATTTTTCAGTGGCTAAAGCACGAATTGTCCCGGACGCCGATGCGAAAGCTGGGCGCGTTTTTGGCGCAGGAATCGTTTCGCACTATTAAAGATAAAACCAACTACGAAGAATACGGTGGCAGCCCGCTCCTCGGCGTCAATGGCATCTGCATCATCGCGCACGGCTCGAGCACGCCGCTTGCCATCAAAAACGCGCTGCGCGTCGCAGCGGAGTCGATTGAACAGCAGGTGAACCCGCATATCATCGAGGAGGTTCAGCGTTATCATGAAGCGACAGCCCCGCTCGAGCCCGCGATTCGCTAGGAATCAACGGACGGTTTCGATTATCGGTACCGGCAGTTATACGCCGGAGAAGATTCTTACCAACGAAGATCTCTCTCGCATGGTCGATACCAGTGACGAGTGGATCACCACGCGCACCGGAATCAAGGAACGGCGCATCGCCGCCAAGGACGAAACGACCAGCGACATGGCGGCGAAAGCCGCGCTCAAAGCAATCGAGCAGGCGAAGATTTCGCCCGAAGAAATCGATCTGCTTCTCGTCGCCACCGCCACGCCCGACATGATTTTTCCCGCGACCGCCTGTTTCGTTCAGAAAAAAATCGGCGCCAAAAATGCCGCCTGCCTCGATGTTTCGGCCGCCTGCGCTGGATTTTTGTTCGGGGTTGAGATCGCGCAGCAATTCATTACTTCGGGAACCTACGACACAGCGCTGGTGATCGGCGCGGATAAGCTGACGTCGATTACCAACTGGACCGATCGAAATACGTGCGTGCTTTTCGGCGATGGCGCGGGCGCGGCGGTGCTTGGTCATCGCGGCAGCGCGCACGGTGTCATTAGCACCAACATGGGAAGCGACGGCGAGTATACCGACATCTTATTCATGCCGGGTGGGGGATCGAAGACACCGATCACGGCCGAGAACGCACATCTGAATCTGCAAACGATCCACATGTCAGGTAAGGAAGTCTATAAACAAGCCGTGACCGCGATGCTGGCAGCGGCCAGGAAAGCGATCGATCAAGCCGGTCTCACCGTGGATGACATCGCTTGTGTCATTCCGCATCAGGCGAACTTGCGCATCATTGAGGCAATCGGGGAACGGCTGGGGATTCCGCGCGAAAAAGTTTTCGTCAATGTCGATCGCTATGGAAATACCTCAGCGGCAGCGGTGGCGATCGCCTTGGATGAAGCGAACCGCTCCGGCAGGATAAAATCTGGCGACTATGTTCTGATGGTGGTATTTGGTGGCGGATTGACTTGGGCGAGTACAATCGTGGAGTGGTGACGTGTATCGCGTAATTCGAGATTCGTGAATCGAGAATCGTAGCCGATGTAACGATTCACGCTTTACGATTTGCGATGTAATCTAATCATGCACATCGAAACGCATGCCCACCTCGATTCTTCTGTCATGTCGAGCGAAGTCGAGACATCTCTTACTATTGTCTCGCTAAAAGAAATGATGAGAGATTTCTCGACTTCGCTCGGAATGACAAACTAGCTATGTTAATCGAAACTCACGCTCACCTGGATTACCCTGATTTCGCAAACGACTTCGAAGACGTGCTGCGGCGCGCTAATGAGGCTGGCGTTACCCGCATTCTCACCATCGGGACATCAATCGCAAGCAGTCGACGCGCGATCGATTTGGCCGAGAAAAATTCAAACATTTTCGCAGTCATCGGTGTTCATCCGACTTATGCCGAAGAAGCGGGAGACGACGTGATCACGCCGTTACGCGAACTGGCGAAGAGTCCGCGCGTGGTGGCAATTGGCGAAACGGGTTTGGATTATCATTCGTTGCCGAGTAAGGCGACGGCGAAGGACAAGAAAGTGCAAGTGTTCGCCAATGCATTGCAAGGTGAAACGGAAGAGCAAATCGATGCCAGCATCGGAGACGGCGCGTATAAATCGAACCAAGCGATCTTATTCGAGCAGCAACTCGACCTCGCGGTCGAGCTCGGGCTCAATGTCGTAATTCATCAGCGCGACGCCTGGGAGGACACACTCGAGATGATGAGACCTTACACTGACAAGGTGCGGGGCGTGTTTCATTGCTTTGGCGGCTCGCTCGAGCAAGCAAATGAAGTAATCGATCTCGATCATCTCGTTTCCTTTACCGGGATCGTGACTTTCAAAAATGGCGCTTCGGTCCGCGCGGTTGCGGCACAAATTCCGCTCTGGAAATTCATGGTGGAAACCGATTGTCCATATCTCGCGCCGGTGCCATTTCGGGGTAAACGATGCGAGCCTGCTTATACCCACCTCGTGGCCGAATCGATCGCGAGTGCACGAGAGATTCCGCTGGAGGAATTGGCGGAAGCCACGACCGAAACCGCGGAAAAGTTCTTTCGGTTTAATCGAGGATGAGGGGAAGTGCCAATACGGGAGGGCGCCGCGCAGCTTGCCTTGAGCTTGTCGAATGGAGCACGCTAATGTTAGGGAGACGACAGCGCGTGTCCCTCCAATTTGCGGCTCTTGCTCTGATATTCTTCCTGTTAGCCTCATGCACCACGCCCAAAGACGTACAACATCACGTGATCATCAGCGTGAAGGAGCAGAAGCTTGCGCTGCTTGATCGTGAAAAATTGGTTGCGATCTATCCGGTCTCGACCTCCAAATACGGCCTCGGCGACTGGCCGAGCAGCCGTTGCACTCCATTAGGTGAATTGGAGATCGCCAAAAAAATTGGCGACAACGCGCCTCTGGGCACAGTCTTCAAAGACCGCCGCCGCACTGGCGAGATTGTTTTGCCCAATGCTCCGGGGCGCGATCCAATCGTTACCCGCATCCTCTGGTTGCGCGGCCGGGAAGCGCAAAACGCGAATGCGTTTGGGCGCTATATTTATATTCATGGTACACCGGAAGACCGGAACCTCGGTCTGCCGGTCAGTTACGGTTGCGTGCGGATGAAGTCCGAAGACGTGATTAAACTTTACGACATCGTCGGAACGGGCGCGCAGGTGACGATTGTCGATGCGCCCCTTGCCACCGTCGTGCCCGCCGCGGCTGGCGAAACGCAAATCGTCTCGACCGGCAATGGCGGTATAATCGTGCGCTAGTTGTAGCCGCCGCTCGCGGCTCGTCATCCCGAGCGACAGTCGATGGATCCGGCGATTATAGCTTTAAGGTAACGCCGCGGGATCCTTCGACTTCGCTCGGGATGACAACGTGGTAAAGGGCTTACTCGACTTCGTTCGAAAATGACACCTACGGCTGATCGCCAAGGTGCTCGCGCACCGTTTTGCGCTCGAGCAATTCCACGTCCGCATCCACCATCAGACGCACCACTTCATTGAACCGCGTCTTCGCTTCCCACCCGAGAATCTTTTTCGCTTTGGCAGCGTTACCGATAAGGATGTCGACTTCGGCCGGACGTTCGTAGCGCGGGTCGTGTTTGACGAATTCCTTCCAGTCCAGATCAACATGTCCGAAAGCGACCTCGCAAAACTCACGCACTGTATGCGTCTCGTTAGTCGCGAACACAAAGTCATCGCCACTATCCTGCTGCAACATCTGCCACATCCCCTCGACATATTCCGGCGCGTAACCCCAGTCGCGTTTCGCTTCTAGGTTGCCGAGAAATAATTCCCTTTGCAGTCCGCGCTTGATTGCCGCGACCGCGCGCGAAATTTTGCGCGTCACAAACGTCTCGCCGCGCCGCGGACTTTCGTGATTGAAAAGAATGCCATTGCAGGCATTCAGGCCGTAGCTTTCGCGATAGTTCACCGTCGCCCAGTAGGAAAAAACCTTGGAGACGCCGTAGGGGCTGCGCGGCCAAAAAGGTGTCCGCTCTGTTTGCGGCACTTCCTGCGCCTTGCCAAACATCTCGCTACTCGATGCCTGGTAAAAACGGGAGCGGATGCCAGTCTCGCGAATCGCTTCCAGAATGCGAATGGTTCCGACGCCGGTCACATCGGCGGTGTATTCCGGAATATCGAAGCTTACGCGGACATGGCTTTGCGCACCGAGATGATAAATCTCGTCCGGCTTCAGATCATAGAGCAGTTTCACCAAATTAACGGAGTCAGCCAAATCACCGTAATGCAGAAAAAGTCGGACGCCGTTGATGTGCGGATCGACGTAAAGATGATCGATGCGGGCGGTGTTGAAGGTGCTCGCCCGTCGAATTATTCCATGCACTTCGTAGCCTTTTTCCAGCAACAGATCGGCCAGATAACTTCCATCCTGACCGGTGATCCCGGTGATCAAGGCGCGCTTCATCGCAATCCTGCGCTCTAGCGCATCGATGTCGCGACCGCAAATCCTTGCGGCGTATCACCGGCTCCGTGATGGTGATGGAGGGGCGAGCTCCGCGAGCCCGCGGTCCGAGCCGGAGTGGCGATTTCGGCGTCGCAGAGCTCCGCCCTCCAGTTGAAATCCTCGCCGCAATCTCTTATGCGAGATGACCGAGCACGTTCCGCTGCGCCACGATCAACTGCGCAACGGCATTGCGGCCGAGCGCCAGCATTTCCTCCAGCTGGCCTTGTGTAAAAGTGGCTTCTTCACCTGAACCCTGGATTTCTACAAATTCGCCATCCTCGGTCGCGACCAGATTGAAATCGACGGCTGCGGCTTTGTCCTCTTCGTAGTTAAGATCGACCATCGCGTTGCCTTCAACGATGCCCGCACTCACCGCCGCGATTAGCCTGTGCATCGGCAAGGAGGCAATCTTCTTTTCTTCCAGCAGCTTCCTGCAGGCAATCGTGACCGCCAGGCTTGCGCCCGTGATCGCAGCCGTGCGCGTGCCACCATCCGCTTGCAAGACATCACAATCGATCCAGATCGTGCGGGGGCCAAGTTTCTCCAAATCGATCACGCTTCGCAGCGATCGCCCGATCAGTCGCTGAATTTCCGAGCTGCGACCGTCCAGTCTTCCTTTCGCGATGTCGCGTGGCTTCCGTGTTGTCGTCGAATACGGCAACATCGAATACTCAGCGGTGAGCCAACCGCCGGTCACGCCTTGGTCTTTCATCCAGCGCGGTACAATTTCTTCGATTGTTACCCCGCAAATGACGCGGGTATTTCCCATCGCGACGAGAACTGAACCGGTGGCGTGCGGCGCAATATTTAATTCAAAGTTGATCGGGCGAATTTGATCCGGTGCCCGGCCGTCGCTGCGTTGCATTCGACAATTGTAGGGCGGGCGCTCCGCCTGCCAATCAAAACTCTCATTAACACCTGGCTTACAGCCAAGTGTCACGCGCAACCAGACCGCGTAGCCGTTTCAACGGCTTCGTTCGCAGCGGACCGATAAGCCGTTAAAACGGCTAAAAGGTTTCTCCACCCGCGAGCCACACCGGACTAAAGCCCGGTGTTATCGAAAACTAGCCGTTTACGACACGGCCGCCGTTCGGATGGAGCACTTGACCGGTTATGTAGGAGGAATCTTCCGAAGCGAGAAACACAAAACAGGTGGCGACTTCTTCCGGCTCGCCGGCGCGGCCCAGCGGTGTATCGGAACCAAATATCGACACTTCATTGGCCGGGAAGGTCGATGGGATCAGCGGCGTCCAAATTGGTCCCGGCGCGACCGCGTTCACCCGGATCTTCTTGTCTGCGAGGGCTTGGGACAAAGAACGAGTGAGGGCAACGATCGCGCCTTTGGTTGAAGAATAATCCAGCAACTGGGGACTGCCTTGGTATGCCGTAACTGACGCGGTGTTGATGATATTTCCGCCGTTCTTGAAATGACGCATCGCGGCTTTTGTCATGAAGAACATCGAAAAAATATTAGTGCGAAAAGTTCGCTCGAGCTGCTTCTCCGTGATCTTAGTTATGCTCTTCTGTGGATGTTGCTCTGCGGCGTTGTTGACCAGGATGTTGATTTTGCCCAGTTCTCGCCTGGTTCGCTGCACCGCATCTTTGCAAAACTGTTCACGGCCAACATCACCGGTCAGTAACAGACATTTGCGGCCTTCGGCTTCGACCAGCCGCTTCGTTTCCCTGGCATCGCGGTGCTCGGTCAAATAAACGACCGCAATATCTGCACCCTCCTTGGCGAAAAGGATCGCAACAGCACGACCAATTCCGCTATCACCGCCGGTGATTAACGCGACTTTATCTCGTAGTTTCCCGCAGCCAGCGTAATCACGGGCACCCGAGCGCGGCTGCGGCCGCATTTTGTACTGGCGACCAGGCTGTTTTCGTTGGTGCTGGGCTGGGCGAACCTTCTTCTCCTTCGGCATACAAAACAAATTTTCGCTCTTCGTGAGTGCCTCAGCCGTGTGCATTTGTGGAATAGCGGGGCGGCAATAAAAAATTGGCGAAAATCGCGGTTGACGCCGGACTGGCTTGCGTTAGTTTTTTAACCCCGGTGAAGCGGGGACTCCTCTAACGAAGGAGTTCGTTCTACGTACATTTGGGACTGCAAATTGGACTCAATTTTGTCCCGGCAGCGATACCCGGAAGGCCGTGGATCGAGGCTCGGGGAGACAGGATTGAGTTTTTTTGTCGCCTGATATGGACGTGAGGGCTGGTTCTTTGACATCTACATACAGGGTAGTAAGAAAGTACAACTTTAAGAGCTGAGTCTGAAATTGCTGTAGTAGCGGCGGTCTATGACCGCCGGATCTACAGGAGAGTTTCAGTTATCAAAGAATCTGGTTCCTCCACTGTAGCGGCGGTCTGTGACCGCCGTTCTGACGGAGTGAACCTACAGATTGATCAAGCTACAAAGAGCGCATCATGGATGCCTTGGTGCCAATAGGCGATGAAGGACGTGGTAAGCTGCGATAAGCTACGGAGAGCGGCAAACACGCTTTGACCCGTAGATTTCCGAATGGGATAACCTGAGTGGGGTAACACCTGCTCGAGCTTCTGTGAATTCATAGCAGAAGCATCGCGACACCCGGCGAAGTGAAACATCTCAGTAACCGGAGGAAAAGAAAGCGAATGCGATTCCGTCAGTAGTGGCGAGCGAAAGCGGAAGAGGCTAAACCCAGCACTTTCAGTTGATTTGAAAACTGTCTTAGCTGTCCGAACTAATTGTTAGTTCGAAGAGCTGCTAAGATTAGCGAAGTCGATTGAAAGTGCTGGGGGTTGTAGGAGCCCGATGTGGTAGTGCAAAGGTTAGGTGAAGCTTCTGGAAAGCTGCGCCATAGAGGGTGAAAGGCCCGTAACCGAAAACCGGAGCACGCCTAGGGATTTCCTGAGTAATACGATGCACGTGAAACTTCGTATGAATCTGCGCCGACCACGGCGTAAGCCTAAATACTCATTGGCGACCGATAGTGAACCAGTACCGCGAGGGAAAGGTGAAAAGAACCGCTGTGAGCGGAGTGAAATAGTACCTGAAATGATGTGCTTACAAGGTGTCAAAGCCCAGCACTTTCTGATTCAATGCTAACGTGTTCTACGTTTATGTATTAAAGAATCCGAAAACTGGAGCGTTATACTACGGCTTTAGCAGCAACCTGAGGCACGTTTTGCCAAGCATCAAGAGATGCGGAAACACGCCGGATGGGAGCTAGTTTATTACGAAGCGTATTTGAATGAGCAAGACGCACGCGATCGCGAGCGCATGCTTAAACATTACGGGGCCGCGAGAGGTCGTCTCA
>QHRO01000334.1 GCA_003220155.1 Verrucomicrobiota bacterium
GCGACGCACCCCTTCCGGCCAACCAAATTGTTGCGCAACGATGTCGATTCCTTGCAGCAGCGCGAATGCCGCGGCGACATACGCGATCGCCCATTGCACCAGCTTGCGCTCTTTCAGGCGCTGGAAGAATTCATTCAAGGCACAACAGAGAAGAAGTGGGATGATTTCACTGTCGATCTCCGGAAGCCGGCTTCAGCGCGAGCGAAGCGACCCGCCTTCGCGAAGGCTTCCTCCTTCGCGACGCTACGGCGCGACAAGCCGGCGTGGTTGACAGGTTAACGATCATTTAGGAGCGAGTGATTGAACAATTTTTTCAAAGCGCGGATCGCCGCGAAGCGGATCCCAGAACGGTAGCAGTTTTAAGGCGCCGTAGCTCAGCATTTGTGAGGCGGCGGGAGCACGCAGCCCAGCTTCCAGTTGCTGCAGGGCAAACTCTTTGTCGGCCGCCCACGTTGCTGTAATGGCGAAGTACTGAAGGACGCGGCTACCGTTGACGACATCTTTTTCCAGTGGTGCGAGGGCGATCGCTCGACGGCCGATTAAGCCGAGGACGCAGAGCGCCGGGCCGTAGTCCGGCTGCGCCTGCACGATTTTCTCCTGCTGGACGCGAGCCGCTTCAAACGCAGTGCGCGCTCGTGCCTCATCTTTGGTCATGCGCGCCGGCAGACCTTCACCAAAGCTGTGGCTCAGAGTAATCACCCCTTCGGACCAGCATGCATTGTCGCCCACCGCGAAGAGTGCTCGTTCGGCCGCAGCCGGATCACGGTCGGCCAGAGCGCAAAGGAACCAGGTATCCGCGGCAACGCCGATGGCGCTCGGCTCTTGTGCGAGGATTGCATCAATCGCCTGGCGCGGCGTCCGGGTGTCCGCTTTCCAGAAGAGATAAAATAGTCCACGAACGTCCTGCGTTTCGACGCTGTCGGGCACGATCGCTAACGCGCGATCCATCGCAGCGACTGAGTCGGCATAGCGCCCCAGGAATTGATAACTGAGCGCGATCTGTTGCAGAGTAAAAAAGTTGCGCGGGTCCAGCTCTACCGCGCGCTGTAGGTTTCGCAGACCTTCCTCGTGCTGGCCGCGCCGCCGCAGAATGTAGCCGGTGAGTTCGAAGAGACGCGGATCATTAGGTAACCCTCGCCGCGCAATCTCCAGTTCGGCGAGGGCGCCGGCATAGTCGCGCAGCCCGTAGTAGAGATATTGTGCGCGCGCCAAATGCGTTTCGGCAGCATCCGGTCGCAGCCGGGTCGCGGCTTGCACCGCAGCTTCAGCCAGGGCCAGCCGGGCGGGAGTGTGATCAGACCCCGTTTGTCCATAAAGGTATTCGTGCGCATAGGCGAGCTGGCAGTAAGCGTCGAAAAATGAGGGATCGCGCTTGACCGCCTCATCCAAAAGCTCGATTGCCTTCCGCACGTCCGGGCCGTACGTCACGCTGAAACCTGCCATGAGGAGAAGTGACTTCGCCCGGCTGTAAAGGTCGAATGCCGCCAGGTCAGTGGTGGGCGGCTGCTCGATGGCTTTCTTCTCGTTAGGCGAGAGCTTGGCCTGCAACTGATCGGCAATCGCCTTGGCGATCTCGCTCTGGATGGCGAACACATCGGCCAGATCGCGGTCGTAGGTTTGCGGCCACAGATGCGCGTCGTTGCGGGCATCGATCAACTGCGCGATCACCCGAATCTTGTTGGCGGCGCGTTGCACGCTGCCTTCCACCACATGCGCGACACCTAACTCCTCACCGATCTTGCGCAGGTTGCGCGCGACTCCGCTCTTGTATTGCATCACCGAGGTGCGGCTGATGACCTTCAAGTCCGCGATCTTTGCCAGGCCCGTAAGAATCTCGTCCTGCACGCCGTCAGTGAAAAAGGCATTGTCAGGATCGCGGCTCAGATTCTCGAAGGGCAGTACCGCGATCGATTTACTTTCGATGGCAACTGCGAGGGGCGGTTGTTTCGCGGCTTCGATGCCTTGCTGCGAATGTAAGAACCGAAATACCGTCACTCCTGCCGCGATGGCCGCGATGATGACAACCAAAGCGGTTAGCTTGCGTCCGGTCTTGCGGGTGATTCTACGATCGACGTCTCCTTCGAACTTGATCCCCTCGGGCGTGCGGGGATAAAGCCGAGCGCGAGAGTGATAATCAATCCGCGCAACGCCCAACTCGGAGCGTCAAACGCCGGTAGCAAAGTGCTCGCAACTTGAGTCAGCAGCCATGCACCGACGAGGTAGAGTCCCGCCATGCGGATGACATTGCGCCGCTTCAGCTCGGCGAAAAAATTGCGCTGATTCACTTTGGGTTTTCTTCGCAGAGTTTCTGGAATCGCGGATCACCACGCAGTAGATCGAAGTCTGGATCGAGGCGCAAGACGGTAGGAGTGACATACCCGGGGAACTTCAAGAGACGCGCCAGAGCCGGGATGGCATGGTCACCATCACCGAACTGGGCCTCGATTCGTGCGCGCGTAGATTCATAGCCGGCTCCAGTGATCGCGTCTTTCGACAACGGCGTCATCTCGACGGCTCGATCAGCATTTTTCATGGCCGCTTTCCGATCGCCGAGACCGCAATAGACCGATGCCAGCATGTTGTACAGATCGGCGTTATTGGGCTGGTTCTTCAGCAGCGCCTCGAGAGCGTCGCGCGCTTGAGTGTAATTGGCTTTGGCTCCGCTGGCATTGCCCGACAGCCGGCGTAGATCACCGAGACAAATATTGAAAGTGCTGAACGCCCAATCCGCCGATCCGCTCCCCCGGTCAGGCTGAAGAGCCTGGAGTTGGCTGATGGCTCCGGCATAAGCACGACGGAATCGAGCTTGATTCGTGATCGCGAAAACTGGCAGATCCTCTGCCGTTCGCGGATGCAACCCACTAATGACCGCATCTGCCTGGTCCAACTGGCCCAGCCACTGATAAACGAGTACCTTGCAGGCGATCAAGTCAAGATCGTCGGGCTGGAGGTTCAGTCCGTCGTCGATGAG
>QHRO01000262.1 GCA_003220155.1 Verrucomicrobiota bacterium
AATGCATTCGCCACGGCAACTGCTCCGGCTTGCGCAGGAGTTCGACAACGAGTGAAAGCAAACCTGGCAGCGCGATGATGGCGAGAAGCATGCACGTTGCCAACAAGCCGAGCCGCGGAACGAGCAGCCAACTGGCGAAGAAAAAAAGTACGAGCGCGATCGGAACAAGGCTGCGGCGCAGGATGTCGAAAATTTTCCACCACGACAACGCCGAGATCGGATTACGGATACCCCGACCCTCCGCGTCGGGAACGCGCGGCAGCAGCCACGGCAAAATTTGCCAGTCGCCTCGAATCCAGCGATGCCGCCGGACGGCGTCGATTTCGTAGCGCGACGGATATTCCTCGTAAAGTGTCACGTCGCTCACCAAACCGCAGCGGGCGTAGACCGATTCCAGCAAGTCGTGGCTCAGAATTCGATTCTCCGGAAAGCGGCCGGCCAGTGTGCGCTGGAAAGCATCGACGTCATAAACGCCTTTGCCGATGAACGAGCCCCCGCCGAAAAGATCCTGATAAACATCCGAGACGGTGCGGGTGTAGGGATCGATTCCGACTTCGCCCGCGTGCAACCTAACGAATCGTGAACGGTCCGCCGTCGGCAGGCTCACATCCACCCGCGGTTGCAAAAGACTGTAGCCTTCGGTCACAATCCCGCGCGTCGAATCGAATTGCGGCCGGTTCAACGGATGCGCCATTGTCCCGATCAGTTGGCGAGCTGACTCGCGCGGCAATTTCGTGTCGGTATCGAGGGTGATGACGTACTTGATTTCGCGCAAAATCGACTGGTCGCCGACCACCGCGGCGAAGCATTCCGCGCAGCGTCCCCGGAGAAAGGCGTTGAACTGCACCAGCTTTCCCCGCTTCCGTTCGTAGCCCATCCAGACACCTTCGCTTGCGTTCCAGCGGCGGGGCCGATGGAAAAGGAAAAAAAGATCGCGCCGACCGCCGGCGTATTTGCGATTCAACAATTCGATGCCCGCCTTTACGCGCTCCAGCAACGGCGCCTCTTCCAGCAAATTTTCTTGCGCCGCATCGGGCCAGTCGGTCAGGAGGGCGAAGTGCAAATGCGGATCGCGATTTGCCAGATGATGAATCTCGAGCGTTTGGAGCAGATCATCGATGTTTTCCGCACTTCTCAGGATGGTGGGAACGACGACCATGCCGCGACTCTCCGGCGCGATTCCGCCAGGGGAATAGCCGAGACGAGGCAGCGGTCGCGGTTTGAGCAGCAAAGTGGCGAGCCAGTTCCACAACGCCACCGCCAGTTGACTGACCCCGAGCGAAAATGTGACTGCGCAAAAAACGAGTCGCCATTCTGCGAGTCCGCGCATTTCCGCCGCGCGCACAAATCCTAAAGTGGCCAGGATCGTGAAGAGGAAAATTCCGCCTAGGTAGAAAGTGAAGGGAAACTTGCGAACACTTCGTTCGACAAAACCTTTCCACCGCCAGCGCGCCCCAATGGCGCGCTCCAGCCGAGGAAGGCCTTGGTCAATCAAGTAAAAACCGACGTGCGCGGTGCGATCTTCCCGCCCTTTTTTTTGCGCGCTTTCCTGCGCCAACTCGGCGGCATTGCGCGCCACTTCGATTTCTGAGAGCGCGCTGTAACGGGCGAGGGTTTCAACGACGTGGCGATAACGATCGCGCGTCGCGAAATCCATGTCGCCGTAAACATCGGCCGGCTCGCCACGTAACGTTTGTTCGACCAGGCTGAGCGTTTCGACGAATTCCTTCCAATCGATCGCGCTCAGCAAACGCAGGCTCGAGATGCTGTGGCTGACCGAAACTTGATCGGAGGCCTGGCTCTGACTTTCCTGATGGATCAGTTGTTCTACCGAGGAACCCTCCTCGAGCGTACGCTGCTCGAGCCAGCCGCGCGCAAGATGCAGCACCGGATTTAAACGCGAGAGGCGCTGACAAAATTCCGCCACGAAGGCACTCGATAACGACGGGTCTGCCCGTGCCATGTCCGCCACCACGATGACAATGCGGGAGGGATTTTTCTCCGCCATCGCCTGCAAACGCTCCACCCATTGGTTGGCCAGATTGCGATCACGCCGGCCTTGGGCCAGCCCAGTGCTGATACGAGCCAGATTCTCGATCAATCCCAGCCGCAACATGATCGGCACAGCCCAGAGTTCGCCTAGTTTCAGCGGCGCCACCGTCTGATATGCGGCCACGAACGCGCTCAGCGAGTCGACATCGACCTGCGCATCGACGTGCGCGATCAACTCCAAAACGATGTCATAGACGCGCAAAAACCCGGCGGAGGGACCATTGGCCAGGCGGGGCAATTCGCGGCTGTAATGCTCCGGCAGATGCCGGCGGGCCAGTTGGATTTGCTCTTCGATCAGATAAAAATTATCGAGCAACCATTCCGCCGCGGGCGTGACGTGCCGGCTTTGATCCACCGCCAGCGTCGCGCGATTGAAAGCGCGCAACACTTTCTCATTCTGATCCAGCCGCCTGAGCAACCAAGCGGAAGCGCGACCCGCGACGACGGTATGTTGTGCCGCGATGAGCTGAGCGTGACGGGCGAGTTGTTCAATGCCAAACAACTCCGCCCGCAAGGCTACTTCTCGCGCGCGTTGACGCCGCACGCTTGGCCTTGCCAACGAGATTTTAGCGCGCAGCGACTTTGGCAGCATGACGTAATATTTCGTTCCTCAGCAGTGTTGATACCAAAGGTTATTTTGCGCGCGTTGCTCGTGACGAGCGCGAATGAATCGAGTCGCCAGCGTAATGGCCGTATCGTCCGCGCCAGTTCTTCAGCGCTTCGCGGTGGTAACTGATCCTTAAGCGATAGCTAATAACAGCTAAGTTGTAATTACAAATCAGCTGTTCCACCAACTGAGCTATGCCGGCGCAGAAGCGACGCGATATCCGTTGTGACGACATCCGCGCTTGTTGTGGCAATTATAAGGACGCCTGCGCAAACAAAAAAATAAAGTAAAAAAAGCATTGAACACTTACAGCCGTTTTGAGTATTCGTCGGATCGAGGAGAACAAAATATGAACAAAGTCCAACTTCTGGAGTGCGGATTATTTCGCAAAGGGATTGCGGTCACGGCGGCCATGTTTCTCGCCATGGCATCGAGCGCAGTTGCACAACAAGCTATACCCTCGCCCCCGCCGGAGGCGCCGCCAGGAGCGACGGCTGTCAACGCACAGGGCACTCTGGCTCCGAGCACCACAGCGGCAGCGACGGCGGAGCGCGTCATCGTGACCGGTTCAAATATCCCTACGGCCGAAGAAGTGGGGGCGGAGCCTGTTGATACCTACAACCGAGAAACAATGAGCAAGTCGGGTGAGCGCACGACGGAACAATTTCTCCAAAGCATTCCGACCGTTAACGCGAACGTCGTTCCGCAATCCAACAACGAGAACGGTTCCAATACCGCGGTGGGCGCCGCGACAGTCGCACTGCGCGGCTTCGATTCGAGAGCCACCCTCATCCTCATCGACGGGCGCCGGGTCGCTCCATATCCGACGGGCAACGATCCCGGCTTGGTCAACGTCATGTTCGTCGATCTGAATTCCATTCCGGCGGCTGCGATCGAGAGCATCGAGATTTTGAAAGACGGCGCCTCTACCACGTATGGAGCAGACGCCGTCGCGGGGGTGGTCAATATCAAGCTGCGTCACGATTATCAAAACGGCGCTGAAGCGAGCGTCCAATACGGCAACACAGAGCACGAGGATTCGAGTGAGTTCATCGCTTCGGCAATCTTCGGCGTCGGCAACGACACCACCAACGTCACCGGTGTTTTGAACTACTACCACCGCGATTCGATCGCCAACCGCGACCGCGCTTACTCGGCCGTGGCGCCGTTCCTGAGCTCGAATACCAGTCCTTATAATCTTCAGCTCAGCGGCGATGTTGCGGCAGCCGCTGGCGGATTGAATCTGAATTCGGTTGAATTTGCTGGTGCGCCTTCGGGGACTAACGGCTTGGCTCCGGCAAGCACGTACCTTTACAATGCTACGCATCGTGTCAGGTCGGCCAGTGGTCAACTCCCTGGATTCAACTTCAATGAGTTCTCGCTCTCCTATCCGGAAAGCGAGCGTTATGGAGTTTATCTTAGCGGTGATCACAAGATCTTCGGCGACCAGATGGTTGCTTACGCAAATGGATTCTATCAGAACGTCAAAACGCACAACGAACTGGCGCCACCAGCCACAGGCTCATTCCAGACAGCGGGTCAGGTCACATTAGCCATTCCGCCGCAGTCGCCGATTGCGCCGGGCGCGGAGCCACCCAACACGCCCACCCACGCAGAGACCGGTGTTCCAGCCGACGCGTTCAATCCGTTTAATCCCTTCCAACAAATCATCTCCGGCGGTACTCGCGCTCGTCTGGCTGAGTTTGGAAATCGGTTGTTCGACAACGAAACCGACGCGTGGCTCAGCACAATCGGTGTTAAAGGAGACAAACTGTTTGACGGAACCTGGGGCTACGATGCCGGGTTCCGCTACAGCCAGCTCAAGAACGTCCAGACCGGACAACAAGTGTCCATCTCAAGATTCAATCAAATCTTGAATCAGAACGATGCGATCTTTCAAACGGGTGGAGTCCTCGAGGGCCAGCCTGCCTTTAATCCTTTCGGTGATTTTCGCGTTCCTATTGCGTCCAATCAGGCCACCATTGAGTTTGCCAGGGCGCATCCCAAAGACGAAGACTTCTCCAAACTCGCGACGCTGGATGGCAACATCTATACAACCTCGCTCTTTGAGCTGCCGGCCGGCGGCGTCGGTTTCGCTGTCGGCGGTCAGTTCCGCCGCGAAACCCTCGAGGAGAATCCGGATGAGTTAAACGTCAAGGGCGATATTGCTGGTAATTCGCCGGTGCCGCCCGCGCGCGGGGGAAGGAAATCCTACTCCTTCTACGCCGAAGCCAGGGTGCCGTTTTTCGGCGAGAACTTCACCTTTCCCGGCTTGTACTCGCTCGAGTTTACCTACGGGGTGCGCTTTGAAGAGTTCTTGAACAATGATAGCAATGTGCTGGTGCCGAAATTCGGCATGCGCTGGCAACCGTTCGATGGGCAGCTGACGATTCGTTCCACCTGGGGCGAAGGGTACCGCGAGCCTTCACTCGAGGAACTATTTGGGTCTCCGCTCTCAGGTCTGGAGTTTTCTCATGATCCGATGAACAAGGGAGCCTTTGAGCCTGAGACGAACGTTCTTATCAGTAGCAATAAGAATCTCCAGCCGGAGGATTCCCGGACCTTTACCGCGGGGTTTGTTTACACGCCGAAATATGTGCCCGGTTTGGACCTCTCAGTTGATTTTTGGGACACCGAGCGCATTGGCGTGGTGACTGCCCCGATTGCCGACCAGGTGTTGCAGCGTGAACTAACAGGCACGCTACTGCCCGGCGAAGCTGTGGAGCGTGACATCGGCGGCAACATCACCCGTATCTTGATTCAAAATCAGAACATAGGTAATCAAGAGTCTCGCGGGTTTGACTTCACCCTCCAATATCAAAAGCCGACGCCATGGGGGACATTCACCTCCCTCACGCAAGCCACCTACCTGGATGAATTCATCTTCCAGGGGTTCATCATTCGAGAATTCGGGCCAACGAATGGCAACCTGGCCGGCAGAACCACCGACCCCGGCGCTTCGAATGAGGGCTGGTACAAATGGAAAGGCACCAGCCAACTCGACTGGAATTGGAATCACATCGATATCGTCGGCACCGTGCGCTACTGGGATGGGTTCCACGAATTCACACCGGGCAATGGTGGAAACGTTCACCCGCACTGGGTCGACCAGAGGTTCTTCTTCGATCTGCAGGCGACCTACGATTTCAGCGGACTAGTTCCGGTCGAGAACAAACCTGTGCCAGGCTATTCAAAGGATGCGAAAGCGGTCGCTCGCGGCAAGGACGGCAAGGCGACCGAGACAGCCTCAGCTCAGACCGCCAACTATGGTGTTCCCGCCTGGCAACGTTTCCTATTCCAAGGCACGAGCATCACTATTGGATGCAACAATGTCTTTGATCAGGATCCGCCGAAGGCGTGGGGTGAAGGCGGAAACGCTACCGGTTATCCAGGCTACACTTACGATGCTACGAACCGGTTCTGGTACGCGCGCCTGACGAAGAAGTTCTAACTCAATTCCAGCAAACCGTCTGAATCTCGGGTAAACGTGGGAGGGATCACTCCTTCTCGTGTTCGGTCCAGCTTTCTGTGACGATTTGCAGCGCGAGCCAGCGGGTGTATTTTTGCGTTGTGAAGAGTGTAATTGTTGCTGGCGTTACGGCTCTAATCGCGGCCAGCGCCTCGCTTGCCGATACGCCAGTCAAGGGGAGCCAGGAGCGCAAGGAAAAAGTGACTGAGCAGACGGTTTTCGTCACCGGCTCGCTCATCCCGCAACGCATCAAAGTGCAACGCGTGGGCACAAAAACGATTTCGCCCATTCGCGTCATTCCTCGTTGGGAAATTGACAGCACAGGACGTGGGACGACGCCGGGCGCTTTTGTGAACGATCCTTCGGTGCGCATCATTGGCCACTGAGCTCCGAGTTGGCGGCGGAACAATCCAATTCAATTCGGCGACTGAGCTGCGACATGGAATCGCCAATTTGCTGCGCGATCCTGGATTGCGGCAAAAGCTTGTCAGAAATGCTCGCGAAACCTTGGACCAACATCGCGATGCAACCACGCCGACAGCTGCGCTGATCAACGAGCTTGTTTGAGCAGACGGTTTCTCCGAATTCCCAATCTGCCTTGGGTGGAGGACACCTAATTCCGATATTGGCCCTGCCTTTTGTGACGCTCTCCGATTTTCCGCTGACGCAGCGTTTCGGCCTCGTCGTGCTCGCCGGATGCATCATCGATATCCTGGCAAATCTTTTCGTTCTGCCGCTGCTCGGTGGTGCGCGACTGAAAAAGCGCGTTTGAGGATGCGGCTATGATGCATAATTTAAGACCGATGCAGGCCGCGTTTTATCAGTCTGAATCTGACCAACCGCATCCGGGGCGGGCGCGCGCGATCATTAAAGCGCATCCGGAAGTGCGCCAGCTGATGGTTAGAAATCCCTGGACCGCGCTGATCGCGCTTTCGGTCGTGGGCCTGCAAACGTCCCTAGCCTTTTGCTTTGGCAAACTCGGCTTCGGTTACTGGTGGCTCAGCCTGGTGATAGCCTACTGTGTCGGCGCGTTCGCTAACCATGCCAATTACGTCATCATCCACGACGCCACTCATAATCTCATTTTTCGAAATAAGAGCTGGAACAAGTTGGTCGGCATCCTGGCCGATCTTCCGAATTTGAATCCGGGCGCGATGGGTTTCCGCGTTTACCATTTGCGCCATCATTCGCATCAGGGCGATTACGAACACGACGCCGACCTGGCCAACCATTGGGAGGCGCGCCTAGTCGGCAACAAATGGTATCGTAAAGCGATTTGGTTGATGCTCTTTCCATTTTTCCAGCTGACGCGGCCGCCGCGTCTGAAAGCAATCACCATGTGGGACCGATGGTTCTTCGTAAACTTTGCCTGCGCCGTCGCCTACGATGTGGGCGTGGTTTATTTCTGTGGCTGGCCGGGATTCCTTTACCTCGCGTTTTCGTTTTTCTTCTCCATCGGGCTGCACCCGGTAGGCGCACGTTGGATTCAGGAACATTACACGAACGATCCTGAGCAGGAGACCTACAGTTATTACGGGCCAATCAACCGGCTGGCGCTCAACATGGGTTATCACAACGAGCACCACGATTTGCCATCAATCCCTTGGAACAATTTGCCGAACCTGCGGGCGATGGCTCCTGAATTCTACAACAACCTAAAGTATCACTCCTCCTGGAGCCGACTTCTGTTCGAGTTCATCTTCGACAAAAAGTACAGCCTGTTTTCTCGAATCGAGAGAACGAAGCGGCGCAACGACGAAGCGCCATCCTCTCCGCCTATGCTCCGGCCAGCGACTCCGGTTGCCCTGAGCGCGGAGACAATTACCTTTTGATGTATGACGCGGCTCTACGTCTCAAATAAAAATGAAAGCGTGCCGATGTTCCAAAGCCGTTTCATGGAGTTTTTTTCGCATGTGCATCCGGCCACACCGCTGGTCCTTTACCTGCCGGTGATTGCCTACTTTCTTTACCAGGCGCTGTGGCAGAGGGGCCTTTCGATTCCCTTCGTGCTGGCGCTGTTTGCATTCGGCATTCTAATCTGGACCCTTTTGGAATACGTCATTCACCGGTGCGTCTTTCATTACGAACCGAAAAG
>QHRO01000335.1 GCA_003220155.1 Verrucomicrobiota bacterium
TCTCATTCGGGTTGATCAAACAAATTGTTTCAACGGACGCCGAAACCCGCATTCAACTTGTGCTGACGACGAACGACCCAGCTGTGCCGCGTGCAATCAAAGCCGAAGCTGAAAATGTCCTACGCGGACTCGGGGTGCTTGAACCGAAAGTGTTGATCGACATTCACGCGCCGCCGGCCGGGGCGGGCAGTTCTGGGGTTGGCGCAACCCGGATTCCGGGAATCAAACACGTCATCGCCATCGCCAGCGGGAAGGGCGGGGTGGGAAAATCGACCGTGGCTGCAAACCTCGCGGTTGCATTACAGAATGCCGGCGCGCGCGTCGGTGTTTGCGATTGCGACATCTACGGCCCGAGCATTTCGCTCATGTTCGGTTCGCGCGAGCAACCGATGGCGACGGAAGAGAATCGCATTCTGCCGATCGAACAATACGGATTGAAATTAATGTCGATGGGATTTCTGCTCGACGACAGCTCTCCAGCGATTTTGCGTGGACCGATGGTGACGCGTTATACCCAACAATTTTTGCGTCAGGTTGAATGGGGCGAACTCGACGTGCTTGTGCTCGATTTGCCACCGGGCACCGGTGATATTCAGCTCACCATTGTCCAAACTGTTGCGCTGGTGGGCGCGATTGTCGTGACCACGCCGCAGGAGGTGGCGCTGATCGATGCGCGCAAGGCGGCAACCATGTTCGAGAAAGTAAACGTGCCCGTCCTCGGCCTGATCGAAAATATGAGCTACTTCATTTCGCCGAGCGATCAGCAGCGTTACGACATTTTTGGAAGTGGCGGCGGGGAGCGCGAAGCGAAACGATTGCGGGTCCCGCTGCTTGGACAAATTCCGATCGATATCGCGACGCGTGAAGCGGGAGATCGCGGGATGCCGATTGCGGCGGAGGATCCAGATTCAGTTGTCGGCGCGGAGTTCAGCCGGATCGCGCGCGAGTTATTAATGAAGTTGAATTAAGTGGCGCGAACGCCGTCGTCCACCTGGTTTCCTCGTTTTCAAAAACCTGAAACAGGACGGCCTTGCTCAGCATTTTCCGCATAATCTGCTGAGCCGCTTGCCCTTGGATAAGTGGCTCAATAGGTATAGCCCATGCTACGTCTATAACTAATGAGATTGACCAGAAGCCCGTTTTCCTTTCTTATGAATAATAACTCCCCGATGAGAGTTTCGTCAGACGATCAACCGCAGTTCGTTAAGAACTCCGTTCTTTACAAAGAATTCCTGGCGGAGCGCGAAGAAATTTTGAAACACAAGTGGATCGAGAGCGAGAAAGCCGGAGCCGATATCGGCTTTGAGAAGGCGCTGCTCGATTGGATTGTTAGGCACCGTTCCAACTGGCGGCAAAAACGCTTGAAAGAAGGGCGGGGTCTGGTGCAAGCTACCGCCTGATTTCAGTTTCCTCCTTTAAGGCGATCCCGCGAGGTCGCGAAGGAAGACATGAACGAAAAGAAGACAACCACTTCTTCGGATAAGTCCATCCTGGTGATGGACGGGCCGGCAATTCGACGCGCGCTGCGGCGGATCGCGCACGAAATTATCGAGCGCAATCCCGATCTAAGCCAGATCGTGCTCGCCGGTATTCCATCGCGTGGAAATGAAATCGCGCGCCGGATCGCTGATACCATCTCCGCGATTGAGAAAGTTTCCGTCCCGGTCGGGACAATCGATGTGGCGATGCACCGCGATGATGTTGGGACGCGGACGGAATTGCCCGTCGTTCGAGCCTCCACCCTGCCGCTGCCGCTGGAAAAGCGGACTGTCATTATCATTGACGATGTTCTTTTCACCGGCCGCACCGTGCGCGCGGCGATGGATGCAATAACTTCCTTTGGCCGGCCGGCGAGAATTCAGCTCGCAGTCCTGATCGATCGCGGGCATCGTGAATTGCCTATTCGGGCGGATTACGTTGGGAAAAATTTACCAACCGCGCCCGATGAAAAAGTGCGGCTACGCTTGGGCGAAGAGGAGTCGAACGAAGGCGTTTGGCTGGTGAAAGAATGAGCGCGGAGAAAACTCCTTGCCCGCCCACGCCCGAAATTCTGGGTAGCGCGCTCGTCCCGCTGCTCTTTCCGGGGAGCGCAGGCTGCCAGCCTGCCGCGTTCGGCAGCTTGCCGAACGCATCTGCACCCATTTTCCCTGTTCACGCCAATCAAAGTTGGCGGCAGGCTGCCGCCAACTACAGGCTGGCAGCCTGTGCTCCCCAACGTCCGCAATGACAACCCGCTGGAACCGCAAAGATTTGCTCGGGCTGCGCGAGTTGTCGGTCGGCTCCCCAACGTCCGCAATGACAACCCGCTGGAACCGCAAAGATTTGCTCGGGCTGCGCGAGTTGTCGGTCGATGAAATCAATCTTGTCCTCGAAACCGCTGATGCCTTCAAGCAAGTAGGGACGCGCGAAATCAAAAAAGTACCGGCGTTGCGCGGGAAGACGCTCGTTAATTTTTTTGTCGAACCGAGTACACGCACTCGCACTTCGTTCGAGCTGGCTGCTTTTCGGTTGAGCGCGGACGTGATCAACATTTCGGCCGCCACTTCGAGCCTGAGCAAAGGCGAGACTTTGAAGGACACCGCTAAGATTTTAGAAGCCAATCATGTCGATATCATTGTCCTGCGCCATAGCTCCGCCGGCGCGCCCCAATTCCTGGCCGAGCGTTTGCGTTCGAGCGTGATCAACGCCGGCGACGGCGCGCATGAACATCCCACCCAAGGTTTGCTCGACGCGTACACCATTCGGGAAAAGAAGAAACGAATTGAAGGATTGCACGTCGCAATCATTGGCGACATTTTGTTTAGCCGGGTCGCACGCTCGAACATTTTCGCGCTAACGAAACTTGGGGCACACGTCACGTTGGTGGGTCCAAGCACACTGGTGCCGCGCGATTTCGACAAACTGGGCGTCAGCATCTCGTATGATATTGATAAGGTTTTGCCCACCGCCGATGTGGTCAATTTGCTGCGCATTCAACACGAACGGCAGCGCAAGGAATATTTTCCCGGCATTGGCGAATACATCCGGCTT
>QHRO01000263.1 GCA_003220155.1 Verrucomicrobiota bacterium
TGCTCGCATTCGCCGCGCCGGTGACGCTCGTGCCTAGAAAAAGCTAATTCTGTGCCGCTAATTCACATGGGTGAGAATTCGGAAGCAGCGCATTTGATTTAGGATAGAAAATGCGGGCATACGCGAAACTTATGGAAAACATGAGGGCGCACTGCGATTCGTGTCTCAAATCAGAATGCCCCTTTCACCAAAGCGAAATTTTCGTAGAACGGCAATGCCTGTAACCCTGGCACTACTCGTGTTTGTTCCTCGCGATCGGATGAACTAAATCGCACGATTGTAACTTTCTGATCAACGACTAACTATGCGGATGCCTTGCCATCCGAGAGCGGCTATGTCGTTCTCGTGCTCAACATGAAATGTGAGTCGAACATATTTCGCTTCGACCCCGAGCACTGAGACACTGAAGAGACGTTTGCGTTTGAATGAAGTTGCGCCGTCCACCGGCGTCCATTTGTCGCTGTCGGCGGAAAGTTTCTCGTTCGACACCGCAATTCTGAGTTCGCCCCGAACCGCCGTGTTTTCATTGATAAAGGTGAAGCGATCGAGCGGGGAACTTCGCTCGAGCGAGATAATAAAGGTGGTGTCGCCCTCGCGCAGCGAGCAGCTCACGGTATTGTTATCCAGGGTGAGAATGTTCTTCTCCGATTGGCTCTTCAATGCCGCTGGCGTGTCTTGGCCATCAGGCGCGATGCACTCGACGTTCGTCTGGGCAACGTTTCGCGTATCGTTGGACGTCGTCCTGACTGTAGGCGCCCCGCACACTACTGAACTTGTAGTGGCCAGGATCAGAACGATTGCACGCCAAGGCCACAACATAGGTTATTGTTTGAGAGCTTAGACTGCGCCACGCTTTTTCTTTTTTTGCCGGGATTTCCACGAAAAATTCGCCCGGCATCGTACCGGTTTTCCCTTGAATTACATCGAATCTCTAGGTAACCATCGGTAAGGCGGCCACGTTGAAGCTGGAATGTCAGTGGCGGCGGATTCGAAACCTTAACCAAGTGCCAGATTTGCATCGATTTGAGGGCGAGCGGGCCAGGGCGGTCGCGCCGCCTTTTGCTGGTCGATCTTTTAGACTTGGGCACGTGGTCTTAATGAGCCCGAGAGTTCGCCTGTCTGTCTGCCCTCGTGGCAAACGATTAGGTTTCGTTTTGCTTGTCTGCGCATTATTCGGAGCGTGGTCGGCCTTGGCGCAAGATGCCGTTCGACCCTCTCTTGCCGGCGAAGAAGCAGCCGAGGCCCGCCGTCAGGACATCGAACACATTCCCTACAATTTGATGACCGGCCCCATCAAGTATCGCATCAGTGCAACCCTTGGCTTCGAGTATAACGACAACATCAATCTTTCTGAAAACAGGCCCGAGAGCGACTTCATCATTCACCCACAAGTAACGATCAATGCTCTCTGGCCAGTTACCCAGCTCAATACCTTGCGATTGGATATCGGCCTCGGCTATGCCTTCTATCTTGATCACTCCAGCCAGGACACAAACGGCGTTCTCCTCACCCCGGGCTCGCAACTCGCCCTCGACGTTTTCGTCGGCGATTTCCGGATCAACTTTCACGACCGCTTTTCCCTGCAACAGGATCCGATCAGCGAGTTACAGCTCAGTAACGTGATTGACTATGGCCGTTTCGAAAATAGCGCCGGGGTTTCCGTCCTGTGGGACTTGAACAAGGCAGTGGCGACTCTCGGCTACGATCACTACCTTTACGTTTCAACCAACTCCGACCTCGATTACCTCAATCGTAACGCGGAAGTTCTCGTCGGGTCACTCGCATTTACTTTATCCAATACTACCGGACTCGGTGTGGAATCGAGTTTCGTCCATACCTACTACGACCAGAACGTGCTTAATGATTCAAATGCCGTGACCGTTGGCGCATTTCTCGAAACCCAGCTGACCAATTACATGAGGGTGCGTGTCGCTGGCGGTTATCAGATGATCAACTTCGATAACACCGGCTCGGTCTTTGATTCCAACGATGTGCACGATTATTATGCCAATATCCTCATTTCTCACCGGCTCAACGCCTATATCACGCAAACCCTCTCTGCCGGTCATGAAAGTCAGCTCGGAGTAAACTCAAACTTTATCACCCTGAATTATGTCCGGCATACCGTGACCTGGAATATCATTCGTAATACCTTGCTTTCGACCGAAGTGTTCTATGAGGATGCCGATGACTCCGGCGGATTTATCGACGAAGACCTGCATCGTTACGGCGGCGCCATTACCATCGGCTATCAATTGACGCCGCACGTTACCCTCGGATTGCGCTATCAATTTACGGAAAAGGATTCCGATGTTCCGTTCCGCAGCTACACCCAGAACCGCATCTCCTTCGACGGCACTTACAGCTTTTAAGAGTAGAGATAGAGGATGAAGGTCGCTGTGTTTATAATCATCATCTTCGCGCTATCCAATTTTTCGTTAGTAGCGCAGGAACCCAGTCCGTCTCCGACGGCGGCTAAAGCGCTTCCGCCCGATCTGCCGGTTACCAGCACCGTCATGCGGACCAATTCAATGAGTGTCCTTGACGATAAGAAACGGCTGGGGTCGAATGATTACGTGAGCTTTCGCGTAGTCGAAGATCGCGATGCGGAGTCGCAGCACCTGCGCGTGAACGACAATGGTGAGTTGGAGGTTCCTTATATTGGGTTGGTGCCGGCAAAGGGACGGACCTGCCGCGAGCTGGCCTACGCCATCAAAGCGGCGCTCGAGAAGGAGTATTATTATCACGCCACCGTCATCCTCGCGATCGAGCGAGTGAGCGAGAAATCTCGCGGTCGGATTTATGTCTATGGCTCGGTCAAAGGCCAGGGCCCGCAGGAAATTCCGGCCGATGAAAGTTATACCGTGAGTAAGGCAATTATTCGGGCCGGCGGCTTCGGCGATTTTGCCAACAAGCGAAAAGTAAAAGTGACACGGAAGAACGGGCAGGATTTTACGATCGATTTGAAGCGCGTGATCGAAGAAGGGCGTACTGACGAAGACATGGTCTTACAGCCGGACGACCAGATTTACGTCCCGCAACGGTTGATCAACATGTAGTATGAACGCGCCTCTCGAGCGACCCGCCGCGGCGCCGTGGTCCACCGCGTTTTTCACGCGGATTTATCGCTATAAATCGCTCCTGCTTCGGCGATGGTGGATTCTCCTGCTTACCATTTGTTGCGGTCTTTTCGTGGAGGCCTGGCTCATTTTTCAAACCCCGCCCTCCTTCCAATCCACCAGCAAAATGATGATGGCCGGAAAGCTCAACATCAACCAGGGCCCAGTCTACAGCGAAGATAACGTCAACTTTTACGGCACCCAAATCCAGCTGATGCAAAGCGCGGAAGTGCGTCGCGGCGCCGCCGCCCTGGTCCGTTCCACTAATCCCGAACTTCAGCCGGCGCCGGTCGAGCTAACCGTCGCGCAACGGCCGCGCACTTCCATTTTCGAGCTTCAGGCAATTGGTAGCTCGCCAGACTACACTCAGGCTTACCTCAACGCGGTGATGCAGAAGTATCTCGATTTCAAAAGGGGAATGCGAGAGGGCCAGACCCATACCTTTACTACAGGGATTACCGAGCAGTTAATTCAAGTCGAGAAAGATTTACGCGCGGCCGAGGATGAAATGCTTGATTTCCAAAAACAGAACAACATCGGGTTTATTCAGGAAGAAGGAAATAGCGC
This sequence comes from Verrucomicrobiota bacterium, assembly GCA_003220155.1. GTDB lineage: Bacteria > Verrucomicrobiota > Verrucomicrobiia > Chthoniobacterales > UBA10450 > AV69. The sequence continues at coordinate 3,687 of QHRO01000263.1, forward strand.
CGCGCAGTATCTGGTGAAACTGAATCAGGATTACGCGCGCCTGAAGACTGAATACGAGCTACTTGAGAAACTTGATCTTGATCAGAACCTCGATCGTGGAGAAAAGACGCAGACGGAGGCTTCACCGAATCCTTCAGCTAACGATCAGGTAGGCATGCCGTTTTCCGATGTCGGTCCGGAAGGCGACTATCTCAAGGCCAAGCAACAAGTCCAGTTGCTCAAAGCGGAACGCGACACTCTTTCCCAGGACCTGCGGCCGAAGCATCCCAAAATCATCAAGCTAAACGATGAAATCTCTAAGCAGGAGAAGTTGATTGACCTTTTCCGTTCCGACGCCGTCGAGAAGCTCGAAACCCGGCGCAAATCCATTGGCAAACAGATGGAAAATTTGCGAGGCAACATTAAGGAGTGGGAAGTAAAAGCGCTCGACCTCAGCCAGCGCCTCGCACAATTCAATCGCATCAAAGGCAAAGTCGATCGTACTAAACTACTCTATGAGCGGCTAACGAACGATTTGAAGTCAGTTGATGTATCGCAGGTAGTCGACACCGGGGACCAAATCTCGATTATGGAACCGGCGACAAGCCCGGTTTCCGTTCGCCCGGGATTACTAAAGAGTCTATTCCTGGGTTTTGGCGGCGGCGCTCTGGTCGGGATTATGATTCTTCTTCTGCTCGATCGCATCGACGATCGGATGGCTTCCTATGGCGAGTTTCAACGTCATTTCTCGGAGAATGTGGTTGGCCAGATTCCGAAAGAGAAAGTCAAAGGCACAATGGCGTTGCTGCAACCGGACGATCCCCGACACATCTTTGCCGAATCATATCGCAATATTAGGTCTTCTCTCCTCTTCATGCCGTACGAAGGACCAAGGCCGAAAACCATACTCGTCACCAGCGCGGTCCCAAACGAGGGTAAGTCTACGGTCTCGGCCAACCTTGCCATCGCCCTGGCCCTTTCCGGGGCGCGCACTCTTTTGATCGATGGCGATCTGCGCCGCGGCGCATTACGCGAACAATTCGGCAGTAATTCGCGCGTTGGTTTTGCGGAAGTATTACAGCAGGAAGTACCGTGGCAGGAGGTTGTCATGCCGACGACCTATCCCAGCTTGTTCCTGGTGACGCGTGGCAAAACCCTGCCGCAACCAAGTGAACACCTGCTTCGCGATTCCACTGATCAATTTCTAAAGGAGATCTATCATCAATTCGACTACATCATTATCGATAGCTCGCCCGTGCTGGCAGCCGATGATACTACCAGCCTCGCCCCAAAGATTGATGCCACCCTGCTCGTCGTCCGGCTTTCTTATACTTCGGCTCGGCTCACGAAGAAGGCACTCGAGCTACTTTACAACCGCCAGGTCAACGTACCAGGAGTAATCCTGAACTTTGTTGATACTTCATTGCCAGAGTATTACTACTACCAGTATTCGGAATACTACAACCGGCCGATCGCCCCGCCGGAATCCGAAGCGACCGCCCAGCATTCAAGCGGCTAAGCCCCAGTCTTCCCAGGCTGCGCTTCTGAGCCTCGAAAGGTTTCGGGGTCGTCTAAATACTCTTGTCAGTGATGGCGTTTGGGGGACATGCTTCTAGAATGAAAGCGCTGCGCGTTATTGTGATCTCGCTTTTGACGGCGATTGCGGGCGCGGTTCTCTCGGTCGTGGCTTCGTTGTATCTAACCGAGCTCTATCACGTTTCTGATTTCGAAGGTGAGCGCGGGATGTTGATCTTTTTTGCGCTGGCGCCGCTCGGTCTCATCGTTGGCTTTATCATCGGATTGGTCGTCGCTCTGCGGAGCCGCGGAACGGGATTCGGGGGGTTTGCCAAAGCACAGGGGATAGCGCTCGGAATTGCGATCGGCCTCGCCGCAATTGTTTCCGGTATTCTCTATCTCGCTGCCGATCATCCACCTAAACTTGATGGCAAATCACTCGCGCTCGAGTTCGAGCTTAAGATTCCTCCGACGCTAAAGTTGCCGCCCCAACCAAGCGAGCAAACGTTGCACGCCAGTCTTTATGCAAACGGCCGGGATAACCGTTACGCACTGCTCGATTACGACAAGATCGCAAGTCGCGATAACTACGTTTTCGTTCCGGGCAAAGCCTCGTTGCTCTCGCAAACTTTTAATCGCGACCTTCTGGTTGTCATCGAGGGCGAGGGCGGCGCAGGCCAGTTCATCAAGCTCAAGCTGCGTGCAAAACCGCGCAGGGAAGACGAAGCATGGTCGGACTGGATAATGGCTACTGAACGAGCCGATCTCAGTCCGGTGCCCGAATCCGAAAGGATGGCGGTGCGGTATCGAGTACAGCTGGAACAGTAAGCACGGCCATCCTGGTGGCGGGGCCGACGGGCATCTTGCCCGTTGATCACGAAGTCTTGGTCGCAATCGTGGCGAGGCGCGCGCCACGGACCCTTTCAAGGGCATGGCTGCTACGTTCTGAGCACGCGCCTTACTTGGTTGCGAGTAGTTGGCGCAGGACGAACTGAAGAATCCCGCCGTGCCGGTAGTAATCGATTTCGATCGGAGTATCGATTCGCAATCTAACGGGAACTGAATCGCACTTTTCATTTTTTCGCTCGATTTCTAGTGTCACGGTTTCTCCCGGTTCAATGGAATCGGATAGCCCGGTGATGGAAAACTTTTCCGAACCATCAAGGCTTAATGTCTGGGCATTTGTGTCCTCAGGAAATTGCAACGGCAGCACGCCCATTCCGACAAGATTCGACCGATGAATGCGCTCGAAGCTCGCCGCAATTACTGCTTTCACCCCGAGCAATCGTGTTCCTTTGGCCGCCCAATCGCGTGATGAACCAGTTCCATATTCGTGCCCAGCCAGAATAACCAGCGGCACGTTGTCTTTTTGATACTTCATCGCCGCCTCATAGATCGACATCTGTTCGCCCGATGCAGCCGCCGCTGTCCCAGCGGCGGCAGGACCATAATATTTCGTCACGCCACCTTCCGTTCCCGGCACCATCAGGTTCTTGATCCGCACATTCGCGAACGTGCCGCGCGTCATCACCAGATCGTTGCCGCGGCGCGAGCCATAACTGTTGAAATCCTCCGGCTTAATTCCGCGCGAGATTAAATACTGACCCGCTGGAGAACTCGCTTTGATCGCGCCGGCTGGCGAAATGTGATCGGTTGTAACTGAGTCTCCAAAAATTCCGAGGGCACGCGCGCTGGCAATATTTTCGATCTTCCCTACCTCCATCGAGAAATCTTTGAAGAACGGCGGTTCATGAATGTAGTCGCTCTTTTCGTCCCATTGATAAATGTCGCCGGTGCTCGATGGAATTTCATTCCACTTCGGATTTTGATCGGCGAAATCGCGATAAAGTTTGCGGAAAACTTCCGGCGCAAGCGCGGACTGCATGGCGTCGCGCACTTCCTTCAAGCTCGGCCAGAGATCGCGCAAAAAAGTTTCTTTTCCATTCTTGTCCTTGCCGATCGGTTCTTTCGTCAAATCAAGATCAACCCGGCCGGCAAGCGCGAACGCGACCACTAGCGGAGGCGACATCAGGAAATTCGCTTTGATGTTCTGATGGACGCGCGCTTCGAAATTGCGGTTTCCGGAAAGGACCGAGGCCGCGACCAGATCGTAATCGTGAATGGCTTTTTCGATCTTGGGATGGAGCGGTCCGGAATTACCGATACAGGTGGTACAACCATATCCGACCAGATTGAACCCAAGCTGATCGAGGTACGATTGGAGTCCCGTTTTCGTTAGGTAATCCGAAACAACGCGCGAGCCTGGCGCGAGCGAAGTCTTAACGGCGGGATCGACCCGCATTCCGCGCTCGACCGCCTTCTTCGCCAATAAACCGGCCGCCAGCATCACGCTCGGGTTGCTGGTGTTAGTGCAACTGGTGATGGCCGCGATCAAAACGCTTCCGTGCCCGATCCTGCTTTCCCCATGATGAAACGGATCGGCCCCTGTCAAATCTTTCGCCGGATCGGGGGTTGGCCGGTTCGTCACCATTTCGGCTTTATTAAGTTCTTCACCCGGATCGATCCCAGGCATGTCGCCATCTCGCGGGGCGCTTCCATTTAATTGGATGAGATGCTTCATCGCCGGATCGACATTTTCCTTTCCATACCCGCCGTCCTTCACCGGTTTTTGCAAGAGCGAGCGAAAAGTTTGGCCGAGCTCGGGGAGATTTATTCGATCCTGCGGCCGCTTCGGTCCAGCTACCCCTGGCTGGACCTGGCCGAGGTTCAGTTCCAGATCGACGCTGTAATCGATTTCGCCCTTGCGCGGCATGCCAAACATTTTTTGGGCGCGAAAGTAGTTTTCGAACGCGGCGCACTGCTCATCAGTGCGACCAGTGGCGCGCAAATAATTCACCGATTCCTGATCGACTGGAAAATAGCCAATGGTCGCGCCGTACTCCGGCGACATGTTGCCGATGGTGGCACGATCGGGTACCGGCAAGGACGCCGCGCCTTCGCCATAAAACTCAACGAATTTCCCGACCACTTTTTGCGCCCGCAGCATCTGGGTGATGTGCAGGACGAGGTCGGTTGCGGTGACGCCTTCCTTCAAGCGTCCGCTCAAATGCACTCCCACGACTTCCGGCGTCAAAAAATAAACTGGCTGTCCGAGCATCCCAGCTTCCGCTTCAATTCCGCCCACCCCCCAGCCGACAACGCCGAGGCCGTTGATCATAGTGGTGTGTGAATCGGTCCCGACCAATGTATCGGGGAAGTAGATCTGAGATTTCGAATTTGAAATTTCAAATTCCGAGGAGAGCACGCCCTTGGCGAGATATTCAAGGTTGACCTGATGCACGATGCCGATACCGGGCGGGATCAATTGAAAAGTTTTGAAAGCTTGCTGACCCCATTTCAGAAATTGGTAGCGCTCGCGGTTACGCCTGAACTCCATCTCTAGGTTCAAGCGTAACGCTTCGGATGAGCCAAAAAAGTCAACTTGGACACTGTGATCGACCACCAGATCGACTGGCACCAACGGTTCGATGATTTTGGGATCGCCGCCAAGGCGTTTCACTGCACTGCGCATCGCCGCCAGATCAACCACCAACGGCACGCCGGTGAAATCCTGCAGAACGATCCGCGCGACGACGAACGGGATTTCCTCGTTGGCGGGCTTTTTCGCGTCCCAATTCGCCAAACTCTCCACATCTTTGCGGTTCACTTTCCTTTCGTCGCAATTGCGCAATACCGACTCGAGAACAATGCGAATACTGACCGGTAATCGCGAAATGTTTCCGATGCCTTGTTCTTCCAGCGCCGGCAACGAATACAAAAATCCTTCACGCCCATTGCCGGCATCAAACTTTTGCAGGGTCTTAAATTCGTTGTTCATCCTAGCTCCGCCAGCTTTGCTTTCACTTTGTTGAAATCAGGCACTACGCGTGCGTCGTCGTTGCAATCGACGTATTGGATTACGCCAGCGCGATCAATCACAAAGGTTGCGCGCTTTGGCACACCGCTCATGCCGAGTCCGATCTGCGGAAGAAAGGACTCGTAGATGGCGTCGTAGATGCGCGCGACCTTGTGCTCATAGTCGCTCAAGAGCGGCACCATGATTCCTTCTTTTCGGGCCCAGGCTTCCTGTGCGAACGGATTGTCCCCGCTGATTCCGTAAACCGCCGCGTTCATCTCAGCGTAGGCGGCAAGGTCGGAGCTGATACCACACATTTCCGTCGTGCAGGTGCTCGTGAACACCATTGGGAAAAATGCGAGCAAGGTGTTTCGTTTGCCGAAATTTTCACTCAACGTGATCTGCTTCGGTCCATCTGACGTTTTGGTGGGCAGAGTGAAATCCGGAGCTTTTGTTCCAATAGCGAGTGGCATGACAGAATTTCAGTATAGGATCGACATGTAGCCGGTCAAAATGAGATCGAGCAATCGGCTGAATCGTTAATTGCCGATTCACAATTGACGGATCACGATTCACCAATCCCATGGAAGCATTTTGGTGGCTGTTTGCGATTGTGCTGATGGCTCTCGGGCTGATCGGAACAGTAATCCCGATCGTGCCAGGAACGACAATTATCCTGGCGGCGGCAGTGGTTCATCGTGTGGCACTAGGCGCAGATCGCAGTCTTGGCATGAGCGCGCTCATTGCCATGTTGGCGCTCACGCTCCTAACCTATGCAATTGATGCTGCTGCCGGATACATGGGGGCGAAACGCTTCGGCGCGACAAAATGGGGTCTGATTGGCGGCGCAGCCGGCGCGCTGATTGGATTATTTTGTGGGTTGCTCGGGCTTTTCGTCGGGCCCGTGATCGGGGCGATCGCGGGCGAACTTATTGGCGGGAAAGAAATCATGAAAGCCGGCCGCGCGGGCTGGGGCACGTTTCTGGGCGGTCTGGCCGGCGTCATCGCGAAACTATTCATCGCGCTCATTATGATCGTGATCTTTCTGATGAACGTGCCGTCGCCGTTATAAGGCGAGCTCCATCCGTCCGTCATCCCGAGCGCAAGTCGAGGGATCCCCTAATGAAAGCTTTAAGGTAACGCCCCGGGATCCCTCTCCCGCGGGAGCGGGACTCGGGATGACGATTGGTAGGGCGAGATTCCGTCGAGCCGGGGAGAGGAATTCCGCGTTAAAATTTTTCTTGCCTGCGTTCAAGCTTTGTATTACAAAGTAAAGGAATGGACGAACGGAATCGTGCTGAGGAAGATCTCCGCATCATTCGGACCTTGATGGAACGCGCCACGATTTATCGCGCTATCTCCGCGCCTACCGCCCTCGCTGGCTGCGTCCTTGCCCTTGCCCTGACCACATTCATTTGGGTGCGTGAGCATCATTGGGCGGAGAACGCGCCCGAAGTGATGCGCCATATTTCCACTCGCGGCTTTGCTTCACTCTGGTTGGTCGCACTCGCCATTGTGCTGGCCTTGAACACATTTTTCGTCTGGCGAAAAGCGCATGGTGACGGTCGCCCTTTCATTTCGCCGTCGATGAAACTCGCGCTTCGATCCATCGTGCCCTGCCTGGTGCTTCCGGCCGCGACCACCATCTGGTTTTTTTACGACGGCTACGAATTCGACAATGAACTTCTACTGGTGCGCGTCTGGATCGGATTTTATGGGCTAGCTTTAATCGCCACCCAGCATTTCGCGCCTCGATCGCTCGTGTTCCTGGGATGGGCTTTTTTGATGACAGCCGCGGCAATGATGGTCGCATCACGGCAGTTGGAATATTACGCCACGCCGCTGGTCCCCAACCTGGCGATGGGTGCCACCTTCGGTCTCTACCATTTGATTTATGCAGTGTGCGTCTGGAAGTCGCCGGTCCGGGCTGAGAGCGAATGAAAAATGCCCGACTTCGACAAACTCGACAAAGCGATTCACGAGAAAGGTCGCCTTTCCATCATGACCTTGCTGGCGTCGCGGATGGCCTGGTCGTTTCAAGATCTCAAAGCCGAACTCAACATGAGCGATGGCAATCTCATCACTCATCTCCGGACGTTGCACAAATTGGGATTAGTGGCGGTGACGAAAGAAATTCGGGATCGCCCGCAAACGAGCTACGCCCTGACGGCGAAGGGACGCTCGGCCTTTCAGGAGTATCTGCGGGTAATGGAGCAAATTGTGAAAGCCGGGAGAAAATGACCACTTTTGTCATGTCGAGCGCAGTCGAGACATCTCTAATTATTTTCTCGGATAATAGTAAGAGATTCCTCGGTCCGAGCCGGACGGGCGTTTTCGCTCGGAATGACAAAGAGCGGGAAGGCGTAAAAATTTTTGGGGAGTAGCTTTGTGGCACAAAGTAAATGAAGATTATTACAGCGGAACATTTTGGGATCTGTTTCGGGGTCCGCGATGCCATCGCCCAGGCGCAGGCCCTCGCCCGGGAAGCCCCGCTCACCATTCTTGGTGAACTGGTGCACAACCCGATCGTGCGCGAGCAGCTGCGCGTTCAGGGCGTTCGCGAAGAACCTTCCGATCGCCCTCCGCAAACTTCCCGCGTCATGATCACGGCGCACGGCGCTTCCGAGAAACGTCGCGAAGCCCTGAGCAAAAGTGGCTTGGTTGTCGCTGATGGCACCTGCCCGCTTGTTCGATATGCGCACGAACAACTCAAGCAGCTGGTGCAGGCCGGTTATTTTCCGGTGGTGATCGGCCTGGCAAATCACGTCGAAGTGCGCGGTTTGGTCGGAGATTTTGCCGATGCCGTTGTCATTAATGAATCCGCCGACATCCCGAATCTTCCGGCGCGACCGCGTTACGGGATTATTTCGCAAACGACTCAACCAATCGATCGTGTTCGCACGCTGGTCGCGGAAATCGCGCACGCGCATCCAAGCGCCGAGATTCGATTCGCGGACACGGTTTGTAAACCGACAAAAGATCGACAGCTCGCGCTTAAAAAATTGATCGCGGTGGCGGACGTCATCGTTGTCGTCGGCGGCCGGCAGAGCAACAACACGCGGCAATTAGTCGAAACCTGTCGCGCTGCGGGCAAGAGAGCATTGCACATCGAACGTCCTGAGGAATTGCAGCCCGAATGGTTCCGCGGCGTGCGCGTAGTCGGGCTCACTGGAGGAACTTCTACCCTACCGGAAACGGTCGAGGCCGTGCGCCAGCGGCTCGAAGAATTCCATGATTGAACATTTCAAGACGTTGTTGCGCGGTGAAATCGGCGCGGGTTCACTGGAAAAGCCGGGGTTGCGCTGGTTTGCCACCTATTGCCTGGCGATTATTGTCGGATCCTCTGTTTACGGGGCTACCATCGGGCTTTGGCGAGCACCGCTGCAATCGGGTTTCACTGCGATCAAGTTTCCGCTGTTAATTTTTCTGACTTGCATCGGCAACGGCGCGGTCAACGGAATGCTTGCGCAACTTTTCGGTTCCGGCCTTTCCCTTAAGCAAACCGCGCTTGCAATTTTGATGAGTTTCGCGATTGCGGCCGTGATTCTCGGCGCGTTCAGTCCGGTCACGCTCTTTGTTCTCTACAACGCGCCGCCGCTTGGATCAGCAAACGCGATCGTCGGCCACAGCATGATATTGCTCATGCATGTCTTCGTCATTGCCTTCGCCGGGATCATGGCGAATCGGCGGTTGCTCGACTTGTTGCGAAGAATGACCGGCCGCGACGCGACAGCCCGTGCGGTTCTATTTAGTTGGCTCGGCGGCAATCTTTTTCTCGGGGCGCAGCTCGCGTGGAATTTGCGGCCCTTCATCGGCTCGCCCGGTCTGACCGTGCAATTTCTCCGCGATGATCCGCTTCGCGGGAATTTCTACGAAGCAGTCTGGCGCGCGTTTCAGCATCTCTTTTTCTAAACAAAAAACCAAAACCAAATACCGAATGAACCCACCACCAATTCCATCAAAACAACCACCATTGTTCGCCAACAATTTCGTCTTTGAGCCAATGCCGAACGCAGAAAACCCAATCAACGTCCTCGAAAACTTGCTGAAACATCCGGGACGCGTTGTTCACGAGCTGCATCAAAAGCAGGCGCCAATTCTGGCGGGCTGGCTGCTCATTTTCGCGATCATCGGGGTTGCGATTTATGGAACAGTTGTCGGCGCGCAATCGGGCGGGGCGCAAATGTGGATCGCACCAGCCAAGCTCGGACTGGGCACTTTGCTGGCGGTGCTGATTTGCTTGCCGAGCCTTTACATTTTCACCTGCCTTGGCGGGATTGACGCACAACTGCGCAGTGTTTGCGGCGCACTTTTCGCAGCGGTTTGTTTAAGTTCGATTTTGCTGATCGGTTTTGCACCGGTGGCCTGGATTTTTTCGCAATCAACGGACTCCATCGCTTTTATGGGCGCGCTTCATTTGCTCTTTTGGGTAATAGGAATCCGTTTCGGCTTACGTCTGATTGACGCGACGGGCCGGTTCCTCGGCGCGCAGAGCAAAGGTCATCTCAGAATCTGGAGCCTCATCTTTATCCTGGTCTGTTTTCAAATGACGACGACGTTGCGCCCGATCATTGCTCCTTCGAAAACATTTTTGCCGACAGAGAAAAAGTTCTTTCTCGCGCATTGGTTTGAAACCGTAAACGCTCCAAATCAGGAAAAGAAATAAGACGCTACGGACGCGGATCGAACAGGTGTCGATTGGGGAAGACATGGGTCCCCGCGTGTCGGCTTCAGCGCCCGGCGAAGGGCGATCCACGCATATCCGTGGTTTTCTTTCCTTCGGTGCCGATCGTGGTAGATTATGTGTGATGGCAGACGATCGCTGGTGAGTCGTGAGGCTTGCTAGAGGAAAGTCCGAACACCATACGGCAACATGCCGCGTAAAAAACGCGGGCGTCGCATTCGTAAGATTGCGGCGACGGAAAGTGTCACAGAAATGATACCGCCGGTTCTTTGAGAAAAGCGCAGGCAAGGGTGAAAAGGCGAGGTAAGAGCTCACCGCGCGCGAAGTAATTCGCGCGGCAGGAAAAACCCCGTGCGGTGCAAGACAAAACAGGAGGAGGACAGCCGGTCCGTCGATCTCCGGGTATCGTCGCACCAGATAAACCTGTAGCGGCGGTCTATGACCGCCGGGCGTTTATCGGCATCTGGAGAAATCTTGATGAGATAAATGATCGTCCCGGTTGAGAAATCAATCGGACAGAATTCGGCTTACCGCCATCAAATCATGACGGGCGCTTCGGAAACGAAGCGCTCGTCGCTTTTTTGCAAAGTACGCACAAAAACATTCCAGTCAGAACCACCTAATCCACTCAGTTCCGCCCGCGACGCTGCCACATTTTGTGCAGCCAGTCCTCGAACTCAAGCAGCCGCCAGAGGGGATTCGCGCGGAAGCGGCGACTCCAGGCGGCTATCTTCCCCGGCGGCGTCTTCGTATGCGCACGCATCCAACTCGCCACCTCAACATCGTCGGCGCCGGTGGAAATAAAGTCACGCAACGCTGCCGGCTCGAGACCGGTGGCAGCGAAAAACCGGCGATCCATCGGACAATTGTAATGATAC
>QHRO01000246.1 GCA_003220155.1 Verrucomicrobiota bacterium
CTCGCGCCGCCAGACCGAGCTCGACCGCCGCGCGACAAAGCGCTTTCAAACTCGTGCCATCGGTGGCGGTGTGACAAAGCTGTCGGATGCGCGCGAGACTGACCTTGCGCCCGAAGTGGCGGCAAATCATGCCCAGACTGGCCGCGCCGCAGTCCATTTCATCGATCTGCGTGATGTGCTCGAATTTGCGGATGCGGCGCTTCTTTTTTCGGAAATGTCCCTCGTCGTCGGCAAACGGCGCCTCCGCGCCCTCCTTTTCTTTGACCGCGAATTTCCCATCGAGCGCGACTTTGTTGTGCGCCAGCGTTTCGGCCGGAACCAATTCCTCGGTGAAATCGAGGGGAATGCGCGCTTCGGTTTTAGCTTTGTATTGCGCCAGCCGTTCCTCCAGCAACTTGCCGAATTCGGGATAGCTCTGCCTCAAACTGCGGACGGCATCCGGATCGAGCGCGAGAAGGTCACAATCCGAATATGCTTCGACCGAGGCCGCTCGGGGCGAGCCGTTCAAAATCGAGAGCTCGCCAAAAAAGTCGCCATCCCGATAAAATGCGAGATTCACCTGCGCGCCATTGTTCTGCGTAAAAGCGCGGGCCCGTCCTTTCTCCAGGATGTACATCGGTCCAGCGGAGTCGCCCTCCTTAATAATAAGGTTGCCTTTTCGAAATTGAACTCGCTCGAGTTTCTCGATTACTTCTCGAAGCGCGAGCGTCGGCAGTCGCCCGAAATTACTGAATTCGTAGAGGAAACTCTGCAGTGTCCGCGCGCGTCGCGTCACCTGCATGTACTCTTTAAATTCTGGAGCCGTTTCGGTGAGCGCGAGAAATTCGGCCCGATCCAGTCGCAACACTTCCACCGAGGTGCTGCACCGAACTGTCGCTGTCCGCGTCCCGCCTTCCGTGAGCGCTGCCTCGCCGAAGCTGTCTCCGGGCCGAAGCGTAGCCAGAACAATCTCCTCGCCGTCGTTAGCTCCCGACTTTACAACCCGGGCGCGTCCCGAAATTAAAATATAAAAGGCGCTGGCGGGATCGCCTTGCTTGACGATCAAATCGCCAAAGTCATGCCGTTCCTCTTGAAGCAGCGGCCGGATTTTCTCGAAATGCTCGTCGGGTAAAAACCGAAAGAGGTCGGAACGCCGCAGCAAATCGACATCTTTGGTATTCATTCGTTCGGAGGCAGAAAGAGTTTCCAATCAACGTATTTACTTAGCAATTCACTGAAACAGCGGTCGACAATTCGGCTCTCAAGGCGCGCACGAATAACCGGGTCCTGCAAAGACGGTTCCGTTCGCGTTTTCACCCGCCAAACTTCGAAAGCGTCGCCTCGCGGAATGGGATCCAACAGTGTTCCGGCCTTTACACTCAAGAATCGTTGCTGCTGTTCCGAGGGAGTGTCCTCCAGCAAAACTTCGCTGCGGTGAAACGGATAACGGCTTTCTTCGGCCACTTCGCTCATTTCCATGCCGTCGTTCCGCACACAGGCGACTACTTCCGCCGCGGCATCGCGTGAATCGACTTCGACCGTTTCGAGCTGAAAGCGCGTGAGATTCAGTTGCATCGGCCCCAGCTCCTTCTGCAACGCCTGTTCAGTAAGAATTTGCGAAACACGCCGCTGATAGACCGCCTCGGCCGCGAGTATTTCCTCGAGCCATTCCTCGTCCCGGCCAAGGTGCGCCAGCCAATCGGCCAGATCAGCCGAATCAATTTTTGCCGCCGACAAGAATCGGGCGCGCTCTTCATCCACGCTCGCCTTGTTATCGCTGGGATCAGCTGCTCGCGCGGCAACTCGATAACTTAGTCGCTCCGCCATTCGATCCAGTGAGCCTGAGAGAATCAAATCAACTAGAAAAAGATCTTTCTCTTCCGGCGACGCCGTTTGATACCTGGATTTGGGTGGATCGACTGTGCCGCTGTAAGAGCGGCCCCAATATTGGCGAGCAAAATATTCACTGAATTCGGCCAGGGAAACTCCCCGATCCTCGAGCCATCGCTCGGTTTCCTCCGCCGTGATCAGGTCATGTTTGTAACGAAACGCAATCGCCGCAGAATCGAGCGCGGAATCATCCAGTTCCAATTCCCGTTCGTTCGCCAGACGATCGCACTCAGCCACACGCAAGAAATCTTTCCACAGCGGATCGATTTCGCCACGCACGAGCGCGCAATCGACTACTTCTTTGGCGGTGAATCCGCGCTCGTCGCTCGAAAAAATCACTCGATTCTCTCGCGTGATTGGCTGGCTGACTGGCATCGTTCTGAACGTAGCAGATCAAAAAACTGGGCCGCTTCCGTCCTCAATCCCACGGTGAGTTGTCGGTTTTTCAACCATTATTTCCCAGATGGTTGTCTCAGATTCACGCGTGACGGTCTCAAATTTAGGCCAGTGAAGTCAATAATTAACTGCCGCCGTCTTTCTTCCAAAGTCGGTCCCGCAATCCCGAACTCCGCTCTATTTTTCGTTCGATGGTTTGCCTCAATATATGCTCCGTGGCCCACACTTCCACTGTCTCACGCACCCTGGTTACTCCTGTATAAAGCAGCTCGCGCGTCAACACCGGCGCGTCTCTTTCCGGTAAAATGACTAGCGCATCACGAAACTCTGATCCCTGGCTTTTGTGCACCGTCAAAGCAAAAGCCGGTTGATGTGCCGGTAGACGCCCTGGCGCAAAATTGAGCACATCGCTGCCTTCGCCGCGAAAGAAAACCCGCAGCTCGCCACTGGTGGGGTCTGGCAGTACGATCCCGAGATCGCCGTTAAAAAGGCCGACATTGTAATCGTTTCGCACAATGATCACCGGCTCTCCCCCATGATAACGCCCATCACCTTCGACTCTTCCGATGTCCCACAACATCCGCTCCAGCAACCCATTTACTGTTTCCGCGCCGAACGGTCCCCGACGCAACGCGCACAAGACTGCGAATTCCGCCAGTTGATTCAAGGCGTCCGCCGGATCGGTCAGCGTTAAGAACTTTTCGAATCGCGGCAAGACGCGCTCGCGCAGTTCTCGCTCAAATTTTTTTACCAACGGCGTTGGCCGCCAGCGAATTCGGCCACCGTTTTTCAAAACCGCGATTGCGCCTTCGGCATCGCCCTGATTGACAGCGCTGCTTAGTTCGGCAATTCCCCTTTCGGACGTAAAACGATAGTTGCGCCGTAATTCAACTACGACGGGATGAATCGGCGCTTCGCTCGCACTCGTGCCCTCCAATTCCTCGCCCGTGCATTTCGCGAAGGCCTCTGCCAACGAGGCAGAGATTCCGGGCTCTAGACCGGACGTGCAAATGTCGCGAAAGGCGCTTCCCGCTTCTACCGACGCGAGCTGGTCCTTGTCGCCAACCAGAATAACGCGCGCATCCGGCCGGACCGCATCGAACAGCTTCGCCAATAGCGCCAGGTCGATCATCGATGCCTCGTCTACAATCACGACATCCGCCAGCAGCGGATTCTTGGCGTCGTGCCGAAAATGCGGCGAATCGCCTTTGGCGCCGAGTAACCGCTGGATGGTTGATGCATCCGCCGGAAGTTTTACCTCATCGGGCAGCCGCAGCGAGAACCGCGTTTGCGCGATTGTTTCCTTAAGTCGCGCCGCCGCTTTGCCGGTTGGAGCGGCGAGCGCGAAATTGAGCTCCCGTTTTCCGGCAAGCGCGATCAGGAGCGCGCAAATCAAGACAATAGTGCGCGTTTTTCCCGTGCCGGGCGCGCCCGAAATGACGCAGAGGTGCGAGGTTGCCGCGACGAATGCTGCGACTTTTTGCAAATCAGACTGCGCGGGAAACAGTTTCTCAAGATTTTTGGCCAGCTCTGTTCGGTTGAAGTCGCGCATCGGATTATCCCTCAGGCGCGCCTGAAGATTGCGTCCCAGGTCGTCCTCATATTTCCAGTAACGCTGAAGGTAAAGCCGGTCCGCCTTATCTAATATGAGCGGTGTGAATTCTCCCGGCCCGCCCACTACTCCTGAGGCGCGCAATTTTCTTACCCAATTTTTCAGCGGCGGAACATCCGGACCTCCGATTTTTGACGCATCGGTGGAAGTAATCGCTGGCAGCGCTACGCAAACATCTCCGCGCTCGCGAAAATTGCTGACCAGTTTGGCGGCCAACTCCAGTTCCGGCGATGAAACCTTTGCCAACCGGTTCATCAACGCGGCAAAATGCTGATCGATGAAGTGAACTTCGAGCTCAGGAGTTGCCATCAAAAACGTCATCCAGTTGTTCCACAAACTTGCGTGGCGGGCGCGTGAAAAATATCCCGTTGTCCAGTTTCCCAGGATCGATTCCGCGCAGAAAAATATAGAACGCTCCCCCGAAATTCCTCTCGTATTCGTAACTGGGGAGGCGCCGTTGTAAATAACGATGCAGCGCCACCGCATAAATGCTCAGCTGCAAATTGTAAAAATTCCGCGCCATTTCCGTAGCAATATTCTCAGGCGCGTAACTGCCAGAGTCGGTCCCCAGCCAATTCGATTTCCAATCGACAAAATAGAAACGTCCCGCGTGCTCAAAAACCAAATCGATGAATCCTTTCATGAATCCGTTGGCTGGCGCGAACTGCAGGCGATCGATCGCGAGCGGCAACTCCTCCACCTGAAACGCCTTGCGCAGACGCGCGGTGGTCAATGCTGTAATCGGAAAAGTGAACTCCAGTTCCGACAAACGTGACGCGCGCGAGATTTGCGAAAGCATAAAGCCATCCTCGCCCAGCGGAACCCGCAACGTCCTCGCCAAAATATCGCACACCACTTCAACAAAGGTGTCGAAATGAAAATCGCCCAGCTTTCTTGCCACCAGCGGCCGCAGTTGCGAAAGATCGGCGAAATCGAGTTCCTCCAGAATTAAATGCAGGCAGGTCCCGGCTCGCATCCCGCCGGGAAAAGCGTGAATTCCCTGTGTCGGCAGGACGGGCTCTTCTACACTCTCGACCCCGGGTTCCATTCTATCGTAATCCGGTGTCTCCGGATCTTCCATTCGCCCGCTGATCAACGAACTGAAACTCGAGATTCGCCAGCTCCGATCGATCTCCTCATTGAAAACTCGCGGCGCCAGTGGTGTTGGTAACGCCGGTGTCGGTGCAAAAACATTTTCTCTGCCTTCGGGCAAATCTTCAACCGCGATTACGTCGCTTTCCCCAAATGCAGCCCGCACGCGTCCGCTCGTGTTCGACTCGCCTTTTTCCTCGAGAAATGCGTCGGCTGATTCTTCCTCCGAAAACAGCCAGGCCAGCGCCGATTTGGATTTTCTACTACTTTCCTGCCAAATCAGATAGCTGCGATGTTTTGCCCGCGTAAGCCCGACATAGAGTTGCCGAACAGACTCTGCCAGCTCTTCGCGATTCCGGATTCTTTTGTGCTCCGCCGATTCTTCCAGGTCGAGCACAATTTTGTCGTCTTCATGAAACTTCAAGAATTCCTTTGCCCCGCTCCATGGTTCCTTGCGCACAAACGGCGAAAACGTGACGCCGTACTCGAGCCCTTTGCTCTTGTGAATCGTGACAATCCGGACTGCGTCTTCGTCACTTTCCAAACGCAATTCATGTTCGTCTTTCAGTTCGCCGCCGAGCGAAATTTGCCGCGCCAGCCACTTGATCAGCCCATCAATGCCGAAGCGATTTTCCACACAAGCGGCATGCAACAGTTCGATCAAATGCAAAATGTTCGTCAGTCGACGTTCGCCGTCCCGCCAGTGGAGCAAACGCGATCGCACCTTCTCGCGAACGAGCAGCTCTCGCATCATTTGCACGAAACCCTGGTCCCGCCACCACATGTGGTAATCGGCAAAGCGATTAAGCGTCGCTTCCCACGCGGATTCGTCGTCCAATAAACTTTCCAGCGCGCTCGCATTTAAGCCGAACGTCTCTGTCGCCAGCGCGGCCCGAACAATTTTCTCGTGCGTCGGCTGCGCCACTGCCAGCAACACACGCAACAACTCCAAGGCCTCGCCGGATTTGAGAACGCTGGCCGCACTGTAAACGACCGATGGAATTCGATAATCCGCCAGCGCTCGCTGAACCCCGACTGGCTGTGTGTTATTATTCACCAGAACCGCGATGTCGCGCGGCTCAATTTTCCTTGTCCCGATCTTCGTTTCACTGGTCAGCAATGATGCAATTTCCGCGGCCACCACTTTTCCCATTCGCGCCCTGTCGCCAGAGGCCGCGATCCAGAAATGCAGCGGTTGAGCCCGCTGATCACCAATCGTAAGGGCCTCGGCATCGGCTTTTCCCGATGCTGTCACTGGCGAAAGCTCGATGCTTTCAATGACAAAAGAATCGGTGCGCCGACTGAAAATCGCGCTCACTCCATTGACCAACTTCGCCTCCGATCGCCAATTCTGCCCAAGGGTATGACGGCGGTTCGCAACTTTTGCCGCTTTTAAATAAGTGAAAACGTCGGCGCCGCGAAATCCATAAATCGCCTGTTTGGGATCGCCGATAAAAAATACGGAGGCGTCGCTTCCCCGGTAAATTTGCGAGAAGATCGAATACTGCACCGGGTCGGTGTCTTGGAACTCGTCCACCAGCGCGACGGGGAAACGCTCGCGCAAACTCTTCCGCAGCTCGCTCCCTCGCTCGCCCCGCAGTGCTTCGTCCAGGCGGGTGAGCATGTCGTCAAACGACTGCACTTGGCGATCCGTCTTTCGCCGGCGCAATTCCGCGCGCGCCCATTCACAAAAGTTCGACTCGAGCGAAATAACGAAACGTTCTGCCAATGCTGTCAGTTCCTCGCCATCGCCTCCCGCCTGGCACAGTTCGGTAATTCTCCTTTCCAGAGCCACGCGATCTTCCGCGGGCGGCCAAACGCGCAGCGTTGGATTGTTTGTCAGCTGCGTGAGTAACTCAACCAGATGCGCCGGCGTCAACCGCGCGCGCAACACCCCGGCCACAATGGTGTCGTCGTTGTAGAAATTTGCGCGCCAAAAATCGTCCACAACTTCATGCAAAAAGCGAGATTGATCCGCCACCAACTCGGTCTCGAAAGGCATACCGCTTTCAAACGCGCGATCGGCCAGAACTCGCGCGCAAAAACTGTGGATGGTAAAAATTGAAGCTTCATCAAAACTCTGCAGCGCGAGTTTCAGTCTGAGCTCGAATTGCTTTCGGTCCGTGACTCTTTTGACGATCTCCGCAACGAAGGGCAGACGCGTCTGCGCCAGCGCGTCCGTGATTGTTTCCCGAATCCGACCACGCAGTTCCGCCGTCGCCAGCTCGGTGTAGGTAGTTACCAGAATTTGCTCGATCGGGATCCCCTGCTCTGCCAGCAAGCGCAAAACAATGGCGGAGATCGTCGTCGTCTTTCCCGTGCCCGCGCTCGCTTCGATAACGGTGAACCCTTTTTCCAGGGGACTTTGGGCGGCATTGAATTCGGGTTTCATTGCCGTTTGCGCCTAGAGAAAATTGGCCCAAGAACACAAAGACTGATCCTTTCCCACTCTTCATCGAGCGCGTCGTCTCGATTGCGGAACGCCAACTTGATGTAGGCATCATCACGCTCGCCCCTGCTCTTTTCGTCGTTCTCGTTGCTCTTCCAATCGTTTCCCGCCAGGTAACGTGCGCGCTCCCGATCTTTCCCGGCAAAAATTTTTTCCACAAAAGTCCAAGAACTTCGTGGGAATAATTGCAGCGGCTCGCACAGACCGCCCCAGTAGATTGTAAGCAAATCAGTCAGAACTTCGCGCGCGTTTTCCATCGGCGGAAATTCGTAGCCGGCGATCTCATCTCCTTCTTTTCCGAAAAGCAACGCCGGTTTCTGCTCGGTCAGGTTCCGCGCCAAGTGCTCGATCCAGATGCGCACGAAATCCTTCGTTTTTAATCTCGTTAGCCGGTAATGCAGCAGAGTGTCGCCACGGACACGATCGATTCGACCGCTCAAAGTAAAATCGCCAATGTCCGCACGAATAATCGTTGCCGGTTGCTGCACTGCCACCTGCTGACGAATGGTGTCGGCGAACGTCGTCACGTTCGTGCACAACTCATCAAAAATCACGTCGCCTGTTCCGCCCGGCGGTAAAACGCCCGAGGCCCGCACCGACGCAAGTGCGCTTTCCGGAACAACTCCGTTAAGCGCATCGTCCAGCAATTGCTGTTCAATGCCGTAGCGATCGAGCGAATCCAGCGCGAACGGTTCGCGATCGTCTGCTTCTTCGCGGTCGCGCGGCAGTTCGATTCCCAGTCGGTGCCGCACAAAAAATTTCGCGGGATGGGAAAAAAATTCCACCAGCCGCGCAATTTCCACCTCGTACCATTTCTCATCCGGCTCGCTCAGGGGTTGATCGAAAAACGGCAGTGGCTCGCGACGATCCTTTTCCAAGACAATTCCCGCCGCGCAGTTGTCCGCCGAGTAACTGAACAAGCGGCCGTTATTTTGAAAATTGCGTGGGCTGAAGGCTTGCAGCGGATGTTTGATTACGAACTGGTCGATCGCTACGTGAAAATTTTCCGCAATGTAATCGAGCAGTTCGCTCGCCAATACGCTCGGCGGAAGGGGCTGGTTGTCGCGCAGTGATTGTCCGATGTAACTGAGATAAAAAACTTCGCGCGCCGAAAGAAGCGCTTCCAAAAAAAGCGCGCGATCGCCGTCGCGAATGTTTCGGTCTCCGCGTTTAGGGTATTGCGCCAGCAGATCAAAACCCGGGGCGCGATCGTGCCGCGGAAATGCGGTATCGTTTAGCCCGAGTAGACATACGACTTTGGACGGAACGCTGCGCATCGGCTTGAGCGCGCAAAAGGTCAGGTTCCCAGAAAGAAAACCAGCGCCGCTGCTCGATTCTTCGAGAGAATATTCCAGTTGCGCCACCACGACATCGAGCGGCACCGCGCATTCATTTTGCGCGGCAGCGCCGATTTCACCGAGGGCGGCGATGGCAGCGCGGAGTCGATTTAATTCGCGTTGCGCCGCCTCGTCCGCGGCGAAAAACGCATCGAGTGTTTCGCGCAAATCGCGTTGCCACTCCGAGAGCGGGCGCGGTTTGCTAAATTCATTCGCACGCGAAAAAAGCCGCTCCACAAATTCGAGGAAGTTTCCGAGGAGTTCCGTATTCGAACCTTCGATTTCATCGAAGGGCAAAATTTCCTTGAACAATTGGCGGTTCTTCGGCCGCAGCGCCGACCCCAGCAGCATTCGGTCAAGACCGTGCCGCCAACTGTTTTCTGCAAAGGCGGGCAAGCCTAGCCGCCCCCGATGTTGCGCGTCGATTCCCCAACGGATCGCACACTCGTCCACCCAGCGCTGAATTATTTCGATCTCTGCTGGCGCAATTCCAAAACAGCGCTGCACTGCCGGTGCTTCCAGAATCGCAAAAACTTCGCTTGCCGTGAAGCGTCCCGGCAAAATTTCCAAGATGCGAAAAAATGTGTCGATGACTCCGCTGCCGGCGCGTGCTTCCCGGTCAGCAGTCGAGTACGGAATTTTCTGCTTCGGGTTCTCCGGCACGCCAAACACTGCATCGATGAAGGGCGCATAAACAGACACGTCCGGCATCATCACGATGATGTCTTTCGGCTTCAGCGCAGAATCCTCCTGAAAGAGATCGAGCAGGTGATCGTGCAAAACCTCGAGCTCGCGCACGATGCTGTGGCAGGAATGAATTTGCAGGGAGCGATCGCTGGGCGCGACGGATCGCTTTACTTTGGCCGGGCCAGATTTCAGTTCGAAGATGTCGCTTTGAATTTCCAGCAACACCGGCACCGCTCCGGATTCCGTCTTCGCCGGCGAAATGAAATCTTCATGCTCCGCCACCGGCGTGAGCTCAGCGATGAGATTCAAGAAGTCGCGACCGACTTTTCCGTTCGCGCCTAACAACTCGTTATCGCCTGCTTCGTCCTCGTCAAATCCGAACAACTCTGGTTGTTTCGCTCGTGCTTTTTCCCGTTTCGAACGAATATCGCCCCACCAAAGCGGCGTCGGTTCCATCACAAAATGATGGACCGGACAGCGCGCGGAAATCTCGCTGATGAGCGAGATGTAAAACGGCGGCAGGGTCGAGACCCCGAAGATCGAGACGCGCTCCGGGACCGGCGCGCGGTTACGCTTGAGTGCATCGATCAATTGCGATCCGAGCGCGGCCTGGTGCCGGCTGGGAGCGGCTCGCTGCAATTCGCGCCAGAGCATCGGCTGCCAATCCTTCCCCTCGCCCGTGTCCCAATCCAAAATCATTTTCGGGCGAAAGACGACGTATTGGTCGAAAACGTGAGCGATTCTTCGGGCTAGCTCATAGGCGCGCAATTCAGTGCGTTCGCCGCGGAGGTAATTGGCGACCGCAGCGAACTCCGGATGAGTAACAAGGCGCGGCAGATCTTTCATGATCCGCCACGTCATCACCTCCTGATCGAAAAGATTCGTCGCTTCGGATTGAGGGAAAGCGCTCTGCAAAAGATCGTGAAAGAATTTTTGTGGAAACGGAAACTGCACGTTCGAGCAAATGCCGTGGCGGTCTGCGATCTGTTGTTCGAGCCAGCGGCGCATGCCGTTGCTTTGCACGACGATAATTTCCGGCAGGAGAGGCGAGCGAAGTGGATCGGCGATGAGCTTGGACAGCTGGTCGGCCAGCCGCTCGAAACGGTTGCTGGTATGCAGAGTAAGTCCGGAACGGGACGTTGAGGACATCATCCTATATTAGATAGGGCGACGAAAATTTCGCGCGCGAAAACACCGCCAGGAAATGGCCGCCTCGCTTCGAAGCCGCGGCTCTTTCTTCCGACTCTGACCGCCGCGGTGAAGTTATTTCGCTTGCTTCTGTTTTTTCTTTGCAAGCGCGAGGCGCTCGGTTTTTCTCCGACGTGCCGCGCGTTTCCTAACGTTGTCTCTGCCTTGACTGTGTCCCATGGGTCCTAACTCTCAGCCTCCCACACGCAGTTCCAAGCTTTTTCGCTTCACCCCGGGGTACTGATAACCCACCGGCAGGCTCGCGATGTTCTACGCGGCCTTTTTCGTTTTCTTTCCTGTCGTGATTCCCGGAAATGGAACAACTTGCGGAGGCGTATCGCCGTTCTGGCCAAACGTGGACTCGAAGATCAGCTTGCCGTTCGCGATTTCAGTCAAAGCTATGTCGGCATGACCCATTCCGGGAGCGAACTCGACGAGTGGACGATGCCCGAGGGTGAGTTGACGGACACGACGTGAAACGATGTTCACAAGAATTTGCTGATTGTGGACTACTTCAGTGGCGGCTTTGACGAGTTCGGCGTTCATAATCGATTCAGGTAAGTCAAACGGCTGACGAGGATTAATTTCCAAGGCGAGATATGGCCAGGTCGCGCTTCGGAAAATCGCAGCAGAAAAACTTCAGCCAGTATCGCCCGAAAAGGAGAAAACGCCACTTCTCATTTTCGGGAATGCTCTCGCCTCGATCTACGTTCTGTTAGCCGCTTCCGGGCGCGAGCGGACGAAACCGGGGCCGGCGTCTCTGCTGCAGTTGCGCACGCGGCCGCGACGCAGAATCCTGGACGTTGATCTCGAAGGTTCGAAGCAAGGGCGCCAGGTCAATCACGTCGTTCGCGGCCGATCGCAATGTGTTCCCAAGATTTGCCGCGACCGAAGCCACTTCCACCCGGATCCCGTGTCGCCGCAATTTGATGGCGAGATATGCGAAATCGGCGTCACCGGTCACGAGGATAACAAGATCGGGTCGCATCTCGACGGAAAGCTCGATTGCGTCTATCGCCATCATCACATCTACGTTCGCCTTGTAATGCCCTTCTTCGGCGGGCGACCCATCTTTGGTCACGACCATGAATCCATTGGAGCGGAGCCAGTGCACGAACTTGTTTTTCTTATCGCGTTCCTCCTGCCATGCTGGAGTCGCCGGCGGCAAACCGGCATAAACCACCATCTCGATTAAGTCGCGGTCAGTGGCCGGCCCGGCCAGGAAATCGCGCAACTTGATCCAATCAAGGCCGCGGCCCGCTGTTCTTACCGAACTGCCGACGTTCGATTCATCCACCAAAATCAGCACTCTGGAGCGGTGCGAACCATCTGAATTTTTCTTTGGCACGACTGGAATGAACTATGTCCGTGCAATAGTAGCGAGAACTACTTTTGAAGGAGTGTCGGTCCCCCGAACCGCCGACGCTGTTAGGTGGCTGTTCTGTTTTGCCCTCTCCGCCAACCGAGCTTGGGTCATGCGTTCGCGCAGGCGCCCTCTTCGACAACAGATTTCTCCAGTTTGCGGATAAGATGATCGAGCAGGTAGTTAGTTTGGTAACGAGGCAAATCAGGATATTTGCGGCCACCATAGGACATATTCCTCGTTGAGTTGCCCACTTTGCGAAATCAAAGCAACCTTTTTATTAACGCCATTCGCATTTTACATTCGGCGATGATTCCGCTCCGAATTGTCTTTGCCATGCTGGTTGCCACCACAATTTCCGCCCAGGCTGATGAAGGGATGTGGCTGTTCAACAATCCGCCGCTTAGGCAACTCAAGGAAAATTATCAATTCGAACCCACTCCGCAGTGGCTTGAGCATCTGCAAAAAGCGAGCGTGCGTTTCAATTCTGGCGGCAGCGGTTCGTTTGTTTCCGCTGACGGACTCTGCATTACCAATCATCACGTCGGCGCGGATGCGCTGCAAAAAGCGTCGAGCGAGCAGCACAATTATTTGAAGGAAGGTTTCTATGCGAAGGCGAACGCGGAAGAAATCAAATGCGCCGATCTCGAACTTAACGTGCTGATCTCAATCGAAGACGTAACCGCGCGGGTAAACGCTCCGGTAAAAATCGACATGTCTCCCGACGCCGCCGGCAAGGCGCGCGAGAACGCGATTGCGCAGATCGAAAAAGAAAGCAAAGACAAAACCAGTCTGCGCTCTGACGTCGTCACGCTTTATCAAGGCGGCGCGTATCATCTTTATCGTTACAAACGTTACGACGACGTCCGGATTGTTTTCGCGCCCGAGCAGCAGATGGCTTTTTACGGCGGCGATCCGGACAATTTCGAATATCCCCGCTTCGATCTCGATATCTGCATTTTCCGGGCTTATGAAAACGGGCAGCCCGCCAAGATCGAGCACTACTTAAAATGGAATTCGGGTGGACCGAGCGATGGCGAACTAACTTTCGTTAGCGGAAGTCCCGGGCGAACCGACCGTCAACTTACTGTCGATGAGCTGGCCGATCGCCGCGATCGCGAAGTGCCGACCTGGCTCCAGATGTTTAACCGGCGCGAAGTATTGCTGAATGCCTGGGGACAACGCTCGTTTGAAAATGCGAGACGAGCGCGAGACGATTTCTATGGCGATCAAAATAATCGCAAACGCTACGATGGTTATGTTGCGGCTCTGTTTGATCCGGAGATCTGGAGCGCAATTGAAGCGCGCGAAAAGAAATTGCGCGACGCGATTTCGCGCGACCAGAAGTTGAAATCGACAACCGGGGCATACAATCGCATCAAGAAGGCGCAGGCGGAATTAGTCAAGATTGCGCTCCGTTATGATTATCTGGAACAGGAGCGCCCCGGCACCGTTGGTTATCGCGGCCCGCGCGCGTTCTACGGCACGCTGTTCAAATACGCACGCTTACTGACCCGTGCGATCGACGAGCGCGCCAAATCAAACGGCGAACGGATCGCGGCATTTCGCGATAGCGCGAAAGAGTCGCTCGAGTTGGAGCTTTTCTCCAGCGAACCGGTCTACGATGATTACGAGATTCTTCGACTCACAGATTCGCTCATCGATTTTGCCGAGAGATTTGGTGGTAACGATCCGTTGGTGAAGCACGTCCTCGCCGGCAAATCGCCGCAGGCACGCGCGATAGAATTGATCAGCGGAACAAAATTGAAAGGTGTCGACTTTCGAAAAAATCTTTACGCGAAAAACCCGGCGGCGTTAGAGGCGGCCCACGACCCAATGCTTGATCTTGCGCGAACGATCGATGCACCGGCTCGGGAAGCACGCAGAGCCCACGACGCGCAGGAGGAAATCAAGCGGCAAGCCTACGCCGAAATCGCGAAGGCGCGTTTCGCGGTGGAAGGGATGAGCAATTATCCGGATGCAACGTTCACGTTGCGCTTATCCTATGGAAAAGTCATCGGCTATGAAGAAGATGACAAACAAATTCCGCCTTTTACGGACTTCGCCGGACTCTATCAGCGCTCCGCCGAGCATGATAATCGGCCGCCCTTCGACCTCCCCCAGCGCTGGATCGAGCGCAAAGCGCAATTGAATCTGACAACCAGGTTTAATTTCGTTTCCGACGCGGATATCATCGGCGGCAACAGCGGCAGTCCGGTCGTCAACAAAATGAACGAATTCGTCGGCATCATTTTCGACGGCAACATTCAATCACTCGTGCTTGATTGCATTTTCTCCGACAAACAAGCGCGCGCCGTCAGCGTTGATTCCGCCGCCATCAGCGAAGCGTTGCGAAAGGTTTACGACGCAGGTGCGTTGGTGGACCAATTGGAAGGCAAAAAATAACCTAAGACCTGCGCAATGAGAATCTGTTTAGTGAGGCAGATAATTGAGCAATTTAAGGATGTCGGAAAATACACCCATTGCGGTAACATCGGCCCCTGCTCCAGGCCCCTGAACCACAAGCGGCGTGCGCGCATAACGCTTCGTCGTGAAAGCGATGATGTTGTCGCTCGCCTTGGTCGCGGCGATTGGATGATCGCGAGGAAATTCCTTGATCCCAGCGCGAGCGAAAGAGCCTTCAAGCGTGCCTACGTATCGCAGTACGGCGTTGTGCGATTGCGCACGCTTCAATCGTTCCGCCATTTTCGAATCGTGCTTAGCCAATAAGGTGAAAGATCGCTGTGAAAATGATCCGTTCGTCAAATTCTGCGGAACCAGACTTTGGACGCGAACGTCCGCTATTTCCATTTTCGATCCGGTCTGGCGCGCGAGAATGAGTAGTTTTCGAGCGACGTCCTGACCGGACAGATCCTCGCGCGGATCCGGTTCGGTCAGACCATCCTGGTAGGCCGCTCGCACAAGTGAACTAAAGGGAATGGTTCCATCAAAACTATTGAAGAGAAAGCTGAGCGTCCCGGAAAAGACACCCTCGACCTTCCTGATTACATCCCCGCTAGCGATCAGGTCGCGAATGGTGGACATGATTGGTAGCCCGGCGCCAACGTTCGCTTCATCGAAGAAGTAGACTTGCTGCTTTTGTAGAAGATTCATGAGAGATAGGTACTGGCCCCACGGCAGGACGTTGGCCCGTTTATTTGGTGTGATTATGTGCAGATTCGCTCGGACAAAGTCCGGATACGCCTGCACGATCGCGTCGGCGGCCGTGCAATCGACAACCGCAGCATCGGTCAACTGCAGCTTTGCAATCTCGCGCGCGAGAACACGTGGATCTATTCGTCGTCGCGACGTGGCCAGCTTCTCGCGCCAGCGCCCAAGATTGATTCCACCGGCATCGAGCACAAATCGTTTACTATTTGCCAAGCCAATCACCGAGACATCGAATCCGCGTGAAACCAAATATGGCCGTTGCTCATGCAGTTGACGGAGAAGCGTTCCACCAATGTTCCCGGTGCCGATGACGAAAAGACTCAGCCGTTTACGCCTTTCGAAGAAAGCCCCGTGAATAATGTTCAGAGCGCGCGTCTGCTGCGCGGTATCGATAACGCAAGAGATGTTGCGCTCGGACGCGCCCTGCGCGATCGCACTAATATTTATGTTGTGCCGGCCAAGCGCCCCGAACATTTTGCCCGAAACACCGGGGTGTCCTCTCATCCCGTCACCGACAACCGCGATAATGGTCTGATTGGGTTTTTCGTCTAGCGCGGTCAACTTGTGATGGAGCTCCAATCGAAATTCCTCTCGCACCGCCGCAGTCGCCGCAGTTGCGTCCGTTTCACGCACGGCAAAACAGATTGTGTGCTCGGAGGAGGCTTGGGAGATCAGGATAACGTTGACGCCGCGAGATGCCAGAGCGCGAAATAGTCGCGCGGCATTTCCGGGGACACCAACCATGCTCAGACCGCGAAGGGTCAAAAGAGTCAGCCCCGAAATGGAGCTAATTCCCTTCGCCAGTCGATCGCCGTTTCCGCCATTGCGAGAAATAAGGGTGCCCGGTGCCTCCGGCCGGAAAGTATTCTTGACCAGCAGCGGGATCCCGCTCGCGACAGCGGGAGCAATTGCGGCAGGGTGAAGCACTTTGGCGCCGAAATACGACAACTCCATCGCTTCTTCGTAGGTGATATCGGGCAATACGAACGCTGCCGAAACTTCATTCGGATCAGCGCTCAACACACCATCAACGTCGGTCCAGATCTCGATTGCGGAGGCGCCAAGCGCCGCGCCCAGAATGGCCGCGGTGTAATCAGAGCCATTCCGACCAATCGTCGTCGTTTGACCGTCGCTGGTCGCTCCGATAAACCCAGTCACAACCGGAATTGGCCGACGTCCACTAGATCTTAACGATTCGGCAAAATATTGTCGAGCTATGCGATTGGTCTTTCCGAAAATCACGTTCGCGTTCGTAAATTGGTCGTCCGTAACTACGAATTGCCGGGCATCAACAAACCGGGCGAGCTGAAACCGGTTAAGATGTGCCGCCACGATCAGCGCGCACAGTCGTTCTCCGAAACTTGCCACAAGATCGAGAGCTCGTGGTGGACCATGACCCAGAAGCTGAATGCCATGAAGAATCTCATGTAACTCACCGACCAATGTGTCGACTTGCGATCGGAGACGAACACCACCTCGTTGGCCAAGCAGATCATCGATGGCGGAACGGTGACGATGAACAATTTTCTTCCACGCTGCCTCGGAACGCCGATTAGCCTTTGCTGCAAAACGCGCACACTCAAGAAGCTGATTAGTCACGCCTTGAAAGGCAGAAACCACTACAATGACTGGTCCCCGCCGTGCTTCGTCCAAGACAATTTTGGCAACGCCTCGGATGCAATCTGTTGTGGCAAGCGAAGAGCCACCAAATTTCAGGATTTTCATTGGTTGTGACGTGGCGCCTGCAATCCGTTCATAAACATCAAACTTCAACCGCCTGGCGCTCAACTCCCAGCATTAAACGGGCGAGACTTGTCGAAGTGGCATATTTGCGCCTGGCTGGGTAGTGGCATCGGCTTCCAGCCGATGTCCTGAAGAATTCGTGGGCAAGATGCCGATGCCACTTCGCCCTTGCGAAACTACTTGCCCAGCGGTGTGGAAATCTCGGTGCCAGGTGGAGGCGTGAACTCAAACTGGCTGGCCGGGATTGCAGCATGGTTCGGGTTCTGGTAGGTCGTCACAATCTGGTCGCCGTTTGGCTGGAGCATGTCCGTGCGCTCGGCAAAGAGATCGTCGCTCAAGTGCAACAACAACTTTTGGAAAATACGTTTCATCGATGGATTGCGCGGCGTCAGCTCGAGGTCGTAACCCTTTTCCCCTTTGGCGGCGATAATGTGAAAGGTGTGTTCGACATTCTCCAAGTTAAGCGCGGTCGTGATTGCGGAAATCGCGGCATCAAGCGGCGAGCGTTTGGCCAATGAATAATGCTCGGCTGATTTGAAGTTTGGGTAATAAATCCAAAGCTGTTGCCCGTCACTCACGGTAATGCTTGGGGCGTTGCCCTTGCGTTCGACGCGGAATTTGTTTGGGGCTTGAAACCAAATTTTTCCGCTGCTGTTAATCGGCTCGTCCAACAAGTGAACCTTTCGTTGTTCCTGGAAATCGGCCTGCATACTTGGAGCTGCGGCGCGCTTCTCGCGAATACGTTCGAGCAAGCTCTTGATGTCAGCAGGCGATAGCGGCTCGGCTTTCACGCCAATGACGAACGACGCCACCAGAAAAATGACGGTAATTATTTTACGCATGTTCCAGTTCCGCTTCAGTGAAATGTTCCCGCGGCAGCTTCGGTTTAACTGCAACTGCCGCCGGCAAAGTGAAGAAGATGGTCGCGGCCAGGCTCCAGAACAAGCCGATGGCGCAGGCAATCCCCAGCCCGCTCAAGGTCGGATTATGCGCCCAGCCGAGCGAACCGAATCCGGCGATGGCGGTCAATCCCGCGAGCACGACTGGTTTAACTACACCGGTAAGATCGCGCGCGACATCGTGGCTTCGCTGCCAAACTAACAAGACGTAGATTCCATAATCAACCCCGATAGCAAGAACGAGGCGGAAGGCGAGCACATTTAATAAATTCAGCGGCACGCTGAGCAGTTTCATCGAAGCGATCATGGCCGCGACCGCAAGCGCAAGCGTTATCACTTGCACGAGCCAGAGACGCAAGTCACGATAAAGAATCGCCAGAAGCGAGGCATCGAATATCGCCATCAACGCACTGATCAGGAGCAACTGCCGATGCGACCACGGCACCAGATCGGTCAAGGTATAACTCCAGCCCGAGAGAGTGATTGGGATTCCTGTAACTGGCAGTTCGCGCGCGAGTACGTTCTTTTGTTCCTGCGTCGCCACCGGGGCGTTGGTGGTGACGAAGCCGGTTGTGGTCAGTGAATCCTGCGCGAAATAGCGTTCGACCAAAAACCACCAGGCTGAGCCCGGCGGCAATTGCGTGCGCCAGGACGGGATTTTGTAATCAGGGGCAGCCGCCGCTTGGAGCTGGTTGAGTAACTCGAAGGCGGAAGCGAAGGCGTCGGGGTTAAATCGATTTTGAGTAAGCGCGTTCTGCAAGGCGGTTCGGGCCGCGTCAAAGTTAATCGAAGCCAGCTTTCGCCGATTGTGTTGCATTTCGCGCGGTGAAAGGGCGAGCGCGTTGGGAATGGAGAAGCTCTTAATTTTGCCGGCGCGTTGCAGCTCGGCCCAGTGCTGCGCAATCGCATTCCAGAAATCGTGCAACTGTTGTTCGGTTGAGGCACGGACGATTCCAAGGACTGGTTCCCAGCGCACCGGCATTTTCTGCATGATCAAACTGAGCGCGGTGCCGGCGCGACTGTTCTTCGGCTCCAGCGATCGCGCGTTTGCCTCAAAGGTGAGCGGAATTTGCGGAGCGATCGCAATAATCAGCAGCGCGATCAGAATGGGAGCGCTAATTGCGAGAATGGACCGCGGGCGGCTCTGCATGCGACGCACATAATTTCTCACTGCCCCTAAAATCCAATCGCTGCGCAACGGAACATTTCCTCGCGGCACGAACAGAAAAAAAACCGTCGTCATTAATAGGCCGGCAGCGGAAATTCCGATGGCGATAAGGACGCCGAGCTGAATAAATCCCGAAGAGTTGCTTAGGACGAGGGCTAGGAAACCGATTGCGGTGGTTAAGGCGCCGAAGAAAACGGCGCGGCCAAGACTGTGAATGGCGTCGGCAACGGCGACGCGATGTCCGTCGCCTTCGTTTCGCGCTTGCTGATAGCGGCCGTAAATCAGAATGGCGAAATCAACGCCGAGCCCAACCAGAATCGCGCAAAAGCCGACCGTCACCATGTTGAGGCGGTGAAAAATCAAGAGGCCAGCGGCGAGTCCAATCAGACAACAAAGCAGAAGGGCGAAGCCCATTCCAAGCAACGGGAGCCACCGCCGAAATCCGATAAAAAAAACGGCACCGACCAGCGCGATTGAACTCAACACCGTGGCAACGATGTCATGGCGCATGCTCAGCGAAATTTCCGCCACATAAGCGGAACGCCCAGTGATGAATACTTCAAGTTTGCCGCCATCCCAGCCTTCCAGCGCGGGTGTGCGAAATGCATTCACCTGCTTCATTAGTTTCTGGCAATCAAACGCGCTGATACTTGGCTGATTCGTGACCATCGGAAAAACGCGCATGGTGGAATCGGGCGAAGTCAGGGGCTGATCTGTTTCCATCGCGGCGTTGCCGGCAAACGGCTTGAGCGACGGCGTGATTAGGCCGAGTGGATCGAGCGTCAGCTCTATTTCCGGCCGCGGCGAACCGCTTTCGATTTCCCGACGCAATTGCGCGAGGCGTTCCTGAATTTTCTGGGGTTGAAGCAAAGAAATCGCGCGATCAAAATCCTCCGGCTCGAGATTGAGCAGAAGCGGGAGGGCGATTCGTTGCAGATCGCGCACTCCATCCGGCGTTTCCATGGGCGAACCCGCCAGCACGCGAACGCACCATGGTTGCGCGCGCAGTCTCTCGACGAATTTCGGCGCGAATTCTTCCAGCTTATCCACGTCCTCGGGCTGACAAAGAAGGGCGAAGGTCAGTTCGCGCGTCTGCGCAAACTCACTGTTGTAGGTCTTCAGGCCTTCGACCGAATCAAATCCCTGCGGTAACAAATTGAGGACTTCGGTATCGAGCCGTAAAAACGCCATCAGAATGCCGACACTGATGAGCGCGATCAGTAAGACCACGCTCCACATCAGGCCACGGCGTTCCGTAACAAGAAAGGCAACCTTTTCGCTGAATCGCATCACAGAAAAGCCGGCCTAGAAGCGGAGCACGAAAGTCTCCGATCCTTCACTCACCTGCACAATTCGCTTTTGCGGATTGCGCAGAATTTCCTGGCGCAAGGCGAGCCAACCGCTGGCCCGCGCCGGCGGCTGCTGAAGCGGCCCTGACCAGGGAATGCGTGCGAGCGGGCCTTGCACGCGAGCGAAAGCGGGATCTGTACGCATTACTAACAAAGTGACGCCCGGGCCCTTGCTGAAAGTCAATTCGAAATCGCCGCGATTGGAGTAGCGCACGAATACCTCGCCAATGAGCGATGTTTTTTTGCCGTGATAAGAAAGCTGGCCGTTGCGAGCAGTCCATGTCCGGCTCGGCGGCGCGAATTGATGGATGGCGCAGCTGCTCAGAATTAGGGCGACAGCCAGGGTCGACGCAATTCGCCCCATACTATATAGAGGCGGGCTTGAGTGGCTCTGTTTGGCCGTTCGTTTTGGGCACAAGCGAAAGTCGCGGGCAAAGGGTCCAACGTTTTTGCAAACGCACGATCAGATAAAAAAGTTCCATTCGCCAGCGGATGGCAAAGCGGTTGCCAACGTTACCGCCGAGCACGGCATTCACCGCCGGTGGAATCTGCAGAAGCTCGGTCGGCGTTAAAAAAACTTCGATGAATTCCTTGCCGGCATACCACGATTCAACGAAGCGCAGATAAACGTCCATGGCGCGATTGATCAGCCGTTCGTAATGCCGGAACAGACGCCGGGCGCGTTTTGGGTGATCGAGCACCTCGTGCAAAACATCGGCCGCCTGTTCACCAGCGAGGACAGCGAGAAAAACGCCGCTGCTGAAAACGGGATCGATGAAACCGGCGGCATCACCGGCAAGCAACCAGCGATCTCCAGTGAGTCTCTCACTCCGATAGGAAAAATCCGCTGCGGTATAGACCTGTGAAACGCGTCGGCCCGCGCCGATGCGATTGCGCACGAGCGGCTGCTCCGCAATAGCGCGCTCGAAAAATTCTTCGGCGGAAAGTCCAGAGCTTTTGAAGTCCGCCGCCTCCAATACAACGCCGATACTGGTGCGGTCATTCTCCAGCGGGATAATCCAGAACCAGCTTTGCAAGGTACGAACCATGCGGGTGAGCGTGCCATCGATTCCCTCCTCGCGCTCCAACCCTTCGTAGTGCGCAAAGAGCGAAAGTTTCTGCAAATGCTGATAACTCTTCTTCAGCTTGAATTTATTTCCGATCACGGAATTCCGCCCGCTCGCGTCGATAACATAGAGCGCACGAATATTTTCGGAGGGACGTGCTTCTGCACGTCCGAGGACGCGCAGAACCGCGTCCCTCCGCAGGAAAAGCGTCGCGCCATCTTGATCAAAATCGACGTTCTCGACCATGGTCTCCTCGCGAACTTCCGCACCCAATTCCGCCGCGTGATCTAACAGCATCTTGTCGAATTTCGACCGTGTCACCTGATACGAACGATCGGTGCGGGAGCCAAATCCATCCTTGAAGTAAAACTTCGCTGCTTTTTCGCCACCGGCTTCCGCAATCTCGCCTCCAAATTTTTCGACAAAACCGGCACGCAATTTTTCCTGAATCCCCAGCCGGGTGAATGTTTCCATGCTAAAAGGCAGAAGCGACTCGCCGATGTGGAAACGCGGAAACTTGTCTCGTTCGAGCACGATCACGCGTCGCCCTGCTTTGCTGAGCAAGGTCGCCGCGGTGCTGCCGGCGGGGCCGCCGCCGATGATCGCAACATCATAATTTTCCACCGCGAGAAAGTAGCCGACTTCGGGGGGAAGCAAAGGGTAGCGCACGCAACCCCAGTCCGACTCGGACCTCGCGTATTGGCGGAGGCGTCTCGCCTTCGCGGACATTTCTGCAAAGATTGTTTGGGCGAGACGCCGAAAGTCCAGGCCGGACTGGCGTTAGCACGCCGGAGGGCGCGCGCTACCCGGAACACTGCGGCGACGCGGCGGTTCACGCAGTTCGAGACACGCCGCACCTTGTAAGGAGCATGCTTTCGTATTAACGAATCAACAGATGAAGTTGATCGACCGTTTCGTCAGCCGTGAGCTGATCGTGAATCTTCTGTTCGCGATCTTTGTCCTCAGTCTTGTGCTCGTCGTCGGGAATATTTTTCGCAAGCTTCTGCCATTGCTGGTGAATCACGACGTGCCCGTCGAGTATCTCGTTAGCTTTATTGCTTATGTGCTGCCGTTCTCGCTTATTTTCACTATCCCGTGGGGTTTGTTGACCGCGATTCTGCTGGTTTTCGGACGATTGTCGGCAGATAACGAGCTAGTCGCGCTCCGTTCCAACGGCGTAAGTGTGCCGCGCGTTTGCGTTTCGCTGGCCCTTGTCGCCCTCGCTTGCACCGCCATTAGCTTGTGGCTCAATGTGCAGGTGGCCCCAGCAGCGCAGGAAAAACTGCGCTCCAGTCTCTACGATCTCGCAACCAGAAATCCAATGGCGCTTTTCGGCAGCGATCAGGTAATCGACGAATTTCCGGGCCGCAAAATTTATGTCGGAAAGAAAGATGGTAATAAACTCGAGAACATTACCGTCTTTGAAATGAATGAGCAGTCCTTACCAGTGCGCGTCACTCTTGCCCGCACTGGAATGCTGGAAGCGGATCTACCGAACAAGCGAATTCTGATGCGTCTTTACGACGCGCGTTATCAGCAGCGCGATGAGAAAAACCCGCTCGATCTTCGTAAAATTCGCGACGGCATCAGCATGGCTGAGGGCACTCTTCCGATCAGTCTCGACGAACTTTACGAGAAAGAGAAAAAGCGCCCGAGTCGCTCGGCTTTGTCAATTACCCAACTGGTCGATCAATTAAAGAGCGCAAACAAACGGGAGCGCAGCGCCAGCAGGACGGAGTTGAACAAACGATTTTCCTTTCCCTTTTCCTGCGTGGCTTTTGCCCTCGTTGGCGTGCCGCTCGGCGTTACTGCGCATCGGCGGGAAACCACCATTGGTTTTCTTCTCAGCCTGGTCATCGCCATTTCTTATTTCCTTTTTGTCATCATCGCCGACACCCTTCGGAACAATCCGAAGGTACATCCGGAGCTGTTGGTCTGGTTTCCGAACGTCCTTTTCATTGTGCTGGGTGCGGTTCTTTTCGTCCGTTTGAGTAAGCGCTAGAAGTTTTCTCGCCCAGCCCAACCTAGGCTTTCGTTCCCAAAATCCAGTTTGGGAACGCCTCGAAGATTTTTTCTCTGCTTGAAACAACCAAATGGCGTGGCCATTTCGATTGTGGTAACTAGGCGAGGCCGCTCGTGGCCACGGCTAGTTTTCCCGGAGTTATGACCTTGCAGATACTGGTGGTCGAGGATCACGGCGATACTCGCCGCGTCTTGACCGGCTTGCTCGGGCATTTCGGTCATTCCATTTCCGCAGCGGACAATGTGGAAAGCGCGCTTGCATTTCTGAGAGCGAAACACTTCGACGCGATTGTGAGTGACCTGGCTTTGCCGGATGGCAGCGGATGCGAGGTGATTCGTGAAGCAAAACGCCGGCAGAATCTCACCGGCGTGGCACTGACCGCGGATGGCGAACAAGACGATATCAGGCGCGGACGCGACGCCGGCTTCGATTATCATCTGACCAAGCCGATAGATTTCGCGCAGTTACGCAACGTGCTTGAGCAGATCGCGCCGGCTCATAATGACGGGCTCGTCTGAGCGTCACACAGCTATTTCACTTCTTCGGTGATGACGTGAAATTTTAGCAGCCTGGCGCTGCCAAAGTTTGTCGTCAGTGCAACGTCAGCGGCGTCCCGACCCACGGCCATGAGAATACGGCCGATGCGTCGTTGGTTATGGCGCGCATCAAAAGTGTGCCATTTCCCGCCGAGGAAAACTTCGAACCATGCGCTAAAATCCATCGGGTAAGGCGCAGGTGGAACCCCAATGTCGCCCAGGTAACCGGTGACATAACGCGCCGGGATATTGAGGCATCGACAAAAGGTAATGCCGAGATGCATGAAATCGCGGCAAACACCCTTGCCGTCGCGATAAACTTCCAGCGCGCTTTTTTGTGGATCGGCGAAGTGATAGCCAAAGGTGATGTGATTATGCACCCAATCACAGATCGTTTGCACGCGCGACCAGCCTGGCCGCGTCGGGCCAAAAAGTCTCCACGCTTCATTGTTTAGTTTGTCCACTTCGCAGTAACGACTCGGAAGCAAAAAACAGAGTGCTTCGTCCGGTAGATCCTCGACGTTGTGCTGCACTGCCTCGGGTGCTTCCTCATCGGGCTGGCCACTATCATGAATGGTGGTGTCGAGAGTGAATCGCACCATGCCCGCTGGCGCGAGCAGCCGGCCGCAAATATTTTCAAAACTATCCAGGTAGGTGTGGACCGGCAC
Source organism: Verrucomicrobiota bacterium (assembly GCA_003220155.1). GTDB lineage: Bacteria > Verrucomicrobiota > Verrucomicrobiia > Chthoniobacterales > UBA10450 > AV69. The sequence continues at coordinate 24,618 of QHRO01000246.1, forward strand.
AGCTGGCTCGACCGCGACTTCCTCCGCCGACTGCAAGTCGTGGCGGCGCGAAGGATGGACGTAAAGCATCGTGATCAACGGCGTCGGATTCGCGAGCTCGAAGGAGATATCGTAGCCGATTCGAATCAACATGGTTCCCTTACAGCGAACCAAATCGCGCCCGGACGACGATTTTTTCGTTGGCGGCATCGATTGTGAGATCGCGCAACTGTATTTCGCCGAGCGGCAGGGCGGATAGTGGAAAGGCACGTCGTTCAATTTTTGAAAGAGAAGGTGTGATCGCAGCGCAGGCGAGCGCGGCAATTGGTCCCTTCCCGTGGCATTTCAGATTGGAGACGGTGGCGACGAGATCGTCACTGACGGCAAAGGTGCCAGCCAGGCTGAGCGCAGGATGAAAAATGAACTTGTGCGCGGAGACGGTGAGCTTTCCATCGAGAGCGCGCGGACCACGCGGTGTCAACTCGAGTTGGGCATTATCGACAACGACGCCTTCCTTTTCCGCAAGCTTGCTCGCGCCTTTCATGATCATGCTTTCAGCTGCCGAGCGAGAGATTTCGAACCGAATATTCCCGTCCTGGGCTCGATACATGATGAGCAACAGTTTCCCTTCAGGCTGAACCTTCTGATACAATTCGACATTAGAAGCTTCGAACTGAAAACCGAAGTCACCGCCGAGAATACTAATCGGCTCGCCCGAGACATAAATATGGCGCACCACCATTGCTGGAATCGCTTCCGAGGGGTCGAGCGGCGGGGGACGATGATGATGATCGATCGTGGCCCCGGATAGATCGACCGCGATTGAGTCCAGCGCCGACGCGTCACCGCCACCCACGGCGACCATTTTCTCTGGCCGCGAGATAAAGCTGCGCAGTCCTTCTTCAATCGCCCGAGCCAAGGCATCCGGCGCTTCCGGGATTTCATTTCGAGGCAAAATGAACATCTTTTGAATTGGGCCGGCAACGCTAGAACGCCCATGGAAACGATTTGCTTCCGGAGGTTTTTCCGCTACCTTCCGCGTTCCTTTATGGCGAAAACCTCCTGGGTCAACCGCAACGAACGCAAGCGCGCGACGGTCAAGAAATATGCCGCGCTACGGGCGGAGCTGAAAGCAAAGAAGGACTATGCCGGTCTCGCGCAACTGCCCCGCGATGCCAGTCCGACGCGTGTGGTTAATCGTTGCCAGGTTTCCGGCCGGCGACGCGCATTTATCCGGCGGTTCAAGATTTCACGGCTGACTTTTCGTGAGCTGGCGTCGAGTGGATTGATTCCCGGCGTCACCAAGTCTAGCTGGTAGGGTTGGATTGGTGGGTCTGGATGCCCGGCTGCATCCGCGTGATGAGTATTTCATTTTCATCTTTTGGTCTGTGGCTGGCACTAAGCACAGCCGTGAACGATCATTGGGATTCGGCGGTTTCAGTGTTGTTGAAACTGCTGGTCATTGCCGTCCTCGTTGCGCTGAACGGATTCTTCGTCGCCTGCGAGTTTGCCATCGTTAAAGTCCGCAGCAGCCAGCTCGACACGTTGGTGGAAGAAGGAAATCTGCGCGCCAGTTTCGCTAAATACATTCGTGCGCATCTGGACGCCTATCTATCCGCGACCCAACTAGGCGTTACTCTGGCCAGCCTCGCGCTCGGATATCTGGGCGAACAATATCTCGCTGAAATGTTGCAACCGTTTTTTGCGCTCGCCGGCATTAACTCTCACGCCGTGGTAACGTCCATTTCGATCGCTCTAGCCTTCGTCGGAATCACTTTTTTACACATCGTTTTTGGCGAGCTCGCACCGAAGTACATTGCCATTGGAAATCCTCTCCCCGTCGCCCTGGCACTGGCGCGACCGCTCGGCGGATTTTATTTCCTTTTCCGGCCTGCCATCTGGTTGCTGCACAAGTCAGCGAATCTCCTGCTTGTCCGTCTGCTCCGAATTAAACGAGTGGCGGCGACGGAGCTAGCCCACAGCGAGGAAGAGCTGCGTTTGATTTTGGATCAAAGCGAAGAATCCGAAGAGGTATCACCACTCGGCCGCGATTTGCTGGTGAACGCGCTCGATCTGCGTCGACGTGTCGTCCGGGATATCATGACGCCGCGCGGCCAGGTTGTATTCCTCAACATCGAAGAGAGCTTTGAGGACAATGTAAAAAAAGCGCTGGCCTCGCGTCACACGCGCTTTCCTCTTTGTCGCGGCCATCTCGACAACACCATTGGCTTGATTCACATCAAGGAATTGGTGCCACTAATGCGCGATCCGAATCCCGATCTTTTGCGCATCAGGCGGGAGTTGACGCCGGTGCCGGAAATGATGTCGCTGGAGAAATTGCTTTCGCTCTTTCTCAACAAACACGCGCACCTCGCCATCGTCGTCGATGAATTTGGCGGTACCGTTGGAATGGTGACCTTGGAGAATGTTTTGGAAGAACTAGTCGGCGACATCCAGGACGAATTCGATACCGAGAAAGAAGAATTTCGCGAGATTAACGAGAATGAGTTTAGCGTGGATGGCGCGCTTGCCCTTTACGAACTACGCGATCTGGCTGGGATTCAATTGGAAAGCGCGGACGTGAGTACGATCGGCGGTTATGTGACCCATCTTCTCGGCCATTTGCCCAAACAAGGTGAACAAGTCCAGATTGAAAATTATCTCGTTACCATCTCGCACAGCGACGGACGTCGTGTTCAACAGCTGCATTTTAGGAAGCTCGACGAAGCCGCCACGAAAAAATCAAACGCGCTAGGATGACAATCGAGGAATATGCGCCGTCGTGTCCCAAATACTTGGGCGCCGACGGCGTGGCGCCCTTCAATGATCTCGGCGGCGTGGTCTCTGGCTTCGTAGAACCTACGGGCTGGGAGAGAGCAGCCACTCTTGGAATATGCAGTTAGTAGTGCCAGCTGATATTGCCTGTCCCCATTGCGGGGAAACTTTCGCATTGGAGGTGGATACTTCGCAGAACGAACAAGACTCGATCGAAGACTGCAGCATTTGCTGCCGCCCCATCGCTTTGACCATCCGGTGCCGACCAGGCGAAATCGTCGAAATCAGCGTCGCAAATTAGGTAGTCGTTGCGCGGCGCCGCGCGATCTCGCGCAACGTCGCCTGCAATCGATCGACGTTAACCGGCTTGATCAAGTGATCGGTGAATCCGACCGCGCGACTTTTCTCCATGTCGTCTTCCATTCCAAATCCACTGAGGGCAATGCCAGCAATTGATTGTCGCGCACGAATCTGGCGCATCAAATCGTGGCCACTGCCGTCGGGTAAACCGATGTCGCTCACGAGCAAATCAAATCTCGATTCTTTCGAGAGTTGTAGCGCTTGTTTGACCGTTTCGGCGCAGGCCACGTCGTAGCCGAGGTTCCGTAAAAGTGCTCCCAGGATGATAACCGTGTCGGTATGATCATCGACCAGAAGAATGCGCAGCGGCCGCGGTTTTTGCGCTTCACTAGTTGAGCTCGCAGCGGTGGAGTCGCGCTTGGCTTTCGGCTCGTCCGTGCTACTCCGCACCGCGATGGTGGCAAGCGAAATCGTTACCACCGTTCCGCGATTCCGGCCTGGACTGCTCGCCTCCATCTGTCCGTGATGGGCTTCGACAATGGCATGGGAAATAGCGAGCCCGAGCCCGAGCCCACCATGACCGGCTTGGACGCGACGCACTCCTTGCTCGAAGGAATCGAAAATTCGTGGCAACACTTTCGGTTCAATCCCGATTCCGTTGTCGCTCACGCGCACCAGGACTTTTCCGGCATCGTTGGTCGACTCGATGTGAATCACGCCGCCGTCCGGCGTAAATTTGATTGCATTCTTAATCACGTTCCAAAAGACCTGCATCAGCCGCGAATCATCGGCCTGGGCAAAATGTTGTGGCGCGGCTAAATTTGTGTGGACGCGCAGTTTCTTGTGCGCGATCTCCGTTTTAAAAATCTCCAGCGCGCCCCGCACCGTGGCGTGAATATCGACGGTGCCGACATCGAGGTTGATTTTTCCTTTGGCGATGGCGGTAAGGTCAAGAATGTCATCGATTAAACGCGCCTCGAGCTCGATGTTACGGCGAATAATTTCGATTGTGCCTTTGAATTCCCCATTAACGTTGATCTTCTGTTCGAGCAATTCCACACCGGCAAGGACGGGTGTAAGCGGAGTCCGCAACTCATGGCCGAGCACGGCAAGAAATCTGTCCTTCGCGCGGTTCGCGGCCTCGGCTTCTGCTCGGGCTTCCCGTTCCCGCAGCAGATTTCGCTGCTGTTCTTCGGCCGGTCTATGCGCGGTGACATCATGAAAGACGGCCACCGCGCCATGAATGGTGCCGTGCTCATCGCGCAACGCCCGCGCTGTTACATCCGCCCACGAGCCATCAACATTACCGCCGTGCTGGATAAAAATTTCCTTGTCATCAACATGTCCCCCTGCGACGGCGCGCGAAGTTGGCGATTCCGCTGGCGCAATCCGCGTCACTTTATCGGTGCGAAAGAATCCGCAATCCTGCGAACAGTTTTTGGGAACGTCTTCGTCCTCTTTTAATCCAAGCATCCGGCGCAAGGCCGGGTTAGAAAGCAACGCGGCGCCGTCCCGATCAACCACCAGCAGTCCGTCACCCATACTGGTGACGATCAGACTTAAAAGCTTGGTCTGCTCGATCAGCGCTTCGTTGGCTGCGCGCAGGACCGCAGGCCCCGGAATATTTACCACCTGTGGGATAAGGCGGATAAGAAGAATCGCGGTTGGAACAGAGGCAAGCGCGGTGATTGCTTTCACGATTCCGGAAACCCAATAATAAGGTTTCCAAAGTGTGATGATCTCCATCACGTGCGTCATACCGCAGGCGATAATAAAAATGCCGAAGCAGACGAACATCCAGTTGAAGGGCAGGTCGCGACGCTTACGAACAGAATTAACAAGCGTAAACGGGATGATGAAGTAAGCGGCCGCGATCAGAAAATCCGAGATCAGATGCAGCCGCATCAGGCCAGGATCCCACAAGTAGCAGTGGCCATGCGGCATGAAACCGTTCTGGCCAAGGAGAACCCTGAAAAAGTCCATACTAGTCAGACCAACTTCGCTGGCAGCGCGGCAATTCCTTCATCGACCCGACCGTTTCCCCCGGCAGAGCCTAATCCATGGCACCGCCTCTGCCATGCTGCAAACTGTTTTATCGCAACGACTCAGGCTTAAGTTGAAAAAGCGAGCGGCCCTGATTAGTTACGGGGAATTATGCGAATGTTGAAACGCGTTGTTTTTCTCCTCATCCTTTGCGGTCCATTTATCTTTACCAGTTGCGAAACATCGCGGGTAGCGAGCGGCGGTCCTTATCATGTGACGGCTTACAAACCAAATGATCCATCGAAGGTAGTAGTGAAAGTGTCGCTTTCGAAACAGAACGTTTACGTCATGGAAGGTGATCGTTGCCTGATGGCAGTGGCATGCAGTGTTGGCATTCCCTCCAAACCGACCCCGCGAGGAAATTTTACCATTTACCGGAAAGAAGAAGATAAGCGCTCCGGCTCCTATGGTTTTCGCGTTCAGGGCAATCAAGTAGTACCTGCTGAAGCCGGTTCCAATATTCCCGGACGCTATGTTGGTTATCCGATGGGATTCTGGTGCGAGTTTTCACCGGCCTACGGATTTCATCAGGGTTTCGTGCATCCGGTGCCCCGGACGCACGGTTGCATTCGTCTGAAGGGTGAAGCGGCCCCGAAATTTTACGCGCTCGTTCATAACGGCACACCGGTCCGTATCGCAACTACCCAACCGGAAGACGAGTCAATTGGCCCGAAGGTGAAGCGGGTCGATGATTCTCGGACCCCCGATCCGGACCCGCACATCACGATTACTTCGGCGGCATTTGAGAAACCCAGTGGCCCCCTTCTGGAATAGCATCACCCGCGAATAGCCACGCAAAAATTTGTGAGCACAAACCTGATCTCGAGCGGCACTAGTGCCCGCGAAAAAGTAAACCTGCGCACGCCTGATGTGATGGCGGCGGTGCAGGAACAAGTAGAATCACATTACCGTAGCGATGTGGTCGAGGGGGTTCGCCGCAACGGCGGCATCATTTCTGTCGGTGATGTGACCGTGCGGCTAGCCAAGCAATTTGGATTCTGCTACGGCGTCGAGCGCGCCATCGATCTCGCCTATGCCGCCCGCAAAGTTTTTCAGGACCGCCGCCTCTTCATTGTCGGCGAAATCATTCACAACCCGGAAGTGAACGAACAAATATCCTCGCTCGGCATCAAGAACCTGACCGGACGAAACAAACAGGCCGACATTTCCGAATTGCAGCCCGACGACGTTGTAATCCTGCCCGCCTTCGGAACGGAGCTATCCATTTTGCAACAAATAAAGGATCACGGCTGCCAGATTGTCGATACCACTTGCGGCGACGTCATGAGCGTGTGGAAACGGGTCCGCAAATATGCCAGCGAAAGCGTGACTTCGATTATTCACGGCAAGGCGGAACACGAAGAAACCAAGGCGACCAGCTCCCGCGCATTGGGCGACGGCAAAGGCCATTATGTTGTCGTGCTAACCCTGGCCGATACCGATTATGTTTGCGATTACATTCGGCACGGCGGCGATAAACAGGCGTTTTTGGACAAATTCCACGGCGCGCACTCCGCTGGGTTTGATCCCGATGTGCATTTGAAAACGGTCGGCGTGGCCAATCAAACGACGATGTTGCGTGGCGAGACCGAGGAAGTGCAGCGACGGGTGCGTCAGGCGATTGTCGATCGCGATGGTCCTGAAGAAGCGGCGAAGAATTTTCGGTTCTTCGATACCATCTGCGGCGCGACCCAGGAACGGCAGGATGCGTTGCGCGAATTGCTAAATGTTCCGATGGATTTGCTGTTGGTGGTGGGCGGTTACAACAGCTCCAATACCTCTCACCTCGCCGAAATGGGCGAAGAAAAATTGCCCACTTATTTTGTTTTGAATGCTTCGCGTCTGGTCTCGGCGACCGAGATCAAGCATTACGATCTGCACGAGAAGCGTGAAGTCGTTTCTCACTTCTGGTTGCCGCCCGGTCCGGTCGTAGTCGGCATCACCGCTGGCGCCTCGTGTCCCAATAACTTGATCGAGGAAACATTGATCAGGTTGTTTGAGCTGCGCGGCATCTCGAGAGCGCGGTTGGAAACCGCCGCGTAAAAGGGGCAAGCGATCACATGGATTTGGGGGATTCCTATGCCGATGGTCGTAGAAAAGATTGTTAAGTATCTTCGCCGCTAGTACGATGGTTCATGGTCCGGGTCGTGCGCAAAGACAATAAGAGCTTGGTCACGACCAGGACCGACGCTCGCGGTCATTATTCCCACACTCGATTGTCATCGGGGGGGTGTATACAGTCAGTGTCATCCTCGACGGCGCAGTAAATCGAGCGTCAACGTGAAGACAACAACGAACAATTCGCGAATTGATTTTGATCTGAAGCCAGCAGCCAAAAAGATCAAACACTATGTCTGGGTCGACGCGAAGACCGGCAGTCACGGGAAGCGGTTGGGCCGAAGTGGATGACGCGGGAAATGGCCCAGTGGGAGCATCCAATATTCAGACCGCCAGCGGGGAGTTAGCGCGTGAGATGTCCCGCAGAGTCCCCAATGCGCGCGATCGGCCGTAATCGGCGCTGCAATCTGAGTCCGAAGTAGACACTGATCGCACGTAATTGGCCCGGATCATTGGTTTTCGTCCGCGGCATTTTTGCCAGCAATCTATCTACTTATGGAAGCGTAGACCTCGCAATGCGAGTCGCGCAAACTTTCTTCCGGGAGCGCGGGCCCCGTGTGCTGGCGGTTGCGCCCTCGCAATCGGACTCTCCATCAGTAACGAAGATTCCTACGATACTGCGGCAATCGGTCGTCGAGCGCAACAATATCCGCGTCTGCATCTGCGCTGATCCACGCATTCACGCTTTCAGCTTCGAAATAAATTGCGTATGCGAGCAATCTGGAAAGGCAGCATCAGCTTCGGATTAGTCAACATTCCCATCGCCCTCTATCCCGCGACCCGCAGAGAAGAACTAAAGTTTCGGCTCTTGCGCGCGAAGGATTTGAGCCCGGTCAATTATAAGCGCGTAGCAGAGAAGGACGGCAAGGAAGTACCGTGGGATGAGATCGTCAAAGGCTACGAATATGAAAAAGGTAAATACATTGTCCTGAAGGATGAAGATTTTCAGCGCGTCGATCTCGAAGCAACTCAGACCGTGGACATCCAGGACTTTGTCGATCAGGAAGAAATCGACCCGATGTTCTTCTACAAACCTTATTATTTAGAGCCACAAAAAGGCGGCGACAAAGCCTATGTCTTGTTGCGCGACACTCTCGCGAAGACCGGCAAGGTCGGGATCGCGAAGGTGGTGATTAAGACCCGGCAATATTTGGCTGGGGTGAAAGCGGAAGACAGTGTGCTCGTTCTGGAACTGATGCATTTCGCCGAGGAACTGGCGGATGCAGACAAGCTCCATGTTCCGAAAAAGATCGAGCCGGGAAAACGCGAGCTCAATATGGCAAAAGCCCTTGTTGACAGCATGTCGTCGAAATGGGACCCGAAAAAATATCGCGATGATTACCGCGAGGCCTTGATGGAGGTAATCGAGGAAAAAGTTGAAGCGGACGGGAAAGAAATCGAAGAAAAACCGAAACCGAAACCGCGACCATCTACCAAAGTGATCGAGCTCGTCTCGGTCTTGCAGGAAAGCGTGAACAAGACGCGAAAAGCTCATCACACACGCAAGAATTCAGCCGCACGTCACAGGAAGGCGGCGTAAAATCGGAAGATGATCGTTTATCGCGCGCTGCTGCTATAGCGCGTCTAACAATTAATAATCGCTACCCTCTCTCTTGAGTTCGAAGCTTTACTAACTTGCGCACTAATGCCGACGGCAGCGGTTTGCTGGCTGGAAAGCGAATCGTGCCCTTGCTGGTATCGTAACCCTTCAGCTCTTTTTGAAAGGCTTTAACTGTAGAGCCAGGATAGAAGGCGCAGTGATTTGTCGCGGCACCGTAAGCGACGAGAAATCTCCTATTCAGACGAAAGGCTGGAAGTTGATAACTGATGCATTCTTCGGCTTTCGGCGCTGCCGTCTTAATTGCCTTGCGAAGCTTTTGCAACGCGGACCGCTTGTCTTCCGTCAACGCAGCCAGATAATCATCGTGGCTAGGGCTTGTTTGTTTTTGCGTGTATCGCCGTCCGTTTCGTGTTGGTCATCTTTTGTTTCATGTAATTAGTTTAATTCGATTACAGCGAGGACACAGGTCGCGCGCGTTGGATGACAGCGAGGACGCGCTGTGTCCTTAATCCGTCGGCAAAATCGGGCTGGACGCGTTTGCGAGCGACAACGGCTTTCACAAAGTCGGCAATTGTGTGCACGAAGGAATGTTCGTAGCCGATAATGTGGCCGGGCGGCCACCAATTGCCGACGTAGGGATGACTTGACTCCGTGACAATGATGTCGCGAAATCCACGCGTATGCTCGGAATCAGTCGCGTCGTAGAAACGCAGCCGATTCATATCCTCGAGATCGAACACGAGCGAACCGCGGCTGCCGTTGATTTCAAATGTGAGCTGATTTTTGCGGCCGCGGGCAAAGCGCGTCGCTTCGAGATTTAGGATGGCGGCGTTGCGAAATTTGCCGATTACGCTTACCGCATCGTCGACGTCGACGCGGGCGGGCTGTCTATTTTTCGTTAACCGCCTTTTGACAAATGTTTCGCTTACCGCTGAAACGACTGCAATTTCGCCGACGAGAAATCGCGCCAGATCGATGATATGAGCGCCAATGTCGCCGAGAGCGCCGGAGCCGGCGACCTTGGATTGCAAGCGCCAGACCAGCGGGAAATTTTCATCGGCAATCCAATCCTGGGCGTAGCGAGCGCGAAAATGATAAATGCGATGGCCGATTTTACCGCTATCGATCATTTGCTTGGCCAGCGCGACTGCCGGCACGCGCCGGTAATTGTGACAAACCATGTTCGCGACCCGCGCGCGTTTTACCGCGTCAACCATCCGTCGCGCTTCGGCCACGTTTCGCGCCAGCGGTTTTTCGCAGAGTATCGCTTTGCCCGCCCGCGCGGCGGCAATCGCAATCTCTGCGTGTGAATCGTTAGGCGTGCAAATATCGACGATATCGATCAACGGGTCGGCGATGATCGCTTTCCAATCAATCACTGCCTTTTCCCAACCCAGGATTTTCGCCGCGCGACTGGTCCCGGCGCGATCGCGTCCACAAATTGCTGCCATCCGAATATCAGCGGGTAAGTCAAAGAAGCGCGGGGCCTGCCGCCAGGCACTGGAATGGGCACGGCCCATGAATTTTGTCCCAATGAGTGCGACCGAAAGAGCGCGGCGTTTCGGCATGTCTGCTAACGAAAAATGTGGAGGCAACCGAGTTCGAGCACGAGCGCTTCCTGCGCGGTCGTGTTCAATTGGTCGCGCATTTCTTCCAGACGCCGGATTCGTTTCAAGACTTCCGCCGTCTTCAATTGCGCTGCGACTTTCTCTGTCGCCTGTGTGCAACTTTTGAGCACGCGTTCCGCCGTCGTGACCCTCGCGCGCAGAACGTCCGCCCACCAGAGAAAGAGCGTCTCGATCAGACGACTCCGCCGTTCGCGATACACACTCTCCGTTAGCGCCTTGTAATAATCTTCGCGCTCATTCAACCATCCCCCGTCCGTGGTATGACGGTAACGCGTTTCCTCGCGCTTCAACGCCATCGCATGTTCGTCCTTGATCTGCTCGCGAATGGAATTGAGCAGGCCTTGGATTCCTTGCGAAACTCGATAGGCCTTTTCGATACTGCGCGATTTTTCTTCCGCTGTCGCACACAGAACCCGCAGCAACTCCATCTCCTGCGGCGAAGCCGCGACCTCGGACGAAGTTCGAAGAGGCAAGCTCAAGCAACGTGACACGATTGTCTCCGGCAGTGCTCCGGGAAGAGCGGTGAGCAAAAGCAGAAGTGAATTCTGCGGCGGTTCTTCCAGTGTTTTTAGAAATGCGTTCGCCGCCTGCGTTTGCATTCGATCGGCATCGTGAATGATCCCGATCTTTTTGCGATTGTCGACGGTGCGCAATTGGAGGGCGCGCTCGAGAATGCGAATTTGATCGACCACAATTTTGCGCGAGCGCGAGGCGGGTTCGGTCACAAAAACGTCGGGCGCTTGCGCGCGCAGAACTTTCTCCGGCGTGGTCTTGTTCAAAGCCGCCGCCAGCCGGGCGGCAACGTCCGCTTTCCCGCTCCCAGCTGGACCTGAAATGAGATAGGCGTGAGCGAGCCGGTGTTTTTTGTGCGCGCGTTGCAAATATTCCAGCGCGCTGTCGGCGGAGAAAGACATTCAGGATGTTTGAAGTTTGATGTTTGGAGTTTGATGTTTTCCGAGGTCGGGAAAGCGTTGAGCAAGTGCATTCCAGATTTGTTGCTCGATTGCGTCGACCGAGCTTCGACCATCGATCAGGACTACGCGTTTCGGTTCATCTTTCGCCAGTTGTTGATAGGCGCGGATCACCCGCTGGTGAAATTCATCAGATTCGTCTTCCATGCGATCGCGAATTTTTTTTCGATTGCCGAGACGCGATTGGGCGATGGTTCGATCAATGTCGAGCACGAAAGTAAGATCGGGAATGCAATCGCCAATGGCAAAGGCGTTCAGCTTTTTCACGAGCCCGCAATCGAGATGTCGCGCCGCACCTTGGTAAACCGTGGTTGAATCAAAAAAACGATCGCAAATCACCCATTCACCGCGCTGCAACGCCGGCTGAATTTTTTCGCGCACGAGTTGGCTGCGGCTCGCTTCAAAAAGGAGCAATTCGGTCTCCGGAGTCATGGCGTGATTCTCTTCAGAATGCTGGAGCAAATGCCGAATAGCTTCGCCAATCGCGGTGCCGCCGGGCTCCCGAAAAGGCGCTGCTGCGATCCCGCACTTTTCCAGCCGACTGGCGAGCCGTTTCACCTGGGTCGATTTTCCGCAACCCTCGGAGCCTTCGAACGTGATCAGCGGCATGGGCACGATTTTGCGACAAAGGAGAGCCATTGTCGAACGCCCCATTTTCGCCTTGTTCGGGTGGCCTCGGAGGGGGAAGTTTGAGACCATGACGGAGGCGGTGGCCGCGGATTTCCTGCCAATGTTGGCGGCGGAAACCCCAAGGCGTTCATTTGTAGTTTCGTTGCACGATGTTGCGCCCTGCACACATAGGGCGTCGGCCAGAATTATCGAGGCGCTGAAACGCGCCGGCGTTCGTACTACTTCGCTTTTGGTTGTGCCGAATTATCATCGGCAAGGGAACGCGACCGAGGATAAGAATTTTGTTTCATGGTTGCGCGATCTCGAGGCGCGTGGGCATGAGATTGTGATTCACGGTTATTTTCATGAACGCCCACGGCGTCCGGGTGAACGGATCAGAGAGAAATTCATGACCCGATTTTACACCAAGGACGAAGCGGAATTTTTCGATCTCGATTACGACGAAGCGTTTGCGCGGATTACCCAAGCGCGTGATGAATTCAAAGCCGCGCGGCTATCCCCGATTGGATTTGTCGCCCCGGCCTGGCTGCTCAATGCAGCAGGGGAACGCGCGGCGCGTGATGCTGGAATGCAATACACCACTCGGATCGACAGCGTGCTTGATCTTCTAACCGGCGAACGCGAGCCAACGCGCTCGTTGGTTTACAGCACGCATTCGGGATGGCGTCGCACCGTCAGCCTGGGTTGGAATGCCGCGCTCTCGCGCAGTCTCGAAATGCGCGAGCTGGCGCGGTTGAGTATCCATCCGCCGGATTTCGAGGCTCCGAAAATCTGGGAGCAAATCCTTCAGTTCATCCAGCGCTTCTCCCGCACCCGTAATGCGACCACCTATCGCGATTGGATTGGGAGGCAGCGAACAAATCGAAAAGCGGCATGAGTCGGTGCGATCTTCACATTCACTCTAAGTTTAGTGCGCGTTCGGAAGACTGGCTTTTTCGGCGGTTCGATTTTCCTGATAGCTGCACCGAGCCGGTCGATCTTTATGCGCAATTGCGCGAGCGCGGGATGGATTTTGTCACCATCACTGATCACGATTGCATTGACGGGTGTCTGGAGATTGCGGACAAACCGCACGCTTTTATTAGCGAACAGGTTACCGCTTATTTTCCGCAAGACCCGTGTAAGATTCATGTGCTCATTTGGGGGATTACGCCAGCGCAACACCAAGATATCTCGGTCTTCCGTAGCAACGTTTTTGAGCTGCAAAAATACCTGGCGGAAAATCGAATTGCGCATGCCATTGCCCACCCGCTCTACAGTGTCAACGGCAAGCTCACCGCCGCACATTTGGAACGGCTGATCCTTCTCTTCAAACATTTTGAAGGCATCAATGGCTTGCGCGATTCTCTCCTCAGCGATCTCGCGACCAAATTGCTGCGCGAACTGACGCCGGCAAAAATTGATGAGTTCGCCAATCGCCAGGATCTCGCTCCCACTCACCCCGAGCCGTGGAAAAAAATTCTCGTCGGCGGTTCCGACGATCACGGTGGAAAATTCTTCGCTTCCGCTTTTACTGAAACGCCCAAGGCCAAAACGCCGGCCGAATTTCTCGCTCATATCACTGCTGGCCGCTGTCAGCCCAAGGGTCGCGCCGGAACTCCCCTCGCCCTTTCGCACGGATTCTACAACACGCTCTCCGGTTTCATTCAGGGACGTTTTCACGAAAAGCTGGGACCGAGCGCGGCGTTGCTCGAGCAAATGTTTTCGCGTTTCATGGAAGGACGAGATCCGACGAAATTCACTCTGCGTGAGAAAGCCACCTTCGTTGCTCAGGGTGTGCTTTCCGGAAAGATTTTCGAGCTGGCCAAGCCGGCCAATGTTTCGCTTTGGAACGACCTCTCGCGCTATTTCGCCCGGCCTGAAGTAAAGGAAAAGATTGCGCGCGAAGTCGAAGTGGTCGCAGAACCGGAACGTCGCGCTTTTCTCCTCGCCAACGTTGTATCGGAGCAACTAGCGTTTCGTTTTTTTCAAAGGTTCGTGCAGCAAGTGACGGGGGGAAACCTGGTCGAGGGCATGCAAGCGCTCACCGCCATCGCGCCGCTTCTCATTGTCCTGTCGCCCTACATCTACGGCTTTCACAGTCAGGCGCCTTCACGTAAATGGTTGCGGGAAACTTTTCAGGAAATGACCGGCACCGTTCCGGAGAATCTGCGCAATACCAAACGCGCCTGGTTTACCGACACCCTCGAGGACGTGAATGGCGTCGCCACTACCATTCGCAAAATGACGGCAGCAGCGAAGAACGCGGGCGCCGATCTCACTGTCGTCACTTCGCGTAGCGAGATTCACGTCATCGACATTCCGATCAAAAATTTCAAACCGATCGGCGAATTCGAGCTGCCTGAGTATGAGCTGCAAAAGCTTAGCTTCCCGCCAATCCTGCGCATGCTCGATTACATTCAACGCGAGGGATTCACTGAGATCATTATCAGCACGCCGGGACCAATCGGGTTAACCGCATTGGCAGCGGCGAAAATGTTGAATCTGCAAACGAGCGGCATTTATCACACGGACTTTCCGCAATACATCCGCATTCTCACCGACGACAGTTTTCTTGAAAGTGTGGCCTGGCATTACATGCACTGGTTCTACGGCCAGCTCGATATCGTCTTCGTCAACTCGGAGGAATATCGACGAAGCTGGATCGCGCGCGGATTTGCGCCAGAAAAATTGAAAATTCTACCGCGTGGTCTGGATACGACGTTGTTCAGTCCGGAGCATCGTGATCCGGCCTTTTGGCAAAAGTTCGGTGAACACAACGGTGCGGTTCATTTGCTTTACGTCGGCCGCATTTCGAAAGAGAAAGACCTCGATGTTCTGGCGCAAGCCTACCGGCAACTGCGCAACGAAGGACTTCCCATCCAGCTCTATCTCGTCGGGGACGGCCCCTATTTGCTGGCATTGAACAAGGCGTTGCCCGAGGCAATCTTCACCGGTTACTTGCGCGGCAAAGAACTCGCCGCCGCCTATGCTTCCGCTGATGTTTTTGTTTTCCCCAGCACGACTGACACTTTTGGAAACGTCGTCATTGAAGCGCAGGCTTCCGGCGTTCCAGTAATTGTCTCGGACACGGGCGGGCCGAAAGAACTGGTCGAAGCGAATGTCAACGGCGTGGTTACGAAATCGCACAACGTTGAAGATTTGGCCCGGGCCATCCGCGACTTAGTGAACGACAAACGCAAGCGCGATCAAATGTCACAGCAGGCGCGCCGGGCCGTGGTCGATCGTAGTTGGCCGGGCGCGTTTCGAAAATTCTGGGCCGCGACCGAAATTTAACGATTCATGGATAACTCGATCGTTCGCGCGACGCTGTTGCTGGCCGCGGGTATTTTTATTGGCTTGGTAATTGGCGTGACGATCTCGCCTACGCATCGCTCTAATTCAACTGGCGCACAACCTGGTGGTGGTAGTCCTGCCGGGACCACGGACCCGAGGGCGAAATTAGGTTCGCGTCTGGAATCGAAAATGGAACACCCCAACATCTTGCTTGGGGATATCGTGACGGTTCCGTTTCAGGAATTGTACGGCGTGCTTTCTATGCTATCGCCGCAGCAGCTGGATGAGTTGGCCGCGCAGTTGAAAAACTTACCCGCTGGCAAAGAAACGAATGCAAAGGTTGCTGCATTTTTTAGAGCCTGGGCGCATTTTGATTCCGTCGCGGCGTTGCGAGCAGCAGCGGGATTCAAAATTTCCGAGGCAAAAACGATCGCTGTCCAATCGGTAATCACTAGCGCCGATGCAACTCAGGCAAAGGCTTTGGCCAAACAAATCCAGGAATGGCCGGCAGATATCCTTACTCGTGAGCAACGGAATGGCTTTCTGAATTCTCTGCTCGTGAAATGGTCGGACCTTGATCCAGTCGGCGCCGCGAAATTCTTTGATGCCATGCAAATGGACGCGATGCGTTTCCATCCCGCTGCATCAGTTATTGCACAAAATTGGGCTGCGATTGATCCATCGGCTGCAATCGAATGGGCACGCGCCCATGGCGATACTCAAGGATTCCAAGGGGCAATGAACGGCGCGATCAATGGCTGGTGGTCAAAGGATCATGCAGCCGCGGAGCAGTACGTAGCGACGCGGGCGACTGATTCAACCGGGCGTCAAATGGCTGCCACCTTGACCAGTTATATTTTTTCCAAAGATCCGGAACATGCCAAAGAATGGGTTGGTAAACTGCCGGATTTGGACACGCGCCGACAGGCAGAACACGTCTTGGTTATTCAAATGGCGGTTAACGATCCACAGGACGCGAGCGAATACGCGGCTACCCTTCCGGCCGATGTCCGCGAGGCGACATTGGGCGGCGCCATCAACTACTGGGCCGCCAGCGATCTCGCGGCCGTGGGCGAATGGATCAAGGGACTGAGCGGCCCGGCACGGGATGAGGCGGTCGCCACTTATACTTATAATTTGCTGCGAAAAGATCCTAACGCCGCAGCGGCATGGGCTGTGACTATTTCCGATCCGAAAATTCGCGATAAATCCCTCAATGGGATTGCAACCTTTTGGCTAAACAAGGATCCGGCCGCAGCCAGCGTGTGGATTCAAAACAGCAACTTACCAGCCGCGGACAAGAAGCGTTTGTTGACGTTAGCCCCAGGCGGCTAAAGGGGCCGGAACACAGGGCTAGAGCCCTGTGTTCCAGCGGTCGAATCCGCGGGCGTCCATCAATTTCTTTGGTTCCCAAACTGAGTTTCGGAACCAGAAAACAAGGAACCGCGTCTCCAGTCCGTCGAGGCGATTTGGAAATCGCGTTTCCTTGGATCAGCGCATAGACAGCGAGTAAAGTGGCCCCCGTGGATTAAGCAGTTCGTGCTTGTGGTGCGAGACCGCGAGGTAGGCTTGCGACGTCCAAAGTAAAAATAAACATAGTCCAATTACCGTTAGACGACCGAACGTCACCGGTAGGATCATGCTCAAGTTCACAATCACGCGTCGCTTTGTCACCTCGACGGCAAAGAGCGCAATGAGAAGAACAGCCACGCCGAGAAATGGAAACGCGAGCCAATTG
>QHRO01000076.1 GCA_003220155.1 Verrucomicrobiota bacterium
GGCTTAAACAAATCGACTCCCCAAAAGTCTTTTCGGCCCAGTGGCGCTGGCATAGAAACGGAGTGCAACTCCGCTGGGCGCACAGACCTGGAGGTCTATGTTCCGAACTGCTGAAAAGAGCAGTCGGCCAGCTCCCGCCCGCCACATTCGGCATTCTTGCCGAATATTCTTCCTCCACGAATGTTCGCAGCAGGGGATGCTACGAATGGACGAGCAGAATGCTCGCGCCCCGAAACCGATGCTCAAAGCAATCTTCTTCGACGCCGTTGGCACTCTCTTCTATTTAACAAAAACCGTTGGCGACCATTACGCATTCGTCGGCGAAGAAGTGGGCTTGAGTTTGAATGCAAAGAAATTGGATGCCGCGTTCCACTCCGCCTGGAAACAAATGCCGCCGCGTGAGGCGATTAATGGCCCGCGCGACAACGACGACAAAGATTGGTGGCGCGAGCTCGCTAATCTTGTACTGGAAGAAGCCGCGCCCACCATTGACGAATTAGATCGGGACAATTTTTTTGAAGTCGCTTACGAGCATTTCGCCGAGGCCGGCGTGTGGGAGTTGTATCCCGAGGTCGTTGACGTTCTCGAGGAACTGCGACCACGCTTTGAGCTGGCGATCGTTTCAAACTTTGACGGCCGATTGCGCGTTATTCTGGAGCGTCTCGGCATTTCGAAATACTTCCGCCACGTCTTCGTCTCGAGCGAGATCGGCGCCGACAAACCCGATCCCGAAATTTTCCGTCGCGCGCTCAAGTTTCTTGAGCTTTCAGCAAACCAAGTCTTGTACATCGGTGATGATCCCGAGCGCGACTGGCGCGCCGCAACCGCCGCGGGATTGTCGATTTTTCAGCTCGATCGAGAAAAAAATTCGCTGCGCGATTTGCCGGCAATCTTGTAGCGGCGGTCTATCACCGCCGATTTTTGCAACTCGGAGGGACGCCCCCGTCGCGTCCCATTTCTTTGCACAACACGCCGGCCATCCGAATCTTGCCTCGACCTTCAAATCGGATTAGAAAGCGGTTCGCCCTCGGGTCGGTAGCTCAATCGGTAGAGCAGCGCCCTTTTAAGGCGTTGGTTCCGGGTTCGAGTCCCGGCCGACCCAAACATACTCCCAGGCCACCACCTGATTTCTCGTCATCGAGTTCATATGACGCAGCCGTTCCGCCAGCACTTTCATCACGTGCGTGGCGAAATAGGGCGTCTGTTGAACGAGAAAATGGAAGCGGCGCTCGTCGATCCTGGCCAGGCGCGCTGGCATGGTCGCAACCACCGTGGCGGTGCGCAGGCTTGAATCCACCAGCGCCATTTCTCCGAGCAAGGCGCCGGGAGTTACGCTTTCGACCAGAACCTCGCCCACGAACACATCAGCCGACCCTTCGAGCAAGACATACATGCAATCACCTGTCTCGCCCTCGCCAAACAGAGTCTGACCGGGAGCGAGACGCACCGGATCGTCGTCCCGACTAACCAATTCAGCCGGATTCATAGCAAGAATTTGAGACTACCCGCCGGAACGAAATAATCGCAAGTTACGTTTGTATGACGGAAACCAGGCAGCGGGCCACGACACTTACGATTTCGCATCAAGGATGCCAATTATAAGTCCAATCGTCCCGACCCGACCCAACTCACACTTTTCGGGAATATCGGGCTCTCTATAATCAACGCCAATGGATATCTCCACGCTCGCGAATTTGATTAACGCCATCGCGGTGACCGCGGGTGTCATTTTCGCAGCGGCACAAATCCGACAGTATCGGCAACGGCGGCAGCGCGATGCCATGCTTGAACTAGTACGGTCATTTCAGAGCCCGGCGTTTACCGCCGCATTGCGTCGCGTCCTCTCCTTACCCGATGGAGCCGACGCTGCAAAAATACGAGAAGTGCTCGGACCCGATGGCGAAGATGCGGTCTATTTGGTCTCGCTCACCTGGGAAAGCCTTGGCGTTCTTGTTTTTCGCCGCGAGGTGACGCTTGATTTGGTGGATGATTTCTTCAGCGGTCCACTTGTGATCTCGTGGCAGAAACTGAAAGTTTATTCTGAAGAATGGCGACGGGCCCTGAACCGGGAAACCGGGAACGAATGGTTTCATTGGCTCGCGGAAAGGATGTTGGAGCGCGAAAGAACGTCGCCGCCGATTCCTGCGTACGAAGCGCACCGCAATTGGCGTTGACCCTGTAGCGGCGGTCTATGACCGCCGGACTAGTCAATAGGCATACGGCCCTTTCATTGGATTGCGTCTGACACAGACATTCTACAACAACTCCGGCTGGTTCCCGGAATAACTAAGCCTTCCATCCACAATCCTAGCTGCCGAAGTAAAAGGATGCGGCTCGGTTTTACTGGCATCGATGATGTGAATGACTTCAACACCATGTGCCTTCAAATAATCGGCAATCAGACTGCGATGGCATCTCCACCATACCACTTCGGCGCACATGATTGCGGTGGCGCCATGGCCGTCTGCCATTTTCTGCAACCGTGCAATTCCACTGGCGAATTCCGCTGTTTCCATGTGGTCGGCGTAACCGCGAAATGATTCGTTGCGCCAAGCGGTGTTATGCGAGTCCTTCCATGCCTTTCGCCGCCCTCCTAGTTCCGGGAAATGTTCGTAACCAATCGCGTCCTGTCTTAGAGATTTCGCCAGCTCTTCTTTGTTAAACTGCGGATAGCGCTTCGAGCCTGGTAAGAGGCGAACATCGGCGACGAGCTCAATTCCGTTTGCCTGCAATGCGCCAATAAACTCCTCGATTGTTCGAGTGGAATGTCCGATTGTCCAGATCCTCGTCACCTTTGATCACTCGCCCGGAAGTTTTGAAAGCGCGAATCGGTACTGCCTTTTTCAAAATACCTGAATGGGGCGATGTAATCACCCCGTTTGCTATTACCCGATTAGCTCTCTTGCTGGTTGGATGGCTGGGGGTTCGTTTACTTCCGCTTACTGTCACGTTTCCCTCAGCCTGGGAGATCGGCCCTGATGGCAACAAGCACGCCGTGGTCAATCGCATTTCTCCAACTTCTCATCCCTGGGTAAACATGTTATCGCGCTGGGATGCTGGCTGGTATGTCGAGATTGCGCGAGATCGGTATCGTTATGAGCCCGGCTCTCCCAGCAACGCTGCTTTTCCCACTCTACCCGCTGCTTATCCGGGCTATTCATGCACTGCTTTTTCTCCCTCCGAACGAGTACTGGTGGTTGGTAACCGCCATCGCCCTTTCGAACATCGCCTTGCTTATTGGTCTTACTTACTTCCGAGCTCTTCTAGCGATGGACTTCGACGAGGAAATCACTTCCCGCGCAATTACTTATCTCTTAATCTTTCCGACGACCTTTTTCTTCTCCGGCGTTTACAGCGAATCATTGTTCCTAACATTGACCTTGGGTGCGTTTTATTACGCACGCAATAACCGGTGGCTGCTGGCTTGTATTTTCGCCGCTCTGGGAACGCTGACTCGTTCTCAAGGAATCATTCTCGCTCTTCCTTTATTGATTGAGTATTTCCGCGAACGCAACTTCAGCTTGCGAAAGGTTGGATGGGACGTTGCAGCTTTTGCACTAATTCCGGCTGCACTCTTTGCCTTCGCGCTGTTTTTAAAGCTGAAGTTCGGTAGCTGGACTGTCATGTTCGATGTCCAGAATACCTGGGGACGGCATTTGATGTGGCCATGGCACCCTCTTGCCTGGTTCCTACGGCATGCACCACCACTAAGTCCAGAGCACCACGATAAACTCGATTTTTGTTTCCTTCTTTTATTGCTGGGCGCGGCTATAGCCGGCCTGCGACGATTGCGGGTCTCTTATAGCGTTTACATCTGGACAGCAGTCGTCTTCTTTTCTTGTTGGGGTGTACTCGGGTCCATTCCGCGCTTTGACCTCGTCATTTTTCCTCTCTTTATCGTCCTCGCGCTCATCGGCGCTCACAGTCGCGCTTTTCATCTCGCCTACGTCACCGCCTCGGCCATGGTGGCTGCCCTGTTCATGCTGATGCATTCCCAGTGGAACTGGGTCGCCTAGCACGTGCACGTGGAAGAAATTTTTTAGACTTGCGTTCCGGCGAGGAGCCGCCGAAGCATTGTACCTCTATGAGAACCGAAGAAACCCTGCGTGCCTTGGATGATTTGATTCGCGAGCGATCGATCCTGAGGCATCCCTTCTACCGTGTCTGGAAACGCGGCGAGCTGAGCCGCGATCAGCTTGCAACCTACTCCCGCGTCTATTATCCCCATGTCGCAACGTTCCCGACTTATCTGGAGAACGCGATTCACTGTGCAGTCGATTCATCTACCAGGGGCGCTCTGGAGGAGAATTTACTCGACGAACTGACGAATCCCGCGCCGCATCCCGAGCTATGGCTTGATTTTGCGACAGCGACCGGACAAGACCGAGACAAAGTCAAACGAGCCCATCCGCTTGCCAAAGTAGCCAACACCACCTCCACCTTCGATCGTTTAACTAGCCAGGACATCGCCAGCGGACTCACCGCCCTTTATGCCTACGAATCCCAGCAGCCAGAAGTAGCCGGTGAGAAGATGCGCGGGCTGCGTGAATCCTATAAAATAAAAAGTCCTGAAGCATTGAACTACTTTGCCGTTCATGCCACGGCTGACCTGGAGCATCGCGCCGCCGAACGTGCCGCGCTCGCTCGCTGCCTCGATGCCGGTACCTCACCGAGCGCGGTCATGAATGCGGCGGAGGAAGCGCTTGATGCTTACTGGAACCTACTGGACGGCGTTTGCGAAGAAGCGGGCGTGCAGTTAAGTGAAGCCTTACCATGAAGACCACTATAGCAACTACCATTTTTCTGGCGGCAGCATCATTCACCATGGCACAAACCACACCACAAGTCGGCGCGGTCGCGCCCGCGGTCACTCTTCCTTCCAACGACGGCAGGCAGGTTAGTTTGAATGATTACAAGGGCAAATGGGTCGTTCTCTATTTTTACCCAAAGGATTTTACCAGTGGTTGCACCCTGGAAGCGCAAAACTTTCAGCGCGATCTAGCTAAATACCAAAACGCCAGTGCTATCATCCTCGGAGTCAGTGTAGACAACGCCGAATCGCACAAGAACTTTTGTGCCAAGGAAGGATTGAACTTTAAGCTACTGGCCGATACCGATGCCAAGGTGTCGGAGGCCTATGGCTCGGTGAAGGATTACGACGGGAAGAAGATGTCGGCGCGCAATACATTCATCATCAGCCCGGAGGGGAAAATCGCGAAAGTATTTACGGGAGTAAAACCACAGACTCACAGCGAGGAAGTACTGCAAGCTTTGGCTGAACTAAAGAAAAGTTGACTTATGGCGACTCGAAAATCGATCGACTGCCGCGACTATCCCAGTGAGAAGACCTGCTCATTGAAGATTTCCGGCACCGAGGAAGAAGTTCTCGATGCAGCGGTACAACATGCCGTTTCGGCCCATGGCCACGAGAATTCGGCGGAATTGCGCGGCGAGATTCGCTCGCTGTTGAAAGACGAAGCCGAGTAGGCGAGTTCGCCGCTCCTTGGCCGGTCTGACTTTTTGTTAGGAAGCGAAAGGTGATCGAACCCGACTCTGTGCGGGACAAAAAACAACCCGGAACTTTGCAAAGTCGCCTCTTTGATCATATCGATCTGCGCGTGCGAAACCGGACGCGAGCGCAGGAGTTTTTCGCCAAGATCTTGCCGGCGATTGGATTTACTCTGGACAAAAGCGCGGAAGAGTGGGGCGCATTCGAAAAAGATGGCGGAGGTAAACCATCGGAATTTTTCGGATTTACCGAAGATGCTAATCATCGCCCAAACGAGACACGGATCGCTTTTTGGGCGGAGACGCGCGGACAGGTAGATCGCGTGGCCAAAATTGTGCGCGAAGCCGGCGGACAAAACCTTGAAGGGCCGCAAATCTGGCCTGAATACAGTCCTGGCTATTACGCGTTATTTTTTGAAGATCCCGATGGAAACAAGCTGGAGGTCTGCTGTCGCGGGAGCGCAATCGTTGCGGAGTGAAGCAGATCAGGGGAAGATTACGGGTGTCTCATTCCACGGCTGACCTCAAGATTCTGCGGCCGCAACACCGCGTTCGTTATCTCAAGCTGATCGCGCTTTTTAAGATCGGCAAAGGAATCCTGCTTCTCGTCCTTGGGATTTCGATCCTTTTTTTGAATTCGCGCGCCGTTTGGATGGATAACATTTCGGATTGGGTGGCAGATGAGATCCTGCTCAAGCATAGCAAAGTGGTGCATTACTTACTCAACCGCTTACAGGCGATGCTGGCTGGTGGCGGCGTCTGGCGCGCAACCGGCTTCCTCAGCCTCTTTTATTCCGCAGTCCTATTCACCGAAGGCGTCGGCGTTTATTTACAAAAACGGTGGGCGGAGTATCTCATGGTCTTCGCCACCGGAGCATTGATTCCGCTGGAAGTACGCCACATTTACTATCGCCCCAGCTTCGCTGCGGTCATTATTCTCGCAGCAAACTGTTTCATCGTCTGGTTTTTGTATCGAGTCTTAAAACGCGAACCGGTCCACGCTGCGACGACTCCGCCGGAGGTTGCGGTCGAGACACGTTAACAGGGTACAGTCCAAATTGCGCGAGCACTTCGGTCGTGCGTTCCATCGGCAGACCGATCACATTCGTAAACGAACCTTCAACCGATGCGATGATACGTCGGCCGGCAGCTTGTGCGGCGTAGGCGCCAGCTTTGTCGATCGGATTCACGACGCGAAAGTAATTGGTGATGTCGCTCTCGTTCAGCTTGCGAAAACGCACCTGTGAGATTTCAGCGAAGCTGATCTTCTTTTGTAGACCCACTATGCAAACCCCCGTGCAGACGTCGTGCGTTTGTCCGCTCAATCGGCGCAGAATCACGCGCGCCTG
>QHRO01000077.1 GCA_003220155.1 Verrucomicrobiota bacterium
TGGCGGGTTTTGTTATAGCGCACTTTCTGGAGTTGAGAGATTCGTCGGCGCGGTCAAAATGACAGGCGCACATGGGCAACACCTTTGGCCAGCTTTTTCGCGTCACCACTTTCGGCGAATCACACGGTGGCGGTATCGGTGTGGTCGTCGATGGTTGTCCGCCACGGATTGCACTCTCGAGCGCTGAAATTCAACGAGAACTCGATCGTCGTCGTCCCGGTCAGAGCAGAATAACAACGCAACGAAAGGAGCCCGATCGCTGCGAAATTGTCTCCGGTGTTTTCGAAGGGAAAACTCTTGGTACCCCGATAACAGTTCTTGTTAGAAATGAAGACGCGCGGCCGGAAGCGTACGAAGCAATGCGCGAAACTTTTCGTCCTTCGCACGCCGATTTCACCTACCAAGCCAAATACGGGATCCGAAACTGGCAGGGCGGCGGCCGCGCCAGCGCGCGCGAAACGATCGGTCGCGTCGCCGCCGCCGCCATTGCCCGCAAGGTGTTGACGACGCTCTTCCCAAAAATCGAAATCGTCGCCTTCGTTACGCAAATTCACGAAATCGTTGCGAAAATTAATCGGTCCAAAGTCAAAACTGCGGAGGTGGAAGCAACGATCGTCCGTTGTCCCGACAAAACAGCCGCGAAGAACATGATCGATCTCATTGAGCAAACGCGGGCCGCGGGCGATTCGCTGGGTGGCGTGATTGAATGCATTGCGCGAAATGTTCCAGCCGGGCTGGGCGAACCCGTTTTCGACAAACTCGAAGCCGATCTCGCCAAAGCGATGCTGAGTCTGCCCGCCACCAAAGGTTTCGAAGTCGGTTCGGGATTTTCCGCGACGCGCATGTGCGGGTCGGAACACAATGACGCCTTCGAGAAGCGCGGTCGTCATATCGGCACGCGCACAAATTTCTCCGGCGGAATCCAAGGGGGAATCTCCAACGGTGAGGATATTTATTTTCGCGTCGCCTTTAAGCCGACGGCGACGATCGCGCGCGAGCAAGACACCATCACTTCATCCGGCAAAAAAACAAAACTGGCCGCGCGTGGGCGGCATGATCCATGTGTGCTCCCGCGCGCTGTCCCGATGGTAGAAGCAATGACCGCGTTGGTGCTTTGCGATCACGCGCTGCGGCAGAAGGCGATCGCGAAGAGTTAGCGGTCCGAGATTCCTCATGCTTTCAGCAATCGCGAATCCCCAACCCGCGACCATGGCCGCGCCGGGCTGGCAATTCGCCTTCGTGTCGCTAGCTATCGTCGTCCTTTTGCTCGAAATCATTCACGGTTGGCGACTCGGCTTGATCCGCCAGTTGGTACGGGTGATTGCCATCGTCGTGGCCTATTCGTGCGCGTTTTTCGCAGCCCGCGCCACGGTCCCGCTCATGCATTCGTTCTTTAAGTTGCCTGATCCGATTCTCGCGCTCCTGGGCGGCGCAATTCTGGCCGCTATCCTCTTCGCCGCTATTAATCTGATCGGTGCGTTTTTGTTCAAAAAAACAGCGCAACAGGAATCACGATTCATTCGATTGATTTGGGGGAGCACTGGCGCGTTTCTCGGAATTTTACTTGGCCTGTTCACCATTTGGCTCGGCTTCGCTGGAGTTCGGATGGTGGGATCGGTGGCAGAAGCGCGACTGCGAACGCAAAATCTGCCTGCGAGCCCTACGGCACAACCGAATGGGCCTGCACAAATTCAAAGCGAATCGGCGGTCTCGCCGTCGCCCAATCCACTCATGGCGATGCTCGCGGAGATGAAGAGTTCGCTCGAAAGCGGGAGGGTGGGCGAGGCGGTACGAACGATCGATCCGCTTCCCCCGGCGCTTTACCGCGTCCTGGAGAAAGCGGGTGAAGTGGCGTCGAACGTGCAAAGCGCTGAGCGATTCCTTTCGTTTCCGGGCGCGCGCGAAATCAGCGAACATCCCAAGGTCGTGGCGCTGCGCAATGATCCGCGAGTGCTGGAGTTAATCGCGACCGGCCACCTTTTCGAGCTTATGAAAAACCAGCGCATGATCGAGGCAATGAATGATCCGGCCCTGCAAGCGCGAGTTAAAAAATTCGAGCTGGAGCGGGCACTGGATTACGCACTCAAGAAGAACGGCTCACACTAAGTCCGCAAAGGTCACAACGGATGACGGAGAATTGCTTGCTCAATCCTTGAAACGTTAAAATGTTAAAATCGTTAAATTGGGGATCCGTTTTAACAATGTAACATTTTTAACGATTTAACCCTTCTCCATGCAGAGCTGATGAGATATCTAACGACAATTGGACTTGAGGTGCATGCGCAATTAAAGACGCGGTCAAAGATGTTTTGCGCCTGCCCGGTGGAATTTGGGGCAGAACCAAATTCCCATACCTGCCCAATCTGCCTCGGGCTCCCCGGCGCCTTGCCGGTGATGAATGAGGAAGCATTGCGTCTCACGGTCCTAACGGGACTTATGCTCGATTGCGATATTGCCGATGTCTCCAAATTCGATCGCAAAAATTATTTCTATCCCGACATGCCGAAGAACTACCAGATTTCGCAATATGACATGCCGCTGTGCACGAACGGGAAGGTGCCGCTGCATGATCTGGCCTATCCGAAAGACGCACAGAAAAACATCGCCATTCCGGACAAGGAAGTGCACCTGGTTCGCATTCATCTCGAGGAAGACGTGGCCAAAAGTTTCCATTTCGAAACGACCACTGGAATCGATTTCAATCGGGCTGGCACGCCGTTAATGGAAATCGTCACCCAACCGGAGGTCTCGTCGCCCGAAGAAGCGTTCGCCTTTCTTACCGCGCTCAAGCAAATCCTCATTTACGGCGGAGTCAGCGATGCGGACATGGAAAAGGGGCAACTACGCTGTGATTGCAACGTGTCGCTACGGCCGGAAACGCAGGGGGAACTCGGGGCGAAGATCGAAATTAAAAACATGAACTCGATCAGTGGAGTGCGGCGCGCGCTAACTTACGAAGTATCACGACAGATCGAAGCGCTGGGAGGCGGCAAGAAGCTGGAGCAGGAAACGCGCGGTTGGGATGACGCAAGGGGGGAGACCTTTCTCATGCGTACCAAGGAAAGTGCGCATGATTATCGTTATTTTCCCGATCCTGACTTGGTGCCGGTGAAAACTGAGGTGTTGCTTTCCAATGTGCGGGCCCGCTTGCCGGAGTTGCCGAAACACAAACGCGCGCGCTTTGTTCAGCAATACGAAATCACCGCTTATGATGCCGGCGTGCTGGCCGATGATCTCGAGTTGGCAGCTTACTTCGAAAAGGCGGCATGTGCCTCAAGAAGACCAAAAGCGATCGCGAATTGGATTCTGAACGATCTGCAAAGTGCGCTCTCGGCGTCGGGCAAAACGATCAAGCAATGCCCGATACTACCGGAGGAACTAAACGAACTGATAGTGTTGATTGATTCCGGAAAAATTAGCGGCAGACAGGGCAAGGAAGTTTTCGCGGAGATGTTCGCCAGTGGCAAAAGCCCGAGTGCAATCGTGCGAGAAAGAGGAATCGAGCAATTAACTGATACGACCGCGGTCGAGAAGATTTGCGATGAAGTAATCGCAGCCAATCCGAAGCCGGCGGCGGATTTCAAAGCAGGTAACGCTGCTTCGCTGAACTTTCTTAAGGGACAGGTGATGAAATTATCGAAAGGAAAAGCGAATCCGCAGATGGTAGGGGAGATTTTGGAGCGAAAGTTGGGAGGTAATCGTTAAATAGTTGAATCGTTAAAACGTTAAACCCGATGCCGTTTTAACAATGTAACGCTTTTAACAATTTAACTCCTCGATGAACATCCTCATCGCGCCGGATAAATTCAAAGGCTCGCTCAGCGCCCGGCAAGTTGCGGAAAATATCGCGCTCGGAATTGGCGATGTAATTCCGGATGCGCAAATCGAGATCGCTCCGGTGGCGGATGGCGGCGAAGGGACTGCGGAAGTGATTTGCAACGCCCGCGGTGGCGAGTGGGTGATGTGCCGCACGCATGGGCCGCTCGGAAACCCGATTGAGGCGCGTTACGTATGGTTGGGCGAAAACGCTTCCGCCGTGATCGAGATGAGCGAAGCGGCGGGATTGCGTGCGCTGGAGAATGGGGTGCGCGATGTTCTGCGCGCAAACACATTCGGCGTTGGCGAAATGTTGCTCGACGTAGCGAAACGGGGCGCGCACGAAATCATCGTCGGCCTCGGCGGAAGCGTGACGAATGACGGCGGATTCGGGATGGCACGGGCATTGGGTTTTCGGTTCTTCGACGAACGGCACAACGAGATTGAAAAGGCCGTGGAGCTTATTTCAGTGACGGGAATTGAGGCCTCTGTCGCGACGGACGTGTCGTCTGTACCGAGTCTGAAATCGCAGCCGGCATCCGCCTCAGGCGGACCACTACAGATGAAAATCGTCGCGGCTTGCGACGTAAAAAATCCGTTGCTGGGCGAAACCGGCGCGACGCGTACATTTGGTCCGCAAAAAGGTGCAACCTCGGAGCAACTCGAAATCTTGGAGCGCGCGCTCACGAGATTGGCCGATACCGTGACACGCGAACTAGGCTGCGATTTTCGAAACAAACCCGGCGCGGGCGCGGCCGGCGGTCTCGGTTTTGGCTTGATGAGTTTTTGTGGTGCGGAGCTGCGACCAGGCTTCGATGTCGTTGCCGACGCAGTGGAACTCGAAAAAAAGATCAAAAGCGCTGACGTTGTGATCACTGGCGAAGGCAAACTCGATAGTCAAA
This sequence comes from Verrucomicrobiota bacterium, assembly GCA_003220155.1. Taxonomy (GTDB): domain Bacteria; phylum Verrucomicrobiota; class Verrucomicrobiia; order Chthoniobacterales; family UBA10450; genus AV69. The sequence continues at coordinate 4,719 of QHRO01000077.1, forward strand.
CTCTCGAAGGAAAGGCGCCCGCCGGCGTGGCGCGATTAGCGCGCAAATTTGGCAAACGAGTGTTCGCGGTTGTCGGGCGCGTGGCGGCGGATCAACAAGTGCGAGAGATATTTGAGGGCGTTTACGAGCTGGGAGGGAGTATACCGCAAGCGCGAGATTTGTTGCGGGAACGAGCGCGAGAATTGGGGTCAGCGCTTAAATATTGATGCTGTTCCGAATTCGGGGAGCGCAGGCAGCTTTGCCTGCGGTGCTCGGCAGCTTGCCGAGCACTTTCTGGATTGCATTCGATGATTTGATCGTCTCGTCGGCAAGCTGCCGACGACGGCAGGCTGGCAGCCTGCGCGCCCCATCATCGGGAATAGAACTCGCGGAAATGCTTTGAGGCTTCGACGTAGCTCCAGGCCCAGCGCGCAATATCCTTTTGTTCGTCAAGGGTGAGCGCGCGTCTCACTTTGGCTGGGGACCCGAGCACCAGGGAACCGGGCGGAATCTTTGTGCCCAATGTCACCAGCGCGTTGGCGCCGATAATGGAACCAGAGCCGATCTCAGCTCCATCTAGAATAATTGCGCCCATCCCGATGAGCACCTCGTCGTCGATGGTACAGGCGTGGACGATGGCGCTGTGGCCGACGGTGACAAGCTCGCCGAGCCGCGTCTCGTTAGGCGTGTCGATGTGCACGACGGCATTGTCCTGAACGTTGGAGCGCGGGCCGATGGTGATGCGATTGATATCGCCGCGCAGAACCGCGCCATACCAAACGCTTGATTCTTCCATGAGCGTGACATCGCCGATGACAGTGGCACTGGGCACGACGTAGGCGGTGGGATGGATGCGAGGGCCTAGTTTCAGCCGAGCGTCGATGCCGGCGTGACCAAAGGGAATCGAATCAGCGGGAATAGATGACTTCAACGTGACACTCCGGATACGAGCCGGACAAGCGTTTGAAATGACAAGTCGAGGCCGGACATTTCGATCTTAAAATCGGGAAGCTTCATGTGGCGCAACGGGATCCCTCGGTCCGAGCCGGACTGGCGTTTTCGCTCGGGCTGACGAGTTTGTTCCTTGTTCGCACTTCTTCATAACCGAGGCAAATTAACCAACAATGCCGGAAGATGTTCCACCCGGACTAACGCCATTCGTTTTTTCCGATCCGCTCGGGAAACGTTGGCCCCGCCTCCGTACCTTTTTGCTGATCACCGGTGTGCTGGTGTTCTTTGCCACCGTCTTGTTTGTGGAAACGCTGTTTATCGCACCGCGAATGACCGCGCCCTTTTCCTTGCGACAATTAAAGGGTCAGTTGAAGTCGCTCCAAAAACAAAATCCGGCCGTGCAAAGCTCCACGCCGAACTCTTTGCTCTGGCAAAAATTCGAGGCGACAAAGCAAGCAACAAAAAAACTAGCAAAGCAAACGATGGCGGTCTCATCGAGTGCCACACCCACGCGGCCGCGTCGCAAAGCGCCAGACAACGAGGTGCGGCTGGCCTTCTATACCAACGGCGATCCCTATAGCTACTCCTCGCTCGAGCAACACGCCTCGCAAATCACCCACGTTTGTCCGGAATGGATGTCGATGGTGAATGGGGTGGGTGATCTGCAAATCGATACGGACGCGCGCGTTTCGAAACTGGCGCAAAACAAAGGGATCGCGCTCATGCCGCTCCTGACCAATTTGGTCGGCGATACCTGGCAGCCGGAAGCGGTCGAAAATGTGGCACATGGTCCGGCCGAGCGGCAGGAGAAATTCATTGCCAACGTGCTGGTGGTGCTGCGTGATGCCAAGGCTGCCGGTGTAGTCGTTGATTGGGAACAACTCGATCCGACCTACAAAAAAGACTTTACCGAGTTGCTCGAAAAGTTCGCCGATGCGCTCCATCGTGATGGCCGGCAGCTCTGGCTCAGTGTTTCGCCCGGACAGGAGATCGACTATATCGATTTCGAAGAGTTATCTGCACATATCGATCGTTTCGTCGCGTTACTATTTGACGAAACTTCCGATATCGACTCGCCTGGGCCACTCGCTTCCCGCATGTGGTTTGAAGGTTGGCTGCACGTATTGCTGGAAGATTCCGACCCTAAACAGTGGATCATCGCGCTCGGTAGCTACGGCTACGACTGGGTAATTGGCGGCAAGAAGGCTGAGCTAATTAGTTTCCCGGAAGCAATGAGTCGAGCGAGCAATGCTGAAATCGATTCAGCTGAAGTAAGTGCTCCCGGTTACAACGCCTATTTTTATTACGAAGACAACGACAAGGAGCATGCGGTTTGGTTTCTCGATGTCGTTACTTTTCTGAACGAACTACGCGAAGTTCGAAAGCAAAAAGCCGGCGGCTTCGCCCTTTATCGATTAGGGACCGAAGATACCGCGATTTGGGATGCGTTAGCAGTCGCGCCTGATTTCCGGCTCGACCTGCCCACGCGTTCGCTCCTGGAGGTTTTGCGCGGGACTGACACCATCACCGACGTTGGAGATGGCGAGATCGTGACGGTAGACGAATCGCGCGCCGATGGAATGCGCACTCTGGCAGTGGACAAGGATAATTATCTCACCGCCAACTATACCAAATTTCCGGAGTTCCCGACCTTGTATCATCAAGGTGCCGGTGACGCACATGAAGTGGCACTGACATTTGACGATGGACCTGATCCTGAGTGGACGCCAAAGATCCTCGATGTGTTGAAGGCGGCGAAGATAAAGGCCGCGTTTTTTCTGGTAGGTGTCAATGCCGAACGTTACCCAAATCTCGTTAGGCGCATTGTCGATGAGGGTCACGAAATAGGTAATCACACCTATTATCACCCCAATCTTGCCCTCTGCTGGCCCGAGCATATTCGGTTGGAATTGAACGCAACTCAGTTGCTCATCCAGACTTTGACTGGACGGGCTACCACTTTGTTTCGGCCGCCCTACGCCGCTGATACTCAGCCGGCGCGCCTGGCTGAGTTGACTCCTTTGCAAATCGCGCAGGACCAGAATTATCTCGTCGTCTTGGAGAACATCGACCCGCAGGATTGGGCCAGACCGGGAGCGGATGTCATTTTGCAGCGGGTAAAGCAGCAACGCCACGACGGCAATATCATTCTGCTGCACGACGCCGGAGGCGATCGCTCGCAAACACTGGAAGCGCTCCCGCGCATCATCGAATACTTGCAGGCGCGCAACGATACTATCGTGCCGCTGAGGATGCCGCCATTGCCCGGAGGACAAACGATGTCGCATTACATCAGCAGTACCGGTTTCCGTATCATGCACGCGCTCCAGGAATTTCTCTGGGCTTTTATGGTTGTCGCGACCGCGCTGGTAGTAATTCGCACATTGATTGTGATCTACCTCGCCTATCGCTTTCGTCGATCGGCGCCGGTGGATTTTGCCGAGCCCGCCAGCATCGTCATCGCTGCGTACAATGAAGGCAAGGTCATCGCGGCAACGTTGCAGTCGCTTTTGAAAACGGACTACCAAGGCGAGCTCGAAGTTATCGTGATCGATGATGGTTCGGGTGACGATACCACCGCCGAAGTGGAAAAGATCGCGGCAACTGATGCGCGGGTGCGATTGATTCGCCAGGACAATCGCGGGAAAGCACGGGCCTTACAACGCGGAATCGCAACGGCCAAGCACAAGCTCATCGTCTTCATCGACGCGGATACGCATTGTCAGCGGCACACTCTTCGACATTTACTGGCACCGTTTGGTAACCCAGATATTGGCGGAGTGTCTGGTCATGCCAAAGTAGGTAATTTGCGGAGCTTCATTGCACGTTGTCAGTCACTCGAGTACACCGTCGGCTTTAATCTCGATCGACGTGCCTACACCCGATGGAATTGCATCACCGTTCTGCCGGGCGCGATTAGCGCGATTCGCAAAACAGCGATCGATCGCGCCGGCGGCTTAAGTTTGGATACGTTGGCCGAAGATACCGACCTGACCCTCAATCTGCACAAGCAGCGGCTGCGCATCGTTTATGTTCCCGCGGCGGTAGCTTGGACGGAAGCGCCGGAAACAGTGCGAGCGCTTTCCCGTCAACGATTTCGCTGGGCCTATGGCACGCTGCAATGTTTGTGGAAACACCGCGACATGGTCTGTAACTGGAGATATCGCGCGCTGGGTTGGTTTAGTTTGCCAAGTATCTGGTTCTTTCAAATCATCCTGGTGGCGATTACCCCGGCGGTAGATTTGTTTCTTATTTTGTCACTGCCGTTTGGGGCGTGGCGCGATCTTCTGCCATTTGTCATTGTATTTCTCGCTACGGATGTGATCCTCGCGACGCTCGCCTGTGTCCTGGAACGTGAGAACGTGCTTCAAGCTTGGCGAATTATTCCGATGCGCCTGATTTACCGGCCTATGCTGAGTTATTGCATCTGGAAAGCAATTGTGCGTAGCGTAAAAGGCGCATGGGTAAGTTGGGGAAAGCTGGAACGCACCGCCTCTGTGCCGGTTCGCGCATAGTTGCTATCCTCGTAGCACAGGCATCTTGCCCGCTGAATGTCAATCGAGCTCGCAGGAGCTCGCCCCTCCACCGTCATGTCGAGCACAAACGAGACATCTCTAATCCTTCGCAAGAAGAGAATAGCTAGAGATTCCTCGACTGCGCTTCGCTATGTTCGGAATGACAGGATTCGCAGTTAATGGCCAATGTGCCCGCGTAAAACCGAAACCGAGTAAGGCGGTAGTTCGTAGTATTGAGATGCTGCGCGCTGAGCATGGGAGGGCGGGCTGCTCAGGGTCGGGCGGCCATTCGGCCCGTCATCTTGCCAGCGGTATTGCGCCCGCGAAAATTGGGCGATGTCTACTTTGCCAATAAATCTGTCTACAGATTTGCCGCTAGAAGGTGTAAATTGGACTCCTAATTGTGCCGAACGCTGCGAATCCTTGTTGATGGTAAGTAACGCCCATTCTTGGTCGGGTCGCCGCACGGCGTAAGCGGTAACACCGGCGTTATCCGGCTCAACCGTCACCGGATATACTTCGTGCGTCTCAGCTACCCACTGCATCCAATCCTTTGTAATTAGAAGGGCACTGTAGTACATCGACAAACGATTAAGCTTCTTGCTGATGTTGAGCATCTGCAGCATCATCAAATTGCCCCACGAACATTTCAGCTCGTCTGTGACGTAGTCGGGTTCGTATCCATAGAGGTAGGCTTTCCTCCCGCCGGAAGATAGGAAAGTTCCGACGGTATCTGCATGGAAGAGTGCGCCTTCGATATCAACTTCATGACGGCCGGCAAAGACTGAGTAACCAAACTCCGTCATCAGCCATGGAATATTCGAGGGAACACCATCGCCGTGCAAGCTAGCCAACATCGCCCGAAGTCGTTGCGGAATCTCCAGTAGTTGAGGGGCAGCATCGCCGCAGACATCATCAAAGGGATAGTATTCGAAGGAAAAAAAATCGAAGGGAGATCCGCTCGCGCGCAGCGCGCGCAGAAAGCGATTCATCCAGAAGCGGTTGCCTGATTTGTCCGGCCAGGTCAGGAGATGGCCATCAAAGTTCTGTAAGCTCGGGCCACCAAGCTGTAGCTGAGAGCTAAGCGAGCGCAACCTCCGGGCGGTCGCGGCATAGAGCGCTGCGAAATCTTCCGGCGAAGCCCATTGTCCATCGGGCTCTTCCCCGACTTCCACGCCCTCTAGTGAATACTTCCGGGCCAGGAGGTATCGAATTTCCGCGACAGCATTATCCGGCGTGTCGTAGAGCGCGCCGACCGGCACCAGCACTGGAAGGTGGTTGGTCAATTTACTTCGCAGAATGAAATCGAGGCCGGGCTGTTCCGTCTTGTAATCGATATCTTCGGCCCGATGCCAAGGATCAGTCGATGAGACGTAGATGATTGTTTGATTTCTTTCGGGATTGTGGCGGAGGTAATCTTCGAACTCACCGCCGTCGTTCGTTTGGCCAACATATATTTCGCGGACGGCAAACCCAAGACGATCCCGGATATCGGCGGATGGTTGTGTGGTTGGGGCCGAACTATAGTTCATCAGGACGCGCACAAATTGGACCGGAATAGAGCTACTGCTAAGGCGAATGGTTACATCACCACCAGGGCCGTTGTTTATCACTCCTTGAGGAAACGCGCGCCAGTCATCGTTTCTGTCGATATGCAAATGCATCGGGTCATTGCCGGTCCAATATTCAATCTGAAACTGTCTGGCATAGGGCATCCCCCACTGAATACGGATGGAGTTCACCGGTTTTACCGTGCCTAAATCGATTACAATCCACTGCGGATGAGCGTCCTCACTTTCGCCGGTGAAGTATGGATCTAGATAAGGATTACTTTTCCAAAAAGAGTTTTCGTCGCCGTCGCAAATACGCGAATAACCGTCGTCGTTTGCTTGATCACTGGTATTGCCGCGACGTGGCAGTCGATAACCGTAGGAGAGGTTAATCGGAGCGCTAATCGAACTACTCGATGTCCAATAGCCGCATTGGCGGGCGTCGTCGCTCCAGCTGCCGCGCGGGTTCCAATGCCACACTTCACCGGCAAGTTCAGTCCGCAGCCGATAAGTCAAAGGTCCCAGTCCGGCTGACAACATCTCGGTGATGTTCTTGTCGGACAACATTCGCGCGCATTCTCCGCGCTCATGACCGTCGACACTGCCGCCGAGGCTTTGTTTAGGAATGCACTTGTTCACGCAGCGATCGGTATTGACCGTCGCCGAGACGACAAAGGAACGGTCGTCTGCGGCCGAAGTAGTTGCTGCGAGTAAGCCGATGAAGCAGACTGACGCTGTGCGGCATACGCAGTTTAGAAGCCAGCTAGCTCTGTTGAAAAGGGTCGCTGCGCCTGTAGCACAGCTATCTTGGCTGTGGGGCAGGCGGGCATCTTGCCCGTCTATCCGGAGGCTCGCCGTAGCGAGTTCGTCTGGCCGCGGGCTAGAAGCCTGTGCTACGGCTACTTCTGCGCCCAAGACGTTTTCAACAGACCTAAAGCATCTCATAACTCTGAAGAGCAAGTCTTCACCTAAAGCATTGCGCACTCCTCAGCCCCGCCCTCTCCCCTCGGAGCGGGGGGAGAGGATTAAGGTGAGGGGTGAATCGACCTTAAATAAACAATGGCGACGCATTTATGAGATTGTTTGTAGAACGAGAATGCAACCTTTTTGCGCAATTTTCCTGTTAACACTCGTATCTTCAGCATGTCATCAACGGACCAAAAGCGACAAGCTTGATAACAATGCCTCGGTAGAGGTAGTGGCCCCGGCTCATGGTGCCTATACCGGAGCGTTCATTGATTTTGGCGAAGCAGAAGAGGATGTCACACTCGAGGGGATTGAAGGCTTCGAGACCATGGTGGGCAAGCATCAAGCAATCATTGCCTCATCGAGTTATTGGGGCGAACAGGATTTTCCAAGCAAAAATCTGAATGTCATCTGGCAGCATCGTTCGTTGCCGTTGGTTTTCTGGTCGCCGTGGGACCGGCCTTACGAGCAAAATACCGGTCCCGACCGTTTCAATCTCAATTCAATCATCGCCGGCGCCTGGGACAAGTACATCGACGACTGGGCAGATGCCGCCAAAGCATTTGCCAAGCCGATGATCGTCGTATTCGCGAACGAGATGAATGGCGATTGGTTCCCGTGGTCGGGGAGCTATTATGGTGGCAACCGGCCGGCTAATGAGGAGAAAACTAAATGGCAGGGGCCGGAAACATTTAAGGCGGCATATCGGCATGTAGTCGATCGGGTCCGCGCGCGCGGGGCTAGTAACATCAAATGGATGTTCCATACGAATAACTATTCTTCTCCGCTCGATACTTGGAACTTCGCGCCCGCCTATTATCCTGGGCCTGATTATGCGGATTGGTTGGGATTAAGTGTCTATGGTCAGCAATATAGGGAGGAGGCATCGGCTGACATACCTTCCCTGGTCGACTGGCCCTACAAAGAGATGAGCGGCGTCGACCCAAACAAGCCAATGATGATTGCTGAATGGGGCACCGGCGAGTTTCCGCCTGGCAACAAAGCCGAATGGATTAAGCAGGGCCTGGAACTGTTTCGCTCAAGGTATCCGAGAATCAAGGCTGCGGTCTACTGGCACGAGCGCTGGCAAAATGAGGAGGGATACTACAGCAACCTTCGGGTGAACTCATCCGTTGAATCACTGCAAGCCTATCGTGAAGGCGTAGCGAATCCGGACTGGCTAGCTAACCTGCTTCTCCGACCGCTGCCGACGAAGTAGCTTTTACGGCTTTGCTGCGGGCGGGGATTTCTTTTGCAGATTGAGCGCCAGTTTCCAATCGCCATTCATGTCAGCGCGCCAGATCATCAGGTAGATTCCGTGCTCAACTACATCGCCGTGTTCTTTCGAATAGTTACCGTAGCTATAAGATAGATCGCTTGACGTACTCATTTTTGAGCCGCCGGGTTCGAAGGTTACCTTGCCGTGTTCTGAAGTCAGCATCAGTTTGGCGGCAACAAGGCCGACGGCGGGGAACGATTTTTCACGATAGACACGAATGTCGTCGGTGGCGTAATCGAGAATGGCCTGGCCGATGCCGTTCTGTGCGGCCTGACCAAACTGCCGTTCTGCCTTTTGTAAACTGCGTCGGGAATTCTCCTACGGTTGCGTGCCGGCGGTAACATCGGGTGGAAGCACTTGCAGGCTGGGCGAGGACTCAGGTGGTTGCGGATTTTCCGTGCCAACGTCGAGCGCGATTTTCCATTGGCCGTTGCGCTGCCTGGCCCAGACGGTGACATAGTGGCCAAAGGCGAGTGAAAGCGGTTCGTTGCCCTTTTTCAATTCCCATATCCCAGTGGTATATCCCAAATCAGCGGCGCCCGCGGCGAAGGCGAAGATCGGCTGCCAAATGAGCGTGCCTGGGAAATTGGTACGCCCGGCCCAATATTTTTTTCCCTCGACTGGTCCGGGAGCGAAAGCGACTCCGTGTTCCGCGAAATATTCGACGCTTGCCGCAGGCATTCCTTTTGCGACCGAAAGGCTGGAATATTCGCCATCAATCTTCGCGATCTCCCGGGCAGCTGAAGGGTCAGCGGGTTGAGCGAGCGCTTTCAGGCTGATCGCGCAGATCGCGCCGGCGAGAAATAATTTTTGTGTCACAGACAAATTCAAGAGTTGGCGGCGTCTCAAAAGTAAAGACCGTGAAGGGTCATGGAGAATGTCGCCACTCATGAAGATTGGAAAGTCTGTTTTTCGGAGCTCGCCCCCGGGCTGGTCTTGTTTGCCCGCCAGTGGGTCCGGAGCCCAGCCGATGCCGAGGACGTGGTGCAGGACGCTTTTGTTCGATTCTGGCGACGCAATCTCAGCATCAAAAACCGCGCTCTGCTTCATGCCGCCGTTCGTTCCGCCGCCCTCGATCTCATTCGGCGGGATAACCGGCGAGCGCGACGGGAAGTGGAAGTTTTTGGTGAGGCCGAGCGGAGCGTGCAGCCGCAATTTGAGCAACTGGATGACTCGCAGCGTCAGCTGGTGGCAGCGCTCGATCATTTGCCGCGAGATCAACGCGAAGTGCTAGTCATGAAAATTTGGAACGAACTTACCTTTGCCGAAATCGGGGAAGCGCTGGGCGTTTCTCAAAACACGGCCGCATCCCGTTATCGCTACGGGCTCGCCGCACTGAAAAAAACATTTCAACCGCAATGAACGAGGAACTTGAAAATGAGCTGAAGAAGCTGCGACCGGTGCGGCCATCCGCAGAGTTAATTTCGCGGGTCGAGCGCGCTTTGGCGGACGCAGGAGAGACGGGGGCCAAAATTATCCGGCCGGAACGTTTTCGCGTAAATTGGCTCGGGCTCGGTCTTGGGCTGGCTGCGGCCGCGACTTTTCTCATTCTCGCGCGCGTTGATTTTCGTCCGACTGAGAAAACGAAACAAACCAACGTTTCGGCCACGCCGTCGTTGCAGCAAAAGGCCGCGGCATTGCCGAACTATCAAGCGACCGGATTGACTCAGGTTGTTTACAGCAAACGCGATGAGGGGCTGGTATTTCCGCGCGGCGCGGAAGGGCCATCGCGACGGGTGCGCACGGCAAAGCGGGAAACATTCCGATGGCGTGATCGGCAGAGCGGCGCGCAATTGGCCGTTTCTTATCCGACAGAGGAGGTCACGCTCATTCCAGTCTCAGGTCAATGATTTAACCAAACAGCAAATACAAAAATGAAAACAAAAGACATAATCATCATCGCGGTTGCGGGCTTGATTCCGCTGACGGCGTTCAGCCAGCCGCAAACTCCGCCGCCGGCGCCACCCAATCCACCCTCCGCACCGATTCCTCCGCAGCCTCCACGCGAGCGCGAGGAGCGGATGCCGAAAGTTCCGGTCACATTTCTCGGGGTGGACACCTCCGAAGTGCCGAGCGTGTTATGCGACCAGCTCGGATTACCAAAAGGGTTCGGTCTGGTGGTTGATTACGTGGTGCCGGATGGACCGGCAGCCGCCGCGGGAGTGCAACAGAACGACGTGATCAAAATGTTGAACGATCAAATCCTAACGGATCCTGGACAACTGGCGAAGCTGGTCCGCAGTTATTCGGAAGGGACAAATGTAACCCTGACCCTCCTGCGCAAAGGCCAGGAGCAGAAGGTGACGGTGAAGCTGACTAAGAAAGAAGTGCCGCGCCGTCGCGCTTTCATGGATCAAATGCGCCACATGAATCACGATTGGAACTTCGACTTCGGTGATATGGGCGATCTGAAGGAGCAGATGTCGGAGTTGAAAGAGCAGCTTGGCGATGAACAACGCGGAATGATTCATGACGCGGTGGTGCGAGCGCGCGATGAAGCGCAACGCGCCGCGGACGAAGTGCGGCGCAATGCTCAGCGCATTCGCACCATTACACGAAATAACGGCGCGCTCCAACGAACCACGATCGATTTGAATAAAGCGCAGATTGTTCTTTCCGATGACAAGGGCGAGCTGCGGATCGAAAACAAAGAGGGTAAGAAATTTCTGACGGCGAAAGATCCGCAGGGGAAATTGCTCTTCAGCGGTCCCGTCGACACGAAAGAAGATCTCGACAAGATGCCAGGGGAAGTGCGGCAGCGTTACGAAAAACTGCAACAGCATGATTTGCCGACAGTGGCACCGGATGATGATTTGCGCGCGGACTCTGATAGCGATACCGACGAGGACAATGATGTAGATGAAGAGACCTCGCGCGCGAACACTGTTTCCTACGATCAGGTCTGTTCCCAGCAGGTTGGGCATCGCGCCTGGGAAATCCACACTTAACCAGCCTGGCCAGCTTTCCGGTGGAGTTTTTCTTTGCGTCCTCAAGGTCCTAGCCCACGAAACGGGTTTTACTGTAGCGGCGGTCTATGACCGCCGATGACATTGCCCTCATGACTTCTAACTGCGAGAGGCGAGACAATCTCGAAACAAGGAGCGGCGATTTCCAAATCGCCGTTTATTTTAGGTCGGCGGCTGGGAAGACGCCGCTCCTTGGTAAAGAAGGCGGAAGCCTATCACGTGCTTGCGGCTCCGCAGAGCGGCGCCCCTGCCAGTGAAATTTTCCTGCGTGCGGCGTTTGATTAGCGCGATTGATTATTTTGTCACCGGCCCGAGCGGCAGCACAATTTTGTGAGACAGTTCGTTGAGCACTTGCGCGAGACCCGCATAAATCGCAGAGAATCCGCAAAAGATCCCCTCATAGCCGGTGGCGTGCTTGAATCCGGGACTTGCCCCGGTGAAATCGCCAATCGCGAGGAGGAAGAACAGTATCGTGAGAGAAGCAAAAACAATTTGTAGCGCGCGGTTTAACCGCAGCGTGCCGATAAACATGACGGCGGTGAACAATCCCCACATCGCCAGGTAGGCAGCCATGGCGGTGTCGTTGGACGGGCCGGCCCATCCCAGTTTCGCCAGGAGGATCAATGCCACGAGCGACCACCAGAACGAGCCATAGGAAATGAAAGCGGTAGTGGCGAACGTGTTCCCTTTCTTCCATTCCATAATGCCCGCGATGATTTGCGCGGCGCCGCCATAACAGATACCCATCGCTAAAATCATGCTGTTCAATTCGTAGAAACCGGCGTTGTGCAGGTTAAGCAATACCGTGGTCATGCCAAAGCCGAGAAGCCCGAGGGGGGCCGGATTGCCTGTCGTGTCCTTGATTTGAGTAATCGGTTCGTTCGGTTCGTTCATAAGCTATTGGCGGATAGTTTAAAGGTTAATGCAACGTCAATAATGCCGCAGTAGAAACACTCACCACGTTGACCAAATACGAAATGGACTGTCAATAGTAAGCCTTGTTGGATAAATCCTTTCGCTTCCACCCCGATCATCTGCGAAATAATTCCGCGATGAGCGGTTGGAGTAATGGAGTTTTGGAGTGTTGGAGTAATGAATGAGCGCGTCATCCCGAGCGGAGCGAGGGACCTCACATTCGGTCTGCCGATTACACAAATGATTGATCGATATCGCCAACATCGGTTGCGAGGTCCCTCACCCCCGAAAGCATCCGGGGCTCGGGATGACACCGCCCAAAATCAATGATGATTAAAATAACGGTCGTTACGCTCGTCATGCTCACCGCTGCCGGCTCCTCGGTGTTGGCGCAAACGCCCACGCCTTCCCCATCACTCGAGCAACGCGTTTCTGATTTGGAGGCTTACCTGAACAATTCCGCCCGCGGCGCGGACGGGGCCAACGCTACGACGCCTTCGAACGTCTCCGGTCCCGGCCCCGGCCACAACGCCTGGCTCATGACTTCCGCGCTTCTCGTTTTGTTCATGACACTGCCGGGCCTCGCCCTCTTTTACGGGGGACTCGTTCGCCAGAAAAATGTGCTCTCAATTCTCGCGCAGTGCCTTGGCATTGCCGGTTTGGTCACGATTCTGTGGTGGGCGATTGGTTACTCACTGGTTTTCGCCCACGGCTGTTCATTCTTTGGTGGAACGCGATTCGCATTTCTACGGGGGGTGACTGCCGCGCCCAACACCGACTACTCCTATTGGGTTTCGCACAACGTCTTTGCCATGTATCAGCTCATGTTTGCCATCATCACGCCGGCGCTCATCATCGGATCAGTGGCGGAGCGCATGAAATTTTCCGCAGTCATGCTGATTGTCGGGCTGTGGATGTTTCTCGTCTATTTCCCGTTAGCTCATATGGTTTGGGGCATTGACGGCCTGATGAACGGCGTCTGGAATCCCAACGCCAGGATTCGTGCGATCGATTTCGCGGGCGGAACCGTTGTCCACATGTCGAGCGGATGGTCGGCCTTGCTCCTCTGCCTCTTTCTTGGTCCTCGGCTCGGCTTCCGTAAGGAAATCATGGCACCGCACTCGATGGTTCTCTGCATGGTTGGAACCGGAATGCTTTGGGTCGGTTGGTACGGATTCAATGCCGGCAGCGCGCTCGGTGCCGATGGAATCGCCGCCAACGCATTCATGAGCACGACATTGGCGACAGCGGTTGCGTCTTTCACGTGGGCGGCGCTCGAGTGGTTGTTGCGTGGCAAACCGAGCGTGCTCGGCTTTTGTTCGGGCGTGGTCGGCGGCCTTGTTGTCATCACTCCGGCCTGCGGATTTGTCGATGCCAACGGTGCTGTTATTATCGGCGTGCTGGCGGGGGCGGTTCCGTTTTTCGCCTGTACCAAGTTGAAATCGTGGTTCCACTATGATGATGCCCTCGATACGTTTGGCGTGCACGCCGTTGGCGGAACCCTCGGCGCCTTTCTCACCGGGTTGCTGGCGACTGCGACCGTGAATCCAAATCTTTCCGCAACTGCTGCCAGTCAAAATGGACTCGCAAAAATTGTCGGACACATGCTTTGGCTGGAGCAACTGAAAGCGATTGGAATTACCATCGCACTGGCGTTGATCGGTACCTCACTGATCGGATTTCTCGTTCGCGCAACACTCGAACTACGCATCGCGCCGGAAATCGAGCGCCAGGGTCTCGACATCAATCTGCACGGCGAAGAGGGTTATATTGCTTCTGGGTGAGTGCGACTACGAGCACGAGCATAGCACGAGTAGCTCGTCATCCCGAGCACTAGAGAGACCTCTCAGTAGCTCGCAACTCCTCGACCATTTGTGAGGTTCCTCGCCGTCTGCGCGGCTCGGAATGACAACATCTGTGACGTTCCCTTCGAATTGTGCGAGAGACTTGTATGAAAATTGAGATTTTCTTTTTGGCATTAGTCGCTTTGCTGGGCTGCTGGATCGCTAACGCCGCGGACATCGCAGCGGAATCGAGGCGAGCGAACGAATTTTTCGACAAGTGCTGGGATGAAACGGTGGCGCGTCATCCGGTCGATGAATCGTTTTATGGAATCAAAACGCACTACGACCAATTGGAAGATTTGTCGGATGAAAAAGCGGCGGCGGACCTCAAGGCATTGCAGGATCAACTCGCGACCTTGCATCGCGATTTCAAGCTGGAATCACTCGATGGCCCGACGCAGCTGAGTTACAAACTTTTCGAGCTCGAAGTCGAGCGTGCGGCTGAAGAATTCCGTTTCCGCAACGACGTTTATCCGATCAGTCAAATGCGCGGTGTGCATGCCCAGATCCCAACCTTTCTAATTAACGTTCACCAGGTCGATAACGAAAAGGATGCGCGGGCTTACATCGCACGGCTGAATGCGATCGCGAA
>QHRO01000336.1 GCA_003220155.1 Verrucomicrobiota bacterium
CCCAACTTCGCCGTCATTCAGTTTTAAAACATCGGCGCGCCTGGCCAGATCCATCACGAGGGGCGGATCGGCGAACGGCGGACGCAAATTCACATCGAAAAACTTCATCGGCCCTTTGACGTCGAGCAGACGATCGACCTGATCCAGGTTGTAAGGTGAACGACCCGCTAACGAGCCGTAGATGAAAGCGCGCGCTTTCGAGACTGCATCGAGAGCTTTTTTAGGGACACGGATCTCGTCCCAGGCCGCGGGTCGAACGAGCTCATAGGTGCCGTTACCATGTTCATCCAGCGTGACGAGCACCGTGCCTGTCGGCAAACCGATTCGAGCGCGTGCGACAAACTCTGCATTCACCCGTTTGTGACCGGCCACTTCCAGGATTTCGTCGCCAAGCGGATCGCGCCCGACGCAGGAAATGAGTGCGGAAGAAACACCGATCTGCGCCAGATGCGCGGCCACGTTGAACGGCGCACCGCCCGCGTGCTTACCCGATGGCAGGCAATCCCACAGAATCTCGCCGAAGGCGTAAAACTCAGCAGGCATGACTTGGGAGCAGAAACGCCACCGGTTCGTAAATGAAGATGAGATCCTGATCCATCCCTTTCGGATCGATCGAACGCTCAAATACCAGCAGGTCTTCCGCGCCAATGATGCAATGCTCCATTCCAGGTTGGAAGTGAAACTCACCACCCGGCCGGAGCACTTCGACCGTAAGCGATTGCTCGTTAGGTGGACGCCACAGGATAAGACCTGCGCCTTCGCGGATTTCGAGTCGCTCGTCCTTCTGCTCGTGCATCTCGAGCGCGAGATAGCCGCCTTTGCGGACGACGAGATATTTCTCCACGCGTGGGTGTTCGTGCAGTGTGATGACAACGCCGCCCCACCCGGTGCGGATCACGCCATCGTTCGCGTGCTCGATGCGATTAAGTAATTTCGCGAACTGTTCGGTTTCGCCAATCCCGTTAGGAAACGCTTCATTCCAAAGGCGACATGCTTCGCGGCAGTAGCGGTTAAACGACTCGCGGGAATTGATCGGCGAGAGTGCGCTCAGCTCATGCGCGATGTCAGCAAAGCGCGTATCCACGGCGAGCTTCGTGTGGTTCAGTTCAAACATAGCGTCATATCAGTTCCTCCGAATTCGAGATTGGATGTTCGACGTTGGACGTTCGGCGTTTGCTTCCTTCCGCATCGCGCATCAGTGTCCGCCGGAAGTTGAAACCGTCACTGCGCCCTCGGCCTTGCTCAGCCGCGGCCACATGAAGCCGTAAAACGCGACGAAGCCGAAGCAAAGCGTCGGCACGATGAAGCCGCGCGAGAGATCGTAGCGATCGGCGACGGCACCCATCACTTTCGGCAACACGGCCCCGCCCATGATCGCCATGACGATGAACGACGACGCCTTTTTCGCGGATTGACCCAGTCCAAAAATTCCGAGCGCGAAGATTGTCGGGAACATGATGGACATGAAGAAGTAGGTCAGGAACACGCAGGCGACTGATACCCAGCCGAGCTTGGCGAAGATGAGAAGGCAGAGCGCAACCGCGGCGGCGGAGTACCATCCAAGAACTTTGTAGGGGGTGAACTTTTTGAGGATTGCGCTGCCGGTAAAGCGGCCGATCAGAAAACAGAGGAAGCCTAACGAGGCCAGATTCGACCGTTCGGGTGCGTCTCAATCCAGCCGCTGAAGAAACCGGCGTTGGAAACACCGGGTGCCTGCCACGACGCCGGCACCGGCGGCACCTGCGACGTCATGTAATTGATGAAGAAGCTGAAGATGCCGGCCTGCGCAGCGACGTAAAGGAATTGCGCCAACACCGCCATCCAAAAATGCGGATGCGACCAGATCGACTGCCGCGCATCCGGCCTGGATTCATCGATGTGGTAGTCATCTTCCATCTCGATGTCCGGCATTGGAGCGAAGAAGAAAATAATGGAGAGGACGACGACGACCACGCCGATGAAGGCGTACGGAATCCAGAGCTGTTCACTGCCGGTGCTGATGCCTGCCGCATTTTTCGAATAGAAAAACGCGCCGCCTGCGATCGGGCCGAGGAGCAGGCCGATGCCGTTAATCGATTGCGCGAGATTGATCCGCGTCGCGGCGTACTGCGGAGGACCGAGCACGGTGGTGTACGGGTTCGCGATCGTTTCGAGAAACGTGAGGCCCGCCGCGATGATGCAAACGCCCAACAGGAAAGCCCAGAACTGCGCGATCTGCGTCGCGGGAATAAACCAGAACCCGCCCACCGCGACCATGAGTAAGCCGGCGATGATGCCGCCCTTGTAGCCAAGTTTGATCGCGAGCCAGCCGGCCGGGATCGCCATCAGGAAGTAGCCGAGATAATGCGCGAACTGCACCCAGGCCGACTGCGCGAGATTAAGGTGCAGCTCCTCCTGAAAATGTTTGTCCATCACGTCGATCATTCCGTTGCAAAAACCCCAAAGCGCGAAAAGGAAGACAAGGAGGAAGAAAGTGAAAGCGACGTTGCGTCCGTCCTCGATCACGAACATCCCGCGCCGCGCGGTATGCGGATCCATTCGTGCGGCCGGCGCGGTGGCGCGGGCTTTTGTCATCATTGTCGGTGTAGCCATGCGTTAATCTCCTCTCGTTAGAACGTGACCCCCATCTGCGCGCCGATCACGACCACATCAGGAATATCACCTGTGCCGCCGGGATCGATCACATATTGCAGGTCCGGCTGAATGTAACTCCACTTCGTCACTTGAAATCGATGTCCGACTTCCAGCACCTTCTCGGATTCGGCGAAGTGACGGCCGGGCATGTGAACACTGCGGGCGTAGTCGTCACTAAGTTCGCCGTAAATGAAGTGCAGCACGGTGCGGTCGTCGTCGCGCCCGGGAAATAAACCTTTGTAATGGAGGCCGACGTTTATCTGGAACGGCACAATCGAAATCTCCGTCTGCGGATAATATCCGGACGCGATGAACACATACAGTCCCTGGTCGCTGCCTGGCGCTTCCTGATAAACCATTTGGTCGCCGTGAACATAAAAGCCGTAGGAATGATCCTCGAAGCCGCCACTGAATCGAAGGTAGAAATCCCACTGCGAGAAAGTAACCCCAACTTGGTAATGCCCCGGCATTCCCTTCATCACGAATGCGGG
>QHRO01000337.1 GCA_003220155.1 Verrucomicrobiota bacterium
CCGAACTTCATGTTCCAATTGGGCGAGGGATCGAGCAAGACCGCCGCCGCCCAAACTGGGAACGGATAAGCGGAGAAGCGTGTATCGAAGAGCACATTTCGGATGTCGCCGTCGATGCCGTTGTTCAGCGAGTAGCCGTAGAACGGCGAGGCATTGAAGTCATCCGACGCGCTGAAGCGGCCAAGCTTCAACCTGATTTTGTTGTGCGCCAGCTTCTGCTCTAGGAAGACCTGATACAAAAACGGCCGCTGCCC
>QHRO01000338.1 GCA_003220155.1 Verrucomicrobiota bacterium
AGCTTGCCCTGATCGACCGCCTGTGGCGCGCCTGGTCGCCGGGCTTCACGCTCGACTCCGCGCGCCGTGACGAGCTGCACGCCTGTCTCGAGCGCAGCCTTCCCGCACCGCTCGAGTACTACCGCGCGATCGTGCGCCCGCTCACGACGTTCTCCGATCGCATGCGCAAGGCCGAGACGCACATTGCAACACCCCTGTTGCAGCTCCATGGCAACGACGACGGCTGCATCGTGCCGCCGACCGACGAGGACCGTCGGTTGTTCGACGCGCGTGTCCTCGAGGTCATGCCGAACCTCGGCCACTTCCTGCACGTCGAGGCTCCCGCCACGATCTCCGCGCGCGTCGCCCGCTGGTTGGCGTAGCGCTACGCATGCGTCGGGTGCGCGGCACGGCGCGCAGCCCGTCTCCAACGGGTGACAGGCACCCTGCGGTTTCACGTTTAACCCAAAGAAAAAAGAGCGATGGTTTGCGGCCGGGTTCAATCGCGGACGCGAACGACGAAGCGCAGTTCGCCGAATTTTACACCCAAAGCCTGTCCTGAGCGAAGTCGAACGGAGCGAGCTGACCCAGCGCGCTTGGAAACATCACGTGCAAGTGATGAACGAAGGCCCGGGCCACATCCCCATGCACCTGATTCGGGAGAACATGGAGAAACAACTCGAGTGGTGCGGCGAAGCGCCGTTCTACACTCTCGGTCCGCTCACCACCGACATCGCGCCCGGCTACGATCACATCACAAGTGCGATCGGTGCGGCCATCCCGGCGCGCAATACCGCGACAATGCTATTAGTAAGGCGCGCTTCGAATTTCGTTGGGAAGATCAATCCAATCTCTCATTAGACCCCGAGACCGCGCGCGAATTCCACGACGAAACCCTTCCCAGCGAAGCTGCCAAAACCGCGCACTTTTGCAGCATGTGCGGCCCGCACTTCTGCAGCATGAAGATAACAGAAGACGTGAGGCGCTACGCGAAAGAGAACGCAATTGATGAAAGCAGTGCGATCGAGCACGGACTGCGGCGGAAGGCTGAAGAATTCCAGCACAGCGGAGCGAGAATTTATTCTAAATCGTGATGAATGAAAGCCGAGTGGGTGAGGGGACATAGACTGATTTATGATCAGCCCGTTACGGCGAAGATGATGGGCGGCAGCTTCGTCTAACACTTCATCCAGCTAACGAGACGTTGATGTCACGGTTGGGTACGAACAACGACATCGCGAACATGGCAGAGGCGTTGCAACGATTCAGAATTATTGCTCGGGGGTAACAGCCTGAGCAGCAATTTTGCCTGGTCGCGATTGAGTGTGCTCAGACTTCCGACACCAAATGAAGTAAGCAGGAGCGCCCAGAAGGACGATCGCAAATCCGGTTCCAGCACGCATTGGTTGAGTTACAATGGTGTTTAGAGCGAGAGCTGCAGCTGCAACCACGAAAAGTAGGGGCGTGATCGGGTATGCCGGAACTTGAAACGATCGCACCGCATCGGGTATACGCCTGCGGTAGACAAAAATGCTGGCACCTGCCAATGCGTAGAAGATCCAACCGATAAAGATGACGTAGGTCAACAGCTGATCAAAAGTACCGGTGATTGCGAGAACCGCTGACCATAAGGCTCCGGCGACGACCGCAAAAGCAGGCGTCTGAAAACGCGGATGCACTTCTGCCAGCTTCTGAAAGAAAAGACCGTCACGTGCCATCGCATAATAGACACGGGGTGAGCTGAGCATTGTCCCATTCGTCGCGCTGAAGATTGAAATCAAAATCATGATGGTAATCAGTTTCACCGCCGCGGGCGCGATCACCGTCGAAACTGCTGTTGCCGCCAAACGATCTGACTGAGCCACACCGATTCCGCCGAGCGCGGCCAGGTAGCCCAGATTGGCTAGCAGGTAGATTCCGATGAGGGCTGCGGTACCAATTATCAGACCAAGTGGAAAATTTCGTCTCGGATTGATGACTTCGCCCGCATTGTAAGTGACGAACTGCCAGCCTTCGTAAGCCCAGAGCACACTTATCATCGCCAGTCCGAAACCAGAGACCAGGGATGTATTGAAATATCTCGGCCACAACGATGGCGTTGCTTCGCGAAAGCCGCGACCAAACCACAGCAGGACGATGCTCATTACTAGGATGGCAATCACTTTCGCGGCCGTCGTCCAGTTTTGCAGATCGGAGCTTTTGCGAGTGCCGAGGACGTTGACGAGAAGCGGTGTCAGTGGCACAATTTCTCCAAGGTAAGCACTGAATGCGACCGCGAGCGTCGCGACTGCGCCGCTGCTGATAACGAAGAAAAGTGTCCAGCCGAAGAGGAAGGCAGGGAATCTGCCGAAGCAATCGCGAATGTAAACGTAAAGGCCACCAGCCGCAGGTTTCAGTGCCGCGAGTTCGCCGTAGGTGAGTGCGCCGAGGAGACTGAGCAAGCCCCCTATCAACCAAACCAGCAGGGCCGGTATGATGAACGCGTTTACCTGCCGAAGCACCGCGCCAGGAACGAGAAAGATCCCGGATCCGATGACTGAACCGATGGTCAATAAAATCAGGTCACGCAACCCCAATGTACGCGGCAGGTTCATCGACACATGGGGATCCGTGTTCCGGTCCATTTTACTCGGTGTTCCAACTGGGGTTTTGTAAACAGCTTCTAACTGAAACTCGCCCCTGGTATCAGCCTTACTTTCAACGCTGGCTCCTATTTGGATGTAGCCTCGCTGGCGAAAAGAAAGTAGTCGTAAACTGCGCGGGCGATGTCAGCTATCACCTTTTCGCGCTCCGCAAAAGGTAGGTCACTCTTTTTAATGAAAACGGCACAGACTATCTGACCTTTGCCGTTTGGTAATGTAATCACGCCTACGTCGTTGACGGAACCTCCTAAAGTGCCGGTTTTGTCAGCCACCGTTGTAGTGGAGGGTAACCGGGCTCGAAGTCGATCGTTGCCGGTATGGCAACGTTCCATTGTTCCAATAATCTCTTTCGTGCTGGCTGACGATAACGCATGACCGGTAAAGATTTTGCTTAGTAGCTCCGCCATCGCATTCGGCGTGGAGCTGTCGCGAGGGTCCTTATCGAAAGCGGCATTTGGATGAGTGCCGCGTTCATCGAGTTTCGGGTCGGCCTTGCGTGCAGTAGCCAAAGCTTCACTGAACGTGCCGGTTGGTAGTCCGAAGAAATCGCGCACGATGCCGGCCGTGTCTCGATCGACTCGTAGTCCAGTGATACCTTGGGCACGGACCCAAGCGGTG
>QHRO01000247.1 GCA_003220155.1 Verrucomicrobiota bacterium
CGCATCGACAAGCCGGGGATCTTCCACACCGATTGGATGGGCGATCAACCGGCCCAGGAAATCACCGCGCCCAAATCAACGGCCAAACGCCACGCCGGGGAGTGATTTGTCTGCCAGGATCCGAAGGTGTAACCCCAGAGGTGTCATTCCGAGCCGCGCAGACGGCGAGGAACCTCACAAGCGTTCGTGAATGTATAACCATCGGAAAGGTCCTTCGCCCTCTATGCGGCTCAGGATGACAGAGTTTTTGCATTAATGAAAATCGTGCGACTCCGAACCGACCAGACCCTCTCTGATAAGTGGAAAGATTTTCTGCGCTTTGATTAAGACAACGTTATCGGTGTTTTGCACTTCGCCTTCGATCGCGAGAAACGGCTCTTCTGTAATAAGCAATCTGGTTTCCTCGAATAAATCCGGTGTCACGATCGCATTCGACACCCCCGTCTCGTCTTCGAGGCTGATAAACACGAATCCTTTTGCCGTTCCCGGTCGTTGACGGCAAATAACATTGCCCGCGATCCGCACGATCGATCCATGTTTTGCCTGCGCCAGATCGATCGCCCGCCAGACCTCGGGCAATTGTGCGCGCACCAATTTCATCGGATGCGGTCCGGTGGTGAGATCCATTACCTCATAATCCGCACGCACACGTTCGGGTAGAGTCATCGGGGAAAGCGGAGAAGTCTCATTCTGGGGAGCGCAGGCTGCCAGCCTGCCGCGTCCGGCAGCTTGCCGGACGAAACTCTCGTGCTTGCGAGCACTCGTCGCAGATGTTTGCGGCAAGCTGCCGCAAACTGCAGAGTGGCAGCCTGCGCTCTCCAGAGTTCCGCGTTCGGTGAGCAAATCATCATGCGGCGTTTCCTCTACTTTCCACATCGCCGCGCGACGATGTTCCGCGAAACAATTGAGCGCGCCCAGATTCGCCAGGGCGCGCAGCTCATCTTTCGTTAGCAGCGCGCGTTTCCGAAAATCTTCGAACGAAGAAAACGAACGCTCCTTACGTTCCCGCAAAAAATCATCCGCGTGTTCGCGCTGCAATCCATTCACCACGCAAAATCCCAACCGAATCGCGTCGTCGGCCATGACCGTGCAATTCCATTCCGATTGCGCCACGCACACTGGCTTCACTTTCACTCCGTGCCGCCGCGCATCTTTCACAATTGTCGCCGGTGTGTAAAACCCCATCGGCTGATTGTTAATCAGACTTGCGTAAAACTCCGCCGGACGATGCGCTTTCAAATAAGCGCTGCCATAGGCCAGAATCGCGAAGCTGATGGCATGCGATTCCGGAAATCCGTAAAGCGCGAACGAGGTGATCGAATGCAAAACTTTCTCAATCACCTCTGGGGCGACCTGATTGCGCGCCATCGCCTCGCGCAGTTTCACGCTCACCTTGTTCATCCGCTCTTCCGAGCGATGAAAACTAAGAGCGCGCCGTAATTCCTCCGCTTCATCCCCGGAAAAATTCGCCATGATCATCGCGATCTTGAGCATTTGTTCCTGAAACAGCGGCACTCCCAGCGTGCGTTCGAGCACCGGCTTTAATCGTTCGTCGAAATAAGTGACCGCTTCTTTCCCGGCGCGGCGCGCCAAATATGGATGAACCATATCGCCCTGGATCGGACCCGGACGGATGATCGCGACTTCAATCACGACATCGTAAAAACATTTCGGCTTCAATCGCGGCAGCGTCGCCATCTGGGCGCGACTTTCGATTTGAAAAACGCCAATGGTATCGGCCGTTTGCATCATCTCAAACGTTTGCGCGTCGTCCTTCGGAATGTGAGCGAGATCGAGTGGGCGGCCGCGTTCGCGACAAAGCTCAAACGCGTCCTGCATTACCGACATCATGCCGAGCCCGAGGAGATCGACTTTCACAATGCCAAGATCCTCACAATCATCCTTATCCCATTGCGCCACCACCCGGCCTGGCATCGAGGCATTTTCCAGCGGCACAAACGAGCTCAGTTTATTCTGACAAATAATCATCCCACCGGAATGCTGCCCGAGATGCCGCGGCAATCCGTAAATCGCGTGATACAAACCGACGAACGCCGGCATCCGCGGATGCGCTTTGGGGAGACCCGCCTGCTCGATTTGCGCTTCGAGCTCGATGGTGTGCGGAAAATCGCCGTTCGCGAACAAATGCGAAAAACGGTCGAGTGTGCTCGGTGAAAAATTTAGCGCTTTTCCGATCTCGCGGGCCGCACTTCGCCCGCGATAGGTAATTACGTTCGCGGTCATGGCCGCGCCGTGTTTGCCGTAACGCCGGTAAACTTCCTGGATAACGCGCTCGCGCCGGTCACCGGATCAACCGGCGTGATGCCGAGACAAAAACAGACCGCGCTGTTTGCCGCACTGCCGCGGCCTTGCACCATGATGTTGTTTTCGCGGCAAAAATTCACAATGTCCCATACGATCAAAAAATATCCGGAAAACCCGAGCCGGGTGATGAGCGCGAGTTCTTCTTCCAGCTGACGTTTCACTTTTTTTGTGATCGACTCGTAACGCTGTTGCGCGCCAAACAACACCATCGTGCGCAGGAACGAGTTCATGGTGTGTCCGTCCGGCACCGGATATTCAGGAAATTCGTAACCGATGTTTTCGAGTGAAAACTGCAATCGATCTGCCAGCCGTTCAGTGTTCGTGATCGCGTCCGGTAAATCGCGAAAGATTGCGCGCATCTCCGCGTCGCTCTTCAAATGACGCTCGGCGTTTTGGGTGAGCAATTTTCCGGCGAGATCGAGGTGGGTGTGCTCGCGAATGCAGGTGAAAACATCCAGCACCTGACGTCCGTATGGTTTGGCATACTGCACCCCGTTAGTCGCGATCAGGGCCAGGCGAAATTTCGAAGCGAGATCAACTAGCACCCGATTAACCCGATCTTCGCCGCGCAAAAAATGCCGCTGAATTTCGATATAGACATTCTCGCGACCGAACGCATCAATCAAACATTGCGCGCGGTCTTCTGAACTCCGGGTAGCACACGCGTCTCGCGTGTTGGTTTCGGCGTCTCGCCGAAACGATCTTTTTAAACTCCGCGAAAGCGGGACGCTTTCGCCAACACGCGAGACGCGTGCGCTACCCAGAAGATCGTCCAACGCACTATTCCCGAACAACGCTACCAATCCTTGCGCAAATTCTGGTAGCTCCTCCCATTTTACCGCGCACTCCCCTTTTACTTCGCTACGCAGATGGGCTTGGGTGAGCAGAGAACAAAGATTGGCGTAGCCGAGACGACTTGCCACCAGCACCGGCAGGACCCTGCCGTCTTCCATCGTTAATTCCGCTCCGATAATTGGCCGAACTTTCTGCTCGCGCCCCGCGACAGAAAATCGTTGCGAACCGTAAACGCCGTTGCGATCAAGCAACGCCAGCGCCGGCATTTCCAACTCAGCTGCGACTTGCACGAGTTGTTCCGGAAACGACGCGCCCCGCAAGAAACTGAAGGCGCTGTTAGCGTGAAGTTCGATGTAAGACATACCCAATTTGGGTCATCCCGAGCGCAGTCGAGGCTTCGCTACGCTCCGCTCAGGATGACGATGAATTATTGCTCAATCATAAATTCCATCGATCGCCCACCCATCCTGATCGCAATGACAGCGCGCAATGACGCCATTCTCGATTTCCACATCCCATTCCACCCGCGCCCACGCGCGTTCGTCCCACCAATTTCCCGAAAGCGGAAACGGTCCATCCTGCCTCATCGTCGTGCCCTCCACTGCCAGTCCGGCTCGGACTTCCGCCGCACGCACATGAGCGGGCCGATTATTTTCCAGCAGCACCGTCGCTTTTTTCCGTTTTCGAAACCGCCGCAACGGAACGCATCCCCTCACCCCCGTGCTATCGCACACGCCCCTTTCCCTCTCTTCGTCATCCCGAGCGAAAATGCCAGTCCGGCTCGGACCGAGGGATCCCGTTGTGAAACTTAAAGGTAGCGCTACGGGATTCCTCGACTTCGCTACGCTTCGCTCGGAATGACCGATTTCTGGCTTGGGATGACGGAATTCCCACGCAAACGGTTCCATCCGAAATGCATCTGGCCGATGCGTTTCTTCCAGCATCGGCGTGCCGACCCGATCCGCTCCGAGCAATCCGATCAGTCGCGCCAATGTCTCATGCAATTGCACGGGATCGCGCAATGCCGTTTCGAAAAGTCCAAACTGTTGCCGTACCGAACGTGACGGCTGCGCTTCCAGCTCAATCGCAACGATTGGATGCTTCGAAGTAAAGTTTTCCAGATGCGTGTGCAGCATCCGAAAAAGGATATCTTCGTTGTTAGTCGGCTGCGGAATTTTGAAAATCCGCTCGTAGTGCGATTTGTCGGCGAAAGTGATGCGCAGGCGCAGCTCTTTGGCGACGAGATAGATTGCGTTTAATCGCGTCGCCAGCTGCTGTAAAAATCGTCGCAAAATGAAGAGGAGCGGCTCGACGGTTTCAATTTCGTTTTCGAACTCAAAGCTTTCGATGAACGATTCCGGGGGAGAAACGAGTTTCAAAATTCGCTCGCCGCGTCCATTGGCGCGTTCCCACATTTCAACTGCGCGCATCCCGAGGCGCGCGGCAAGATCATCGCGTGACAATGCCGCAAGTTGCCCAAGGGTGTGAATTCCCCATTGATGCAGAATCGAAAGAATGCGTTCTGTTTCTTTGGCGCGTTCGATTTGTTTGGCCATGCGCGCCGGCAAGACCACCGGCGCGATGGGCAAAGCAGGCGCATTCACACGCCAACTTTAAGATATCTGCGAGATATGTTCAAGCGAACATGTCTACTCATTCCGAGCGCAATCAGAGGAATCGGGCGGCGAAACCTTTAAGATAACTTTATCGGGATCCTTCGACCCTGCTTCGCTACGCTCAGGATAACCGGGTTCTAAGTACCGCTCACAAAACCTCCACAGGACACTTCGGCAGCGCTGCCATGAAAGCCCGGCCATACGGCTTGGTCACAATCCGATTGTCGAGAATCACGATAATGCCGTGATCGCTTTTCGTCCGGATCAACCGCCCAACCCCCTGCCGCAATTTCAGAATTGCTTCTGGCAGCGAATATTCGGTGAAAGCATCGCCACCGCATGCTTCGATGGTTTCCAGTTTCGCCTCGATCAAGGGATGATCGGGAACGGCGAAGGGTAACCGTGTGATGATGACGTTGCGCAAAGCGTCACCAGGCACGTCAACGCCGCCCCAGAAGCTGTCGGTTCCAAAGAGGACACTGCGCGGCGTGCTTTTGAATTGGCCGAGCAATTTCGTGCGTGGCAGACCGCCCCCTTGCACGAGCAAATTCAAATCTTGTTCCACGCAAAAATTTTTCATCCGCGCCGCCAACTCCTGCATCGCCCGATAATTCGTGAACAAGACAAAGGCGTGACCGTCGGTTTGCCCGACGAAATGTTCAATCCAATGGGCCAGCGCTTCTTCATAATTTGCGTCCCGCGGATCAGGCATTTTGCGGACGACAAACACTTTCATTTGCTGATTGAAATTGAATGGACTGCCGAGCTGAAGCGGCTCGGCTTCTTCCGCGCCCACGCGATTGCGAAAATAGGCCAGGTCTTTTCGTCCCACCCCGAGTGTTGCGCTGGTCATGACACAGGTGCACCCCTCGCGGAAAAGCATTTGCCGTAGTGCGGGGGCAATATCGATGGGCGCGGCATTGAGCGTGAGGAGTTGTCCAACCTTGCCGGTCCTCTCCACCCAATAAACGCGATTGGGCGCGGATTGTTCGAGAAAAATTCCGATCCCAGAACGTGCCTCGGCGATACGTCGGCCAAGTTCCTGCAACTCGGATTTCAACATTTCATCATCCTGGCGTCTGACCACCTCTGCCACGCGCGCCTGCAACGCGATCAGGCGGCCCGTGATCGTGTCCGGCACTAGCTCCGGCTGGCGCACGCGAAACTCGCGGCCTTTGCGGAAATCGCAGCGCGCCCCCAGCGCCTCAAAGAATTTGTCGATCTCATCGACAATCTCCGCCGCCAATCGAACACCGGCTGCATCGCGCGTGACAGTAAACAATCCTTTTTTCGAGCGCGCGTTATAGAGACGCTGCACCGTCGCGCGCAAAAGATATTGCGAAATCACCGTCCCGATCTGGCGGGAAGCGGTTTGCTCAACCGTGTGCGCTTCGTCCAAAATCAGAAAGTCGTTGGGAAACAGAAATCCGCTTTCACGTTCCATCTGCTCTTCGACGCCACCCAGAAGCATGAAAAGCAGTGTGTGATTGATCACCACAACCTGCGCGTTCTCGAATTTTCGGCGGGCGCGCTGATAAAAACAGCGATCGCTTTGCCCGCACGATTTCTTAGTGCAAATGTGGGCCTCGCTGCAAACTTGCGTCCAAACCTTCGCGTTTGGCTCGAAGGACAAATCGCTCAGCGTTCCGTCTCGTGTTCGCGCTGCCCAGGCCGAGATCTCTTCCAGCTCGTTCTGCTCCGGCCCGGTAAAGAGATCATTCTGCTGGTCGCGCGCGCGCAAAAGCCGGCGCGGACAGACATAATTCTGCCGGCCTTTGATCAGCGCTGCGTCGAAAGTCTCGGGCAGAACTTTTTGTAGAATCGGAATGTCTTTGTAGAGAAGTTGTTCCTGAAGATTGATTGTGTGGGTTGAGATGATTGCCTTTTTCTTTTGCCCGAGCGCGAACAGGACCGCGGGAACGAGATACGCCAGCGATTTGCCTACGCCGGTGCCGGCTTCCACCACCAAATGTCGCTCCTCCTCCAACGCCCGCGCCACGGCCGCCGCCATTTGCTGTTGCTGCGGTCGTCGCTCGAAATTTTTCGCCTTCGCCAGAAGTCCGCTTGACGAAAAAAACGATTCGGTTCGTTCCACAAAATCCGAGATAATGGAGTCGCGTAATGCAATCATCTCTTGGTTACAGATTACTCTGAATCCGGCTCGTTCGGAAAGACGTTGTGAATTTATTTGATCGATATATCACCCGAAATTTCCTGCAGGCTTACCTTTACTGCATCATCGGGTTTATATCGATCTGGTTCATCTTCGATATCAGCGACAGCATCTCGACTTTTCTTGACCAACACGTCGGTTTTGGCCGAGTGCTGGAATACTACGCTACCCAAATCCCGCAGATTCTGGTGATTCTCCTGCCAGTCTCCCTCCTCCTGGCCCTGCTTTTTGTTCTCGGGCGGATGTCGCGCGCGAACGAAATTGTCTCGATGCTGACCGCAGGTATCGGCCTCATCCGCGTGCTCACGCCGCTTTTCCTCCTCGCCATTCTCACGACCGCGGTTTGTTTTGCGCTCAATTATTCCCTGGCGCCGCATGCCGAGATGGCGCGAAAACTTTTCTTTGCTGAAAAAAGTGCGACGGGCGCAGAAGGGCAAATTTTCCGGAACCGCCGCGATTCACGCACCTGGTTTATTCAACGTCTCCGACCCAATTCCAACGTCTTTGATAATGTCGAAGTGTTGCAACAGGACTCCTCCGATCACATCACCATGGCTTTTCTGGCCGCGCGCGCGGAATTTCAACCGGGCGAAAATACCTGGACGCTCTCGCAGGCGAAAGTCGTGCACTACGATCCGGCTGGTAACATTATTTCCGAACAAATCGAGCCGAGTCTGGTCGTGAGGCATTGGAGTGAAACGCCCTACCGACTGCGTAGTGCCAACATGCGCGCCGAGTTCATGAGCCTGCCGGAGTTGCGCGATTATTTAAGTTTTAATGCCGATTTCCCACAGACGTTGCTCGCGCCCTTTCGCACTCATTATCACCATCGAATTGCGTTGCCCTGGACCTGCCTCGTCGTCGCGCTCATCGCCGCGCCGCTTGGCGTTGGCTTTTCCCGCCGCGGCGTCCTTGCCAGCGTGGCCACCGCGATTCTGCTGATCTTCACCTTAAATTTTTCCACGCACCTTTTTCTCGCCCTCGGCGAAGGTGACCGCATCCCGGCCTGGATCGCTGGCTGGGCGCCCACGATCGTTTTCGGGACGATCGGCCTTTATTTGTTGCAATTGCGATCTTCCAATCGTGATCCTTCCGACTTTCGCGGCTTCCTGCCGCGTCGTATATTTGCGCGATGATAAACCCCTTGGCGACCGATTGGCCAATTAAACAGCGTTCGGAGATTTGTAACGCAACCCAGCGACCGTTCGCCCCCGGCGAAGTCTTCTATACTCTGCTTTATCGCGAGGGCGATGGGTTCCGACGTGAAGATTTGAGCGAAGAAGCCTGGCGCAACCGCAATGAGAACATTCAGCCGTTCTCATTTTGGAAAACGAAATTCGAACCGGCGCCAGCACCGGCCCCCGAGCCGTTAGCCAAAGAAAACGCGGAGCAGCTTTTCCGGCGCCTGATCGTGGAAGCTGATCCGCCGGCGAACGCCTGTTTCGTTCTCGCTGTAATGCTCGAGCGTAAACGCGTGCTGAAACAAGTGCGCACCGAAAATACCAACGGAAGTCGTTTACTTATCTACGAGCATCGCGAAAACGGCGACGTCTTCATCGTGCGCGACCCGCAATTGCGTTTGAGTGAGCTCGAACGCGTGCAGGACGAAGTGGCAGCGCTGCTGGGCGCTGGCGCACCCAGGAGAAATGACGAAGCACGAATGACGAATGGCGAAAGAAGCACTTATGTCTGAATGACCAAAGAGCGTTCATAGTATCTCTTTTCGTCATTTCGATTTTGTCATTCCTTCGTCATTCGTCATTCGTGCTTCGTCATTTTTAGCTCCCATCCACCTGCACTTTGCTCGGTTTTGTGAGAGAATTGTCTGAATGGATACCGCGCTCCCCTGGTTCAAGGATGCCTTCCCGCTTTATCTCGCCCCGATGGCGGGTGTGACCGACAAGGTTTTTCGCCAAATCTGCAAGGGATACGGCGCAGACGTTCTGGTTACCGAATTCGTCTCTGCCGAAGGCGTCTTTCGACGCAATGAGCGTACCCGTGAATATCTCGACTTCGACCGAGGCGAGCGACCGCTTGGGGTTCAGCTCTTCGGTGCCGACGCCACTCACATGGCGGAGGCTGCCAAGCAGGTGGTCGATTGGGTTGCCCCCGATTTTATCGATCTGAATTTCGGGTGTCCGGTGCACAAAGTGGTCGCAAAAAACGGTGGCTCCGCCCTGTTAAAAGATTGTCCGACTCTTACCAGCGTAGCCGAAGCAGTTGTTGATGCCGTCGCTCCCCTGCCTGTCACGGCGAAGATTCGTATCGGTTGGGACGCGGATTCGATCAATGCCGTGCGAGTTGCCGAAATTCTGCAGGGGTGTGGCATCGCGGCCCTGGCAGTGCATGGACGCACCCGCGCGCAAGGTTACTCTGGCGAAGCAGACTGGCGCGTCATTGGTGAAGTGGCACAGGCGGTAAGAATACCGATTATTGGCAATGGCGATCTGTTTTCACCCCGCGAAGTCGCGCGCCGGCGCGCGGAAACGAAAATTGCCGGCGTCATGATTGGTCGCGCCGCGATGAGTGCGCCATGGATTTTTCGGCAGATTAAACATTGTCTCGCGACTGGTGAGCTCTCACCAGCGCCCGAATTATCGGAGCGATGGGATGTGATCATCGAACATTGCCGCCGTCACGCCGAAAACTGGGGCGCTGAAGAACAAGCCATCCGCTCCATGCGGGCGCGACTTATGGCCTATTCGAAGAATTTTCCGGAAGCAAAAGCACTGCGTGAAAAATTCCAACACGTCGCAACTCTGACCGATGTCGCACGAATGTGTGAAGAGCACTTGGCAACAACCGCAACAATGAGTGACTTTGTAGGGCGGGCATTCCTGCCTGCCACCGCGTAACCCGTGAACGACAACCAACCAGCTAACGGAGTTAAGATCGGTAACGAGAAGCTGATCAGGGTAACGGAAAATGCTGCTCGTCACCTGAGCTCGCTGCTCGAAAAACAAGGCCGGCGACAAGGCGCTTTACGTTTGGCCGTAATCGGTGGCGGTTGCTCTGGTCTGCAATATAAAATGGATCTCGTCGAAGGCCCGGCACCGCGCGACATCCTGGTTCAGTCATCCAATGTCCGGATCGTGGTCGATCCCAAGAGCGCGCTCTTCGTCAGTGGTTCAGTCCTCGATTTCAGCGACGACCTGCAAAAAGGCGGTTTTAAAGTTACAAATCCGAATGCCGTCGCGCATTGCTCCTGCGGCGAAAGCTTCGCCGCGTAACCCAGTTATCGGCGAAACATTCTACGACCGCGGATTACGCGGATGACCCGGATAACGAAAAAAGCACCTGGAGGGGGGCTCCGCGAGCCCGGCGTCGCAGGAGCTCCGCCCTCTAAACCTCCTCCATTCTCGATTCACCGCCGTCTTGTAGGGCGGGCATTCCTGCCCGCCACGGCAAGCGGGAACGCTTGCCCTACAGAAAAATGGTCTCGCCAATGGCATTAATGTTCATTTGAACTTGCGTCCGACCTAATGTGTCGCATCCTTTCCTTGAAATGCTGACCGATCGACAAAGAAGCGTGCTTGATTTTATCCAGAGCGAACAGCGCGAGAAAGGTATCACCCCCAGCACGCGCGAAATCCAAAATCATTTTGGCTTCGCCAGCCAAACTTCGGTCATGCAATACATTTCTACCCTCGCACGCAAAGGATTTCTCGATCGTCACGCCCGCAAAGCGCGCGCTCTTGTCACCCCGGTGCAAAAAGTCCAGATCACCGATATACCGATTTACGGACAAATCCCGGCCGGCATGGCAACGTTGACCGAGCAAACCGTGCTTGGCCACGTTTCACTCGATAGCCGCTCAGCTAACGCATCGAAGAACGCGCGAACGTTTGCGCTGAAAGTGCGGGGCGATTCGATGGTGAATGCCCACATTCTCGACGGTGACATCGTGATTCTGGACGATCGCAAGGAAGCGCGAAACGGTGATATTGTGGCGGCATTGATCGATGGCGAGACAACCTTGAAACGTTTTGTCATGGAACACGGGCGTCCTTATTTGCGAGCGGAAAACCCACGCTATCCGGATCAGCGCCCGGCTCATGATTTGCGGATTCAAGGCGTGATGGTGTCACTGATTAGACGGCAGCCTAATGGCGGAACCAGACAAATTTCATCCGCTAAACACACTAAAGGACGCTAAAAGGGCCGCTGTCCGCGGACCGCTAATTTGGAACACGGGCTTCTGGCCTGTGCGCCCAGCGGGTTTTCAACCCGCTGCCGTCGGTAACCAGACGCAGCTCGAAGTCAGCGGAGTGAAACTCCGCTGAGCGCACAGACTGGAAGTCTGTGTTTCAATACATAAATGTTCATTTGAACGTAGTATCTACTTGTGCCATTCTTGGGAATGGCGGCGAGCCGGCAAATTATCGATCTCCGCAATCTTTTGGCGGAACGCTTTCAGAATCCGCCCGCTGTCGCTGGCGGACAAATCCGCATTCCTTTTCTTGAGCGAGCGACCGATGGCGGTCTTCGTAAAGGTGCAATCACCGAAATCATCAGCACAAATGCGAGCGCGGGCTCGGCGCTGCTCATTCACAGCTTGCTGCAAATCGCACAACGCGATCGCTTTTTTCTCGCCCTCATCGATGGTCGCGATTCGTTCGATGTCCAATCTGTTGACACCGGCACGCTGCAACATTTGCTTTGGGTCCGTTGCGAGAAAGCAACCGAAGCGATCAAAGCGGCCGATTTTCTTTTGCGCGACGGAAATTTCCCACTCGTCATCCTCGATCTCGTTTTAAATCCAGCGGAAGAATTGCGCCGCATTCCAGCGACGAGCTGGTATCGCTTGCAACGATTGGTCGAGCCAGCGCCGACCGCGTTTGTGGTAATGAGCCGCCACAACATGGTGGCGAGCGCGCGCACTAAAATCGTGCTGGAGAACCGATGGACGCTTCCCGATTTATCCCGGGACAATCCGAGTGCGCAATTGCACTTCAAAGTCCGGCGGGCAAAAACAATCGCCTCAGCGTTGGGATAAAATGTTCGCCACCATTTTGCTGCCGAATTTTTATCTGCAAGCGATCGCACGCCATCAGCCGAAATTACGGAAGCAACCGCTCGCTGTCCTCGACGCCACCGCGATGAAAGCGGTGATCCTGCAATTAAATGAAGCTGCCGAAAATGAAGGGGTCCGCGCTGGGATGACCCCCAGCCAAGCCCTGGCCCGCTGCCTTCACTTGGTCATCAAAGCGCGTGCGCGCGATTGCGAGCACCAACTCAGCGACATTTTGCTGCATCACGCCTTCATGCTTTCGCCGTTCGTAGAAGCGACCGCTCCCGGCGTCTGCACCGTCCAATTCATGCAATCAAATCGTCTCACCATCATCAAGGAACAGCGATCTCTAGACTGCCGCCTACGTCAAAAATTGCGACACCTGATTGACTCACTTGCCCGTTGCAACGTGATCGCGCGCGCCGGGATTGCGCAAAACCCGGACGCGAGTTTTCTCGCGGCCCACCGCGCCGAACCGGTGCTCGAGATTAAAGAGGCGAAGAAATTTCTCGCGCCGCTACCAATTGAAACGCTCGCGGTCGACGCGATCTCTTAACTAACAGGCGCGGATGAAAAAGCGGTCCCGCGGGACCGCACTCCAAAAGTTGACGCATGATTCGAGCCCGCTTTTCAATTCGCGAAGCGTTTTTGGAGTGCGCCAGCCGTGCTGGCGCTTTTGGAACGAGCTCGTCGCGCTACCATGGTTTCGCTAATGCGCTTTTCCTAAGGCGTATCCAATCAGCAGGTCAAATGTGACAACACATAGAACGCCCACGAGCTTAAACAAACTAAATCCCCACTTTCGTCGATCCTGAAATTGAAAGCTAAAGGGCCAGCAAACAAGCCAGATTAAGGCGACGTTCGCAAGAATCACGCCGAGGATTAGTTTGTCGCGCCCCGTGAATCAGCCGCCGGCGTAGTTCGGGTAGCGATCGCGCAATTGTTTGGCGACACGATCTGCTTCTTCCGTCTTGCCGGCGCGACGATAAGCATCCGCCGCCTTATTGAGCGCGCGTGGCGTGATGGCAGGGTCATCGTAGAGCAAGGCCACACCGGCGTAAGCTTTCCCCGCGTCTTCAAAGCGTTGGCGCTCGAACTGAACATCACCCGCTAACAACCGCGCTTCCGCATTGACCTTGCCTTCGGGCTGCAAGGTCATGATCTCAGCCGCAATTTTTTCGGCATCGTCCGGTTTATGCGCGGCAATTTTGGTGACGCCGAGCGCAAGCAGAGCTTTCACCTTCCCGGCTGCGTCGGTCGAGTTTTGCAAATAACGTGCGTACGCGTTTTCCGCTTGGTCGTAATGCTTTAGCTTACCGGCAACATCACCGAGGTAAAACCAGAAATCCGGCTTAACCCCGGCCGGATTTTCTATGCGCCCAAGAATGCCAAGATACTTTTCCGCCAACAAATAATTCTTGTTGTTATAATACTCGATGCCGAGCCATTCCAGCACTTCGGGGGGAACGTTGGCGTTGCCACTGGAGGTAAGAAATGCATCAGCCTCGCTCGTGGCGGCCTTACGATCGCGCAGATAGTAGTGAGCTGAAATGATTCGAAGAGTAGCGGGGTTATAGTATTGCTCCCGATTTAATCGTCGCGCCGCATCGAGGAAAGTGAGGGCACGTTTATATTCTTTGCCGTCAAACGCGGCCTTGCCGATGTAATAGTTGGCCTGCGCGACAGCGCTACTTTTTGGATATTCCTTGAGTAATTGCTGGAAGGCTTGTGCCATTTCCGGCGCGCGATTGAGCTCGCCCAGCAGCAACGCCTTTTGCTGAATGGCCGCCTCGCGTTCCTTCGCCTTCGGGTAATTCGAGATGAGAAAGTTCAGATCGGCGATGGCGCCGTCCATGTTATTACTTTGCTGGTAGGCGAGCGCCCGCTGAGTCAATGCGATGGGAGTCTGCGCATTATCCGGGAATGTCTTGATGAAGTAGCTGAACGCCTCGATGGCGGGAGCGGAATCTTTCATTTGCACAGCGCACCAACCCAGTTTGTAAGCCGCTTCCGACCGCAAGTTCAACGCCAGTTGTGACGCACGGAGTTCCTCGTAAAACGGCGCCGCCTCCGCGAACTTTTGTTGCTTGTAGAGCGCTTCTGCTTTTAACAATTTCGCCTGGTCGGCCCGCTCGCTCGTAGGATTGGTTTTGAGATATTCATCGACTTCCACGATGACCGCGTTTGGGTCGGAATTGTAAATATTGATCAGACGTTGATAGCGCGCGTCCTTCGCTTCTTCCCGGTTGGGAAATTTTTCGATGATCTCGCGATAAATTCCTTCTGCTTCCTGGGTGTGGCCAAGTTGTCGTTGCGCGTTGCCGACAAGAAGCATCGTTTCCGCTTTCGCTTCCTCCGGTAATTGCCCGGCCGATTTTTTGTAATCCGAAATCACCTGGGCGAATTGTCCGGTTTGATATTCGAGACGAAGCAGGCCGGCTTGCGCGACCCCCTTCCATCGCCCGGAATCGGAAGCGGCGCGTCCTTTTTGCAGGAGAACACGCGCTTTTTCTGCCATCGCGCTGTCGATCTTGGCGCGATCGGCGACGGCAAGATCGAGCGCAATCAAACCCGCGCGAACGGCTGCTTCGGCTTTCGCGGCCGGCTTTTCTGCCTCGGTCGCAAGCGCTTCATATTGCTTGAGGGCATCGGTCCGACGCCCACGCGCGAGTAACATCGCGCCGGCGGTGGTGCGCGCATCTTCGCGATACTGACTTTTCGCCTCAGCCACCTGGAGGTAAAGCATGAGAGCGTCATCCGCCCGTTTGCTACTTTCCAGGCACCGCGCTTCGAAATATTTGGCCGATAACGCAACCGAGGCGTCCTTCGAGTTTGCGGCTGCTTTGTGGAAGAGCGGTTGTGCGGCAGTGAAATCCTTTTGCGAGAAAGCAAGGACGGCGAGGGCGTAAGCTGCAGGGCCGGCAAATTCGCTGTCTCCAAATTCGTCGAGCAGCTTTTGGAAGTTGGTCCGAGCGAAACCGTTCTTCCCGAGTAAGCGATAGCTTTCGCCTAATCCAAAATAGGCATTAGCCCGGCCGGAGCCGCTCCTGTAATCACTCAAATACTTTTCGTACTCAGGAATTGCCAGGTCGTACATCTTGCGCGCGAAAAGCGCATTGGCGTACTCAAGCTGACGTTTGTCAGTCGGTTGCTCTGGCGTCGACGGTTTTTCTTCGGGCGGCGAGGTCGCTTCATCTGCCGGCAGGGCGCGCGGAACCGGTGGTTCGTTCAAAGGCACGGCGCGACGAACTTCCTGCGCCAGGGCAACGTCGCTTACCCACAGCAGCCCTGCCAAAAGCAAACCGGCATTGCGCCGGGATGATTTCATTTTGCGGTCGCGAATGCGACGTTGGTAATTCCGGCCTCGCTGCAAATGTTGAGCACGTTAACCACGTTCTTATAAGCGCCGCCTTCATCGCCGCGAATCACCACTGCCTGTTCCGGATATAATTTCACCAGGTTCTGCAACAGATCACCCAGCTCCGAGCCTGTCATCGTCCGTCGATTGACGATCACGCTTCCATCGGTCTTCACATTCACGACCACATCGCCCGGCGGCGCTAGTTTCTCCTTTGCGGCCGATGCTTTCGGGACTTTGACATCGAGCTCGTTTTCGTTGCGCGCAGCGCTCCAGGTCAGCAAAAAGAAAATCAGCAGCAGCATTAAGACATCGACCAATGGGGCGAGCTGGATTCCGGGGTGCTGCAACGGGGCGCGGCTACGCAAATTCATTGGGCCGAGAGCAATTAAAACTCCGACTCGAGCAGCGCCGGCGTGCGCTCGGAGCCACGAGCAAATTGCAAGGAGAGGAGAGCGAGGATGTGGGTAACGGCGGATTCCAACTCCGAAATCAAACGTTGTGAGCGCCCGCGGAAATAGGCGTAAAAAATCATCGCCGGAATACCAATGGCCAATCCGGCCGCGGTATTAAAAAGCGCTTCACTGATGCCATGCGAAAGCTGCATGTAACGCTGACTGCCAACATCTGCGCCGAGTGCACCGAAGGAGCGAATAATTCCGATCACAGTTCCAAGCAGACCGAGGAGCGGCGCAATCATTCCGATATCGGCGAGATAAGTAACGCGGTTATTCAAATTGGAAGCGACCCGAGTTCCTTCCGTCTGGGCAATTTCACGGATTTGCTCGAAATCGGCGTTCGGATTTTTGGTGGTGAAATCGAGAACTTGTTGGACCACGCGGGCGATGGCTTCGCCGTGACGATTGGAAACGGCGAGCAGACCGAGATAATCGCGCTTCCGCAGCAGCGCATCGGCGGTGGCCATAAATCCATGGGAGACAACCGCGCCGCGTCGAATGCTCAGGAAGTAAACGATGACGAGCATGACCGAGATGATCGACAAGATCAGGAGCACCACCATCACCGGTCCCGCCTGTGACATCGCGTGTAACATGGTGGTGGTTGTCCGCGGTAGCTCTGGCGCGAGCGGCGGAGTCGCGACCGGCGCGGGAGTTTGTGCGAGAAGTGACGAGGCGCTGGCCGGCGCGAGAAACAGCCAAAAGAATTTTTTCATGCCCAGACAGCCGCTACGATAAACGACGGGCGCTAGCGCGCAACCAAAGCTCCGTCAAAACGGCGCAAGCGGAAGATATGGGCAGGGCGAGCCGCTGGATCGAGCTCGACGTAATTGCGCCGCCCGTACCAGGTATAACGGGAATCATCGAGCAAATCGTGCACCTGGTACGGCTCGCCTTCGTTCTGACCGAATAATTCGATGGGAACATCGATCATCGAGTTTTGCCGGCGAAAGGGGTCGAGATTTACCACCACGAAAATGATGTTCTCTCGCGCGGGTGTCGTTTTGCCATAGAACAGGATCGCGCCGTTGTCCGCGTTGTAGAAACGCAGATTATCGTAGAATTGCAGGGCCCGATTCTGGCGCCGGATCGTGTTCAAGCGCGCGACAAACTCTTTGATATTACCAGGGGCGTCCCAGTCGCGCTCCTTAAACTGATACTTCTCCGAATCGAGATATTCTTCGCGCCCGGGCAGAGCGGCGTTTTCGCAGAGCTCGAACCCGCTGTAAATCCCGTAGACGCTCGACAAAGTGGCTGCTAACACCACGCGAATCATAAAAGCAGGCCGACCGCCATTTTGCAAAATTGGGGGCAAGATGTCGGGCGTATTCGGCCAAAGATTGCCCCGGAAATATTCGCGCATTTCCGTCTGGGTAAGTTCGGAGAAGTAATCGACTAGTTCCTGTTTGTAATTGCGCCAGGTGAAATAGGTATAGCTCTGATTAAAGCCGGCCTTGGCCAGCACCTTCATCATCTTTGGTCGAGTAAACGCTTCCGACAAAAAAATCGTGTCGGGAAACTCGTCGCGCACCCCGGAGATCAAATACTCCCAGAACGGCACCGGCTTGGTGTGCGGATTATCCACGCGAAAAATACGAACGCCGCGCTCGACCCAGAATAAAATGATGCTCTTCATTTCCGCCCATAGTTCCAGCCAGTTCTGGCAGCGGAAATTCAGCGGATAAATGTCTTCGTATTTCTTCGGCGGATTTTCGGCGAACTTGATCGTGCCATCCGGGCGCGCATAAAACCACTCCGGATGTTGCACCACGTAAGGGTGATCGGGTGAGCAGTTGATGGCAAAATCGAGCGCAATTTCCAGCCCGCGTTTTCGGACTTCCTCTTCCAACCAGGCAAAATCCCCCAGGGTCCCGAGCGCGGGATCAATGTCCTTGTGCCCGCCACCATTCGGCAATCCCAGATGTCGGTTACCGGTGGCATACGGCACGCCGGGATCATCAGCTTGAGAGATAACAGAATTGTTTCGTCCTTTGCGGTTTGTGGTACCAATGGGATGGATCGGCGGGAAATAAATGACGTTAAATCCCATTGCTTTGGCATACTCGATCCGGGGCAAACAATCGCGCAGTTTGGAACCGCGCTCGCCGCTGCCCTCCGCGGAACGCGGAAAGAATTCGTACCAAGCCGCAGTCCGCGCTTCCAGACGGTCAACAACCGCGCGCGGCGGCGGAGCCCATTGCGTGGCGCCGGTGCGATCGGGATAGGTCGCCATTAAAACTTCGAGCTCGCCAGAATGCACCAGCTGGTCGACCTCTGCCGGCATCTTTGTTCGCACTGCCTCTGCGATTTCGCGGAGCCGTTTTGCGTCGTGCGGGTCGTGCGCGCGCCTCGCTGCTTCCTCGATCAGTGCCGCGCCTTCGAGGGCTTCACTACGCAAGGGAGTGACGCCAGCTTTGAATTTGGTTGAAAATTCGTGCTGCCAGCTGATAAAGGCGTCAATCCAAGCCTCCACGGTATATTCGTAAATCGCATTTTCATAAAGAGTGCAGGCTCCACGCCAGCGATCGTTATCGATTAATTTCATCGACGTCTCGTGCCAGCCGGTCTCGTCCACCATTCGCCATTTCAGCGCGGCCGCGACAACATCGTGTCCCTCCTTGAAAATATCGGCTTCAACCACCAGATCTTCACCGGTCACTCGCTTGATCGGATAGCGACCGCCATCGATCAACGGCTGCAGATTTTCAATGACCGCACTCGGAAATGCCCGAAGCATGGGCGTTCCATCAAACGAATTTCAGTGAAAGGCAAGTCGCCCGACGCGCCTTCTTGTAGGGCGGCGATCTCCGCCGCCGTTTCTTTTCGCTGGCGGCCAAAATGGCCGCCCTACAATTCTTGCTCGGAGCGTAATACCGAGGATGCCCTACGCGGCGAAATAAAACGCGCACTCGTAGAGTCCGGAATTACGCGTTTCCTGTCGCCGCACTCGTGTCCCGAGAAGCTGCTCGAACATTTCCTGCTCGAGTCGGCCAATAATGGGATATTTGTCGAGCACGTTCTGGAGCGGCGTGTGGCATTCCAGAATCTGCGGGCCGCCATCGTCAGTCACGAATTGTGACATGTATCCTTCGGTATCCCGAATTTTCGCCAGTGATTTAGCCCGGTCCGCCACCGTCTCGCCTTTGACCTTCTCTTTCAGGTTCGCGCATTTTCGTTCAAACAAGTTGTAGAGCAATTTTTCCGGTGCGTTCGGTCCGTAAATGCTTTGGACCGAATCCAGCAACTCCAAGGTAAATCGATTGCTGTCCGCCTGAAAAAGATCATGCGCGCGCCGGGTTAATCGATAAACCATTTCCGGGCGACCCATTTTTTGCGGACGGCGCCAGGTATCGAGATAACCGTCGCGTTGCAGGGTGAGACAGTGCTGTTTAATGCCCATGTAACTCATCCGCATGCGATCGACCAATTCGTTGACCGATAACCCGCGGCTGCGTTTGAGCGCGTTGACAATTTCGAGCCGTTGCGTCCGGCCAATCTCTGCCAGCAGTCTTTGATTCATGGCCCCAGGGCGGTTAATACTTTAATGATAAAGAGCTCGTCTATGCAACTAAATTCGCGTAAAAACACGCCACTGTAAATCACTTAGACAATGCGACTTGTGGTCGAAGGATCGAATAAGTGCGCCTTAGTTACGTTGAGCGCGAACTGCAAACGATGACCGGACTCGCGATGATCGAGCGCACGCTGGCTTCGGCAAACGACCGTGTGCGCTCCGGTCTGCAAGTACAGATTCGTTTCCGCTCCCATCGGTTCGACAATGTCCACAATCGCCGGAAAACTCGCGGCGGCATTCCCCGTTTTCGAAAGCTCTGCCAGTTCGATGTCCTCCGGCCGAATTCCCAACAGCATTGCTTTGCCGAAAAATTCACGCGCCCGCGGTCGATCGGCGAATCGCACTTCGATTGTTCCGCCCTTCGTTTCCTTAAAAACGATGGCGTCGCGCTCCTGTTTTAATTCGCCATTGATGAAATTCATCGGCGGGCTACCAAGAAAACCGGCGACAAAAAGATTGTCCGGCTCATTGTAAAGTTTCAGCGGCGTATCGATCTGTTGGACCTTGCCGTTGTTCATCACCACAATCCGGTCGCCCATCGTCATCGCTTCGATCTGATCGTGGGTGACGTAGACCATCGTTGCCTGCAAACGCTGATGCAGTTTGGTGATTTCGGTACGCATTTGGACCCGCATTTTCGCGTCCAGATTCGATAACGGCTCATCGAACAAAAAAACTTTCGGCTGCCGCACAATGGCGCGTCCCACCGCGACGCGCTGTCGCTGTCCGCCGGAGAGCGCTTTCGGCTTACGATCGAGCAATTCTTCAATTCCAAGAATGCTAGCGGCATCACTCACGCGCTTCTTGATTTCAGCCTTGCCATACTTCCGCAGCTTCAAGCCAAAAGCCATGTTATCGAAGACGCTCATGTGCGGATAGAGCGCGTAATTCTGGAATACCATCGCGATATCGCGGTCCTTCGGCGCGACGTCGTTGACCCGGCGCTCGCCGATGTAAATGTCGCCGCGCGAAATTTCTTCCAAGCCGGCGATCATGCGAAGAGTCGTCGATTTGCCGCAACCGGACGGACCAACCAGCACAACGAACTCGCGATCGGCAATTTCGAGATTCACATCGTCGACTGCAGTTACGCTGCTCCCCTTTTCTGCGGGATAAATCTTGTAAACGTGATTAACGGTGACCTTGGCCATTGCGTGCTTCGCCGGGCAGAGCGCAGTTCAGCAAGTTAGCGGGGAGGCTTTGAGGCTCAAACTTTCTCGGTGGACCAAGCTCTCCCTAGCACCCGCCTGAAGGCCCGTGCCAATGCGAGGATGGCTCGCTGAAGGGCAACGCAACGACCTTGACGTTTATTGGCCTGTCGTCCACCAACGTGATTAACGACGTGCCGGTTTCGGTGTAGCCGCGTTTTATTATCGCTAAGGCGATGTGTGCATTCAACCGTTCCGAAAAAACGGCGCTGGTTACGTGACCAACCATCTTCGTCTCCGCGTGTAGCTCCTTTCCCGGAGCCAACGCCTTTTCCGAAGTCACCCCGCACAGGCGCTGGCGGGTTTGGCCACTCATTTTCATTCGCGAGATCACTTCCTGCCCGATATAGCAGCCTTTTTCGTATGCAATCGCACGGGCGGCCAGATTCGCTTCCGGCGGAATAATCTCCCGCGTGAGCTCGCAGCCCCAGCGTGGAATTCCACTCTCGATCCGCAAAACTTCCCACTCGCTTTCATCCATCGCTCGATAATCGGCAGCGAGCGCGCGCTTCATTGCTTCCGCCCGAGCCGCTTCAACCCAAAGGTCCCAGCCATCGATTCCCAGTCGCCGCGAGCGAAACTCGAATTTTGCGTCTGATATCTTCGGCTCTGAGCCCGCCAGCACGTGGAAAAGCGCAGATTGATCTGTCACATCCTCAATCTTCACATCATCAGCAATCACGTATCGCTCGAGTCGAGTCTGCAACAGTTCACGCAATTCCTGATCGGCATCGATCCAAATGTCGTTAGGTGTCGCGGACAGGAAGACGTGCGCATCGAAATGTCCTTTGGCGTTGAGCACGCATGATTCCTGTGTCGCCTCCGCGCCGGCTTTGCGAACGTCGTTGGTGGTCTGTCCGTTCAGAAAACGAATGCGATCGGCTCCAGTCACGCGCAACTTCGTGCGAGCGGAAAGGTCGAAGAACGCCGGAGCCATTTTGACCGATCAATAATCGGTCCGTCGCAACAAGCGACTGAAGAATCCGCGCTTGTCCTCCTCTGGTTCGGAATCACCGTTCGAAGGAGTATCGGGTGCAGTCGTTTCCGCCGGCTCCGGCTCCGGCGCCGGCTGCGGCTGCGGTTGACGCGGTGTCTCAATGTCGACTGGCATCTGCCGTTCTTCTGCGACCAGCTGTTCTTCTGCGACCAGCTGTTCTTCGGGCGGAGGTGGCTCGGGAGGCGATTCTCCAATCTGCGTCGCTTCCAATTTTGCCAACTGCTCCTCGACGAACTCAGGCGATTCGTGCGGCACCGTAACCGGGCGGGGCGAGAACAAATCGGGCTGTCGCTCGGCCCAATCCGGCGCTTGCACAAATGGTAGAAAACGCCGGGCGATCGAGGAAAAATCATCGTCGCCACGGCCCTGGCGCGCTTCATCGAGCAAGCGATCACGCGTCGCACCCGCTACGGTCAGATCAAGGTCGAAGTGGCGGCCCATCCGATTCGCAATCTGCATGTCTTTGAGCATGTGTTTGACTGAAAAATGCGGATCGAAATCCGCCGAAATAATCCGCGGCACTTTCAAATCGAGCGTGGCTGAATTGCTGGCGTTTTGCTTGAGGGCATCGGCAAATTTTTCCAATGGAATGCCCGAATAATGCACGATGGCCATTGCTTCCGCGGCCCCTTGCACGCTCGCTGCCGTCACCATGTTAGTTGCGATTTTGATGATGCTGGCGTCGCCGATTGCACCGATGCCCACGATCGCTTTGCTGCTTGCTTGCAATAGTGGTCGCACTTCATTAACAGCGGCTTCATCGCCACTAACGTAATAGACAAGCTGTCCTTTTT
Source organism: Verrucomicrobiota bacterium (assembly GCA_003220155.1). Classification (GTDB taxonomy): domain Bacteria; phylum Verrucomicrobiota; class Verrucomicrobiia; order Chthoniobacterales; family UBA10450; genus AV69. The sequence continues at coordinate 22,310 of QHRO01000247.1, forward strand.
CGGCGGCTAGTTTGCTGCCGGTAAATGGCGCTTCCACCAAACGGGCGCCACGCCGTTCCACTAACGCCGCCGCTTCGCGCATGGTGTCGGGCGAGACCGTGGGATGCGCAATCACGATATGACGCGGCGTGAGCGACATCGAAATGGTCTGGATCATTCGCATCAGCGCATCGTCGTCGGAGACGAAGATCTGGAGGTAATTGCACGTCTGCGCCAGCTCGGCCGGAGAACCGACAAAGTTGGGCACTGGTCGCGGCGTGCGGTTCCAGACGAAGACCGACAGCCCCTGATGGCGCAAATGATCGGCAATGCGACGGCCAATAATGCCGAGGCCAATAATCCCAACGCTCTTTCGAATACTACGCGTCATGTCCGTCCCTCTGGAAACTGCGATTAAACCTACCGCCGTGCAATCTATTCATTTCACCACAAACCGGGTGCACCGCGCCAGGTCTGACTCCAGGGCGGCAACGGCGGTTCGCCGTTTCTCTGCCGCGATGAGGGCGGTGATTTCAGGCGTGACCTCTGCAAGCGTCAGTGGTCGTGTGGGATGCACATCGGTGACTTGGAGCGCGTGGAAGCCCAAATGCGATTGCAGGAATCGCGGAGGAGCGTTGGGCGTCAGTTGTTCTGCGGCCTCGAAAAATTCTGCCGGCATACGATTGGCCGCGAAAAAACCGAGATCGCCCCCGCGCGTTTTGCTCGCTTCATCTTCGGAGACTAAGGCAGCGAGTTCGGTAAAATCCTCGCCCCGGCCCAAACGTACGGCGATATCCAGGATGGCCTGTTGTTTCGCTTGCGTCACCTCGGGAGCTGAGCCTTCGGGCGCAGCCAGAAAAATGTGTCGCGCGCGAATTCGCGTTGGTTGCTTGAATTCGGCTTGATGTTGCTCGAAATATTTCTGCACTTCCGCATCTGACACGGCAATTTGCGAAGCAATTTGATTCTCAATCCATTCCTCGCCGCGGATTGTGTCGGCTAAGGTTCGCCTGAGAGTTCGTTGTGAGACGCCGCTGTGGTGCTGGGCCGCGCGAAACTGGTGATCATCGGCAAATTGATTCCGCAAAGCGGCCAAGACCCGGTCGGAGCCATTGGTTTTAACCGCATTCGTTGGTAACGCTTCGCTTGCAATCAACTCGTCGCGGAGCGCAACGCTCTCAGCTTCTCCGAAATCCTCTCTTGCTGCGCAAAATTGTTTCTCGCGGAGACGTGCTCGAACATCCGCCTCGAAGACTCCACTTTGCCGCACCAGCGCAATCAATTTGCCCCGTTGAAAAATGTAGCCAGCCACCTGATGAACGACAGGAAATCTGACAAGCCCGTCACCGGTTAGCGCGCCAGCCCCGATCGTGATCAACGCGAGAAGCGCATTTTTCATTTCAGTTCAACTTGCACCAGATCGTAGAGCGCGACACGCCCGACGATTTCCAGACTTTCCGCGCTGATTTTGTCGAGTGTGTCCTCGGCAGTGTGCCACGGTGGAAAATCGAAATCGATCAGATCGATCACCGGAATCCCGATCTCGTTAAGCGGCGTGTGATCGTCGGTCATTCCACCACCAAGATAGGTGAAATGAGCACGTTGGCCGAGCGCGTCGGCGGCAGCAAAAATATTGCGAGTTAGGGCGGGCGGCGAATCGGGCGGCAGCGTTACGCCGAGCGATTTGTCCCCGATCATATCGAAGAGGATTCCGCGGCGAACGGATTTCGCATTTCCCGAATCGCGCAGCTCTTCCGCAAAATGGCGGCTACCGTAGAGCCCATCGGTTGCGGTAAAGTTTTCAAATGCTTCTTCGCCATCGAAAAACAAAAGCTCGATCTTTGCGGCAAGGGACGGGCTCATTGCCAGGACCCGGGCCATTTCAATGAGCAACCCGGTGCTCGATCCGCCGTCATTTGCGCCAACAAATCGAATGGTTTCGAAGGTTTTGGTATCGTAGTGAGAGCAAAGGAGGAACTGTGCTGCGTCCTTTTTTTTTCTGGTCCCAAAGCGTGCAATCAGATTTACAAATGTCATTTTCCCGCGCGGAGTCTGGTCGGAAAATTCAGAGCGCGTTACAGTCCAACCGGCAGACTTCAACTGCTCGATGATATAAAGTCGCGATTTCTCCAAGGCTTCCGAGCCGGCGGGTCGCGGGCCGAGATCAACCAAATGCTGGACGTGGGCAAACGCTTTCTCGCCGGAAAAATTTTCCCAGAGTGGCGGCATTCGAGAACCGCAACTTTGGATTGAGAGGGTTGCGAACGTGGCGAGAAACAGCGTCCGCGAGAGGGTACAGCGCATGGCGCCGACTCAATTTTCTGGCGGAAGCCCGATCACTTGCATGATGCGCTGCAAGTCGTCGGCACCGTAATATTCGATTTCGATTCGCCCTTGTTTCTCGCCGTGATGCAAAACCACACGTGTCCCCAGATGCTCCTGCAAACGCGACTGCAAATGTTCAATAGCACTCGCGCTCACCGACACCGATGACGGGCGACGACGGCGTGGTTTCGGTTGGCCCAGCTGGCGGGCAACCAGCCGCTCCGTCGCCCGCACTGTCGCACTGCGTCTTAAGACCGTCTCCGCGACAGCCAACTGTTCTTCTGGCGCTTTCAGCGCTAGCAATACTTTGGCATGTCCGACCGAGATCAAATCCTGGGTTAACCACGTTTGCACTTGCTCGTGCAAATCGAGCAACCGCATCGCGTTCGCCACGGCCGCGCGGCTCCGGCCAACCTTCTGCGCGATCTCTTCCTGCCGCATTCCAAATTCACCTGCCAAACGAGCGTAACCCTGCGCTTCTTCGATCGGATTCAGATCGGCGCGCTGTAAATTTTCGATGAGCGAAAGTTCGAGCACGTCGCGGTCGCTCGCGCTCCGAATAATGACGGGCACTTCGTTTAACCCAGCTTCCTGGGCGGCTCGCCAGCGCCGCTCCCCCGCGATCAATTCATGACGTCCATCGATCGCCCGTACAATCAGAGGTTGAATGATTCCGTGTTGGCGGATGGATTCGACCAACTCCAAGAGCGCATCCGCGCCGAAATCCTTACGCGGCTGCAATGGGCTTGGGGTGATGCTATAGAGACTGACTCGCTGAATTTTTTCCGAATCATCGACCGCCGCAATCGCTGGGGCTGGGGCCGGCTGCGCGGCGATGAGCGCGCTGAGACCTTTGCCGAGCGCCAATTTTGCCATCGCGCAGAGACTATCGGAAGCGACTCCGCAACGCAAACAGCTCGTTGCGGCAATCTACGGCACGCATAGCATCGTCCATGGCCGCGACGTTAACCGGGACCTTCACCCTCGGGCATTCACCCGATCCGGATGACGCTTTCATGTTTTACGCGATGGCGGCGAACAAAATCGATTTGCGCGGTTATCATTTCGAACACCGGCTCGAGGACATTCAGACTTTGAACGAACGCGCAATGCGCGGCGAGCTGCATATCTCTGCGGTCTCGATCCATGCCTGCGCCTACGTCGCGGACAAATATTTGTTGCTGCCATGCGGCGCGAGCATGGGCGACGGCTACGGACCGCTGGTGATTGAGAAACATCGAACACCGAACATCGAACCCGCCTACGCCGAAGGCTACGGCGCGGCAGGCAGCGAAGATCGAACATCGCATGAAGATATTCGGGAGCGGCTGCGCGGTCGCTTAATCGCAGTGCCAGGAGTGATGACGAGCGCGTTTTTGGCGCTGCAGCTTTATCTCGGCGAATTCAAATACATCGTCGTGCCGTTCGACGAAATCTTCGAGACGGTAGGAACTGGTCGTGCGGAGGCTGGCTTAATCATTCACGAAGGGCAGCTCACCTATGCGCACTCCGGATTTACAAAAATAATTGATCTGGGCGAATGGTGGAAAGATCGGACCGGCCTGCCATTGCCGCTGGGTGGAAATGTTCTGCGCAAGGATATTCCACGCGAGATTCAGAGTGATCTGGTCGCGATTTTGCGAGAGAGCATCGAATTCGGCCTGAACCACCGTGACGAAGCGGTGCAACACTCGATGCCATATGCGCGCGGCATGGACAGCAACCTGGCATCAAAGTTTATCGGAATGTATGTAAACGAGTTCACGCGCGACTATGGCGAGGTCGGACGCGAGGCCATCCGCCGGTTTCTTGGCGAAGCGCGCGAACGCGCTTATATCGATCGTGAAATCTCGATCGAGTTCGTAAAGTAGATCTCGCTCGCCGCTATTTTTTCTTCGCGCTCGGAGACGGCGAAGCTTTCGGCTTGCTCACCGCTTCCACGACGAAATTCTTCACCCGCTGGGCCTCTTGTTTGAAACCGTTAGTGAAATCATGCGTGCCGTATTCAAAAAGCACGACAAAAGAGAAGGTGAAGAAAACGAATAGGACGAGCCAGAACAGCCCGCGAATGAGAGACATCGGACGACCTTAAGGCAGTGATGGGGCCTGGTCAACGACGCCGTAGCCAAGGCAAGCCTTCGCAGTTGAACCGGGAGGCGAAGCTGCGATTCTGCTCGCTGTGCGGGTGCCACTGCTCGACCTAGGCGAACAATATCGCGCTCTTGCCGCGCCGATTCGGCAGCAGATCGACGAAGTGTTGCAGAGCCAGCGTTTCATCCTCGGGCCGAAAGTGGAGCAGTTCGAACGCGCCCTTTGCGATTACATCGGCACAAAATTCGCCATCGGCGTTTCCTCCGGAACGGACGCATTGCTCGCAGTCTTGATGGCGTTAGAAATTGGACCGGGCGACGCCGTGATTACTACGCCTTATTCGTTTTTCGCGACTGCTGCCTGCATTGCACGGGTCGGCGCGACGCCGCTCTTTGTCGATATCGAGCCAGAAACTTTTAATATTTCACCCGAAGCAATCCGATCGTTCATCAAAAAAAATTGTCACCACGCGAACGGCGTCCTGATGGCGCGGGACCGGCAAGCCATTCGCTTGATTATTCCAGTGCATCTTTTCGGATTGTGCTGCGAAATGGACACCATCATGGAGATCGCGCGCGAACACGAATTGCTGGTGATTGAAGACGCGGCCCAGGCAATCGGCGCCGGATACCCTCAAGCTGGCGAAGTGACGTCGGCGGGTGCGATCGGCGATATCGGTTGTTTCAGTTTTTATCCTTCGAAAAACCTTGGGGCGGCCGGTGACGCCGGGGCCATCGTTTGTACGGCGGAAAATCTGGCAACTCGTTTACGAACCTGCCGTCAACACGGGATGGAACCGCGTTATCATCATCAATTCATCGGCGGGAATTTTCGCCTCGACGAACTGCAGGCGGCGATTCTTCAGGCGAAACTACCGCACCTAGCAGGTTGGTCGGCCGCTCGTCGAGCGGCCGCTGATTTTTACCGCGAGGAATTTTCCCGACGCAATTTAGGGGATTCCATTATTCTTCCGGCCGAGCCATATCGGGAGCGCGCCGGTAATCATCACATCTATCATCAGTTTGTCATTCGCGCGGTGGCGCGGGATGAGTTGAAGGCGCATCTCAGCAGCAACGAAATTGAAAGCGAGATTTACTACCCGGTCCCGCTCCATTTGCAGGAATGCTTTTTCTATTTGGAACATAAGGAGGGCGACTTTCCGGAAGCAGAACGCGCGGCCGCCGAAACACTGGCTTTGCCAATTTATCCAGAACTGAGTCGCGAAGCGCAGCGATTTGTGGTGGGCAAGATCGCGGAATTTTACTCCTAAAAAAGCATCTGCGTCATCCCGAGCTAAGTCGAGGGATCCCGTTGCGTAAGCTTTAAGGTTTCATCGCTGGATCCCTCGACTTCGCTCGGGATGACGGATCGCACGCGCACTTGCGGTGCATCCGGCGCGAGCCTATATCAACGCTCGCGAAAGGGTAGGTTCCGGAGTGGCCAAACGGGGCAGACTGTAAATCTGCTGGCTTTACGCCTTCGCTGGTTCGAATCCAGCCCTGCCCATTTTTTTGTGTGGCACGGCCATCCTGGCTGTCGGGCCAACCCCGAAAGCTTTCGGGGTTGATCGCTCTAACCGCAGTTGGACTTCACCAATTGCGCCGAAGATTAACCAAAGCCTTTTAGTGCCGCTTTTTCGTGGCACGTCGAGAACGTGCGCGTGATTTCGCACCACTTCGCTTTGCCGTTCGCGCCGATGTGCGACGGGCCTTGGCCTTGCCACCGCGACGCGATTTGGCCGATCGTGCCCCACGCGCGCTGCTCGATTTGGCGCCTTTGCGCTTGCCGCGGCTCTTCACCGATGCACGCCGCGAAGTCTTGATCCGTTTGCGAGGTGCGGATGCTTTCTTGCGCCGACTGGCAGGGCGTTTCGCTTTCGGCTTCGGCTTCGAACGCGAACGGCGCGCTCTGCGCAAACCAACCGCTTTTTTTGCGGTAGCGCCAATGGGCTCACCCGTTGCAGCGGCTTTGCCGGCGATTGCGCCGATCACGCCACCGACGACCGCACCCACGGGACCGCCAACGCTGCCAAGCACCGCACCCGCCGCCGCGCCGGCGGCGGGTTTAGAAATCGGCGGGATGGTAATGTTCTCGTTCGATTGTGGTTGTTCGCTCGATGTTGAATTTTCAGTCGACTCCTCCGCCATAAGCTCTCCTGGGTTAATGTTTAAACTAAGATCGTATTAGCGACACATTACAGCCTCTTCACGAAAAGGAATTAACAAAAAGCGCCCGATCTATAAGAGCAGGCGCCTGTTAAAAAAATACTGATTTGTGTTAGCGAGATCCGCGATCGCCGCGGCCATAACCGCCGCCACCGCCACCGCCACCACCGCCGCGGCCGTAGCCACCGCCTCCACCGCGGCCGCCATATCCGCCACCGCCGCCTTGAGGGCGAGCTTCCCGTGGACGCGCTTCGTTCACGGTCAGAGCGCGACCTTCCACGGTTTTGCCATTAAATTGTGTAATGGCATTTTGCGCTTCCTGTTCCGTCGCCATCGTCACAAAAGCGAAGCCACGAGACTTGCCTGTGAATTTATCCTGCATAAGCATGACATCCTGCACAGCACCAGCCTGTGCGAAGAGATCCTGAAGGTCGGTTTCCGTCGTGTTGAACGAAAGATTCCCAACGTATAACTTGGTACCCATTTGAGTTTATTCTGGAAAACGCGGCCAGGTCACTGTTCCCGGTTATCGGATTTCAAACTGCCACTGAATAAACTCAACTGACAATTCACCAACTGCCCGAGCGCTGTTTTCTTTGCCGCCTTAGTAGGAGCTTTTCTGCCGAAACGCAACTATAAAGAGAAAGGTTTTGCCGCTCTAAATACCATAATGAATTTCGAAGTTAAGACTTCACAGCGCGTTGCCATCGTTGCTGCTGGCATCGTTAGTCCTCTCGGCTTCGGGTTAACAGAGACGCTTCAGTCGCTTCGGCAGGCACGGGATTGTGTCACACCGGTCACCGCTTTTTCGGTCGAGAAAACACGATGCAAGACTGCCGCCCAGATTGATGACGGACGATTATTGGACAAGGCAAATCGGAGCCGGCAGGACCGCCGTTTACATCGCGCTTCCTACATGGTCAGGACTGCATTAGCCGAACTTCTCGAACGCGCGCGGGAGTTCGAGCCTGAAATCGCGATCGTCGGTACCACCAGTGGGGGCATGAGTTTCGGAGAGAATTTTTATCGCACGCTGGGAAATGGCGGGGTTTGTTCGGCAGCCCTGATCGCAAACTATCCGCCGCAAAAACAGATCGTTGATGCCATGGAAAAATTTGGCATCAACGCTCCTGCTCAGGTGATCGCGAATGCTTGCGCCTCTGGCACAAACGCAATTGGCCATGCTTTTAACGCCATTCGCACCGGCCGTTGCCAACGCATTCTGGCTGGCGGTTATGACGCGCTCTCCGAGCTCGTGTTTGTTGGCTTCGATTCGTTGCAAGCGGCGACGCCGGAAAAATGCCGACCCTTCGATTCCAATCGCTCCGGCATGGTGCTGGGTGAAGGCGCGGCCCTGCTCGCGTTGGAAGAATTGGAGTCCGCGCGCAGCCATGGCGCGGAGATTCTTGGAGAGATAACCGGCTACGGAATTTCCACCGACAATCATCATCTGACGCAGCCAAATCCCGACGGCAGTGGTCCGCGCCGCGCCATGGAACAAGCACTGGCACAGGCCCAGCTCGAGCCAAACCAAGTCGGTTACATTAATGCACACGGCACCGCGACCGTCCTCAACGACACGGCCGAGGGGAAAGCGATCGCGGAATTGTTCGGCGATGTACCGGTGAGCTCAACAAAAAGTATGATGGGTCATTCGCTCGGCGCCGCGGGAGCGATCGAAGCCGTCGTCAGTCTGCTTGCGTTGCAACATCAATTTTTGCCGCCCAATATCAATTTCCGCGAAGCCGAGTTATCTCTGAACATTGTGGCGAACGAAGCGCGCGATGCGCAATTTGATTGCGCAATTTCGAATTCATTCGGGTTCGGTGGAACCAACGCGACGATTGTTCTTCGCAGATTCGCGCGATGAGTCTGAGCATCGCCGGCATGAGTTGGGTCACACCGCTCGGCAGCAACGTGAATGATGTTTGGCAACGATTGGTCGCGGGCGAGGCCGCGTCGATCGAAATCCTAGAGAACGAACAAAACGGTGCGCGCTATCTTGTCCGTCGCGTTCCAGCCACCACAATGGCACATCTCCCGCCGCATGCGCGATTGCGCCGGGCGAGCGCGATCTCACGGTTCGCTGCCGCTGCTGGACTAGCGGCGCTGGCTGAAGCGAAGACCCCGCCATCTCTCGATCGCATTGCGCTTGTCTTCGCCATTTCAAACGGCGGCGTCATTTATACGCGGCGCTTTTATGCAGAGATCGTGAAGTCGGGGGCACAATCTGCCAGCCCGCTGCTATTTCCTGAAACAGTCTTCAACGCGCCAGCCAGCCATCTTACTGCGATCCTGGAAATCAGCGGTGCTTCTTATACCGTTGTCGGGGACGGCGCCGTCGGCATTCTTGCACTCAAGCTGGCGGACGACCTGCTGGCGTCGGAGGATGTCGACACCTGCCTTGTCGTTGCCGCCGAGGAAATCGATTCGCTCGTCTGCGAAGCTTATCGGCAATGGCGTTTCCTGCGAGACCCGAAGAAACCGGAAACGGGGCGCGGCATGATCATGAGCGAAGGCGCGGGCGCGGTCTTGTTGAAGCGGTCTAATGATGGGATCGAGATCGACCAGATTGTTCCCGGCGCAAATTTCTTTCGCCGTTCCGAAGCTTCGGCGCGACTAGGTAGCGTGGTCTCGCGTCTCAAGAACGGAATCGGATTCTGCGTTGGCAGTGGAAACGGCACATTTATCGATCGAGCGGAACGCGCGGCGGTGGGCGATGAAATGCCGGTTTATTCACCAAAAATCGCGCTCGGTGAAAGTGTGGGTGCTTCCGTCTTCTGGCAACTGATCACGGCGGCAAAAGCGTTGGAAGCTGGAACGTTGCCAGGGTCGTCGAAGCCACCCGTCGATTCGCGCGCAGTCGTGCTGGCTTGTGGTCTCAACCAACAGACTGGCGGGCTGACTCTGCGCAGACGTGTTTGCCCTGCTTTTCAGGGGAGTACGTAAACGCCAGTCCGGCTCGGACCTTTTCGCCTTTGCAACGCTTTCGCCCTGCGATACCTTCGGGCGCGCCATGCGAACGCGGGCAGCAATCCTTTTTTTTGTTCTTTTTGTGGCTGCTCGTAGCGGCACCGCCATTGATATCGAGACGCCAAAAAACCAACCGATCGAGATCACTTCCACCGGCGAGACCCGCTACGAGAACGGTGTCGCCATCGCGCGAGATAATGTCGCGATTCATTGTGGCGATGCCGACATTTACGCTGACTCAGCGCGCTATGACTCGCAGCGGCATGAAGTTTCAGCTGAAGGTCATGTCCGAATTTATCGCGAAGACAAGCTCTATCTCGCTGAGCACGGAACCTACAATCTGGATACCAAGGAGATTCACGCTGACACCCTGCGGAGTTCTTCGGAGCCCTATTTCGTGAACGCGGAGAAACTTGTGAATTTTTCCGACGGACACTCGATCGTCGAGAACGGGGATTTCACCACTGACGATTCGAGCAATCCAGATTTTCATTTTCACGCTCACAAGGTTCGAATTTACGAAAACGATCGCGTCGTTTTCCAGAATGTGACTTTTTATGTTGGGAAGGTTCCTATTTTTTGGTGGCCGTATCTTTATCAATCATTAAACGACGCCTTTAGCTTCAGCATTTCGCCCGCTTATCTCAGCTCCTGGGGACCGTCATTGCTGAGTGCAGTGACATTTCCGATCACCGAGAAAATTAAGGGGACCGTCCGTTTGGATTACCGGGTGCGGCGCGGAGCGGCCATCGGCTTCGAGTCCGAGATGAATTACGGCAAAGACGATAGCAGCTATCTCCGGCTTAAAACCTATTTCATCGACGATCAAAACCCGGAGTTGAATCAAACTTCGGTGCCGCGCGGAGCCATTGGGAGTGCCCGTTACCGTGTAACCGTCGAAGACCGGACGAATTTCACGAGCGACATCTATGGCATCGTTGACATCACGAAGCTAAGCGATGCTTACGTCATGCAGGATTTCTACCAGTCTGAATTCCGCATCAATCCCGTGCCGGACAACGTCGTGGCGGTAACTAAAACCGATCCCATCTATACCCTGACAGCGATCGCACGCTTTCAAGCTAACGGCTTCTTTCAGCAAACCGAGCGCCTTCCCGAGGTAGTGCTGGACGTCGCCCGTACTCCGATTTTTGGAGGTCCAATCTTTTACCAGGGCGAAACCGGGATTGCGGACCTGCATCGCAACTTCGCAAGCGGCTCGGGCTTTGAAGACTACGAAAGTTGGCGGATCGATACCTTTCACCAATTACTTTACCCAAACACTTATTTTGGCTGGCTGAGCATCGTCCCGCGCGCCGGCTTTCGCGCAACCTACTACAACGAAACCCGAGATCTTGGCAAAACCTTGTTTGTGCCGAGCACTAATCCTCTTATCCCTGATTTTCTTGTGCCGGATAACACGCCACTTCAGCTCGACGGCGACAAAACACGAACTGTTTTCAATGCCGGGGTAGAAGCATCCTTTAAGATCTCGCGTGCGTGGGAGGAGGCCCAGAACAGCGCACTTGGGCTCGACGGTTTGCGACACGTCATCCAACCATTCACCAATTTTTCATGGGTTTCAGATCCTGGCGTTAATCCGGCGGCGATTTTACAATTCGATCGCGTCGAACCAACCACGAAATTACGTCCAATCGATTTTCCGGAGTTCACCACCATCGATTCGATTGATCGCTGGACGATCTGGCGCCTCGGGGTCCGCAACCGGCTGGAGACTCGGCGCGACGACAGCAACATTACCTGGTTCGAACTCGAAACCTATTTCGATGTCAATTTCGAGAATCCTTATGATCGCACTCCGTATTCGAATCTTTTCAACAAGATTCGTTTTACTCCGCTACCGTGGGCCTCGCTTGCCATTGATTCCCAAGTGCCCGCTTTTGATACAGGATTTACCGAAGTCAATACCACCGTGGCGGTCCAGCCGATGGCGAATCTTCAGCTCAACGTGGGCCACCGTTACCTTAACGACAATCCATTTTTTCAAAACAGCAGTTTGTTTACTTTCGGCGGGTATTACCGGATTAACGACAACTGGGGGTTCGCGGTGCAGGAGCAATACGAGGCGACGAGCGGGTTGCTTGAGCAACAGCGTTATGCCGTCTATCGCGATCTCTCCAGTTGGGTCGCTTCCCTCGGCGCGGTCGTGCGCGACAATAAAGGGGTAAGAGAGTATGGTGTTCTCTTAACTTTTACCTTGAAAGCGTTTCCGAAATTCGGGTTCGACCTCAATTTCGATCCCGGCGGCGCGGGACAATAATTGATCGCGCAAAGGTCGAATTCGGGTAGCATTCCCGCCACTTCGCTAGGATAACCTCACATGGATCTCTCGATTATCGGATCGGGATACGTCGGTCTCGTCACCGGCGCCTGCTTTGCTGATGTTGGCCACAACGTGACGTGCGTCGACAACGATGCGCACAAAATTGAAGTATTACGCGCCGGCCGGGTCCCGATCTACGAACCCGGTTTGGAAGAACTGATTCATCGCAATGTCGCCGCCCACCGGCTGCGCTTCAGCGGTAGCATCAAGGAAGGCGTCGATAACTCACAGATCGTTTTTATCGCGGTACCGACGCCGCCTCAGAGCGACGGCAGCGTCGATCTGAGTTTCATCGAAAAAGTAGCGCGCGAGATCGCCGGCGTCCTCACGGATTACCGGGTGATCGTCGATAAGAGCACGGTTCCAGTAAAAACTGGCGAAAAAGTGGCCGAATCGATTAAGCGCTACAATCGTCACGGCGCGAAGTTTGACGTTGTCAGTAACCCGGAATTCTTACGCGAAGGCTGTGCGGTCCACGATTTGATGCATCCTGATCGGATCGTCATCGGCGCGCAGAGCGAACATGCGGCCGATTTGATGAAAAAGGTCTATGAGCCTTTCATGGCGCCGATTCTTGTTACCGACATAAATAGCGCGGAGTTAATCAAGCACGCCGCCAATTCATTTCTGGCACTGAAAATTTCTTATATCAATGCGGTCTCCGCCATTTGCGAGGCCAGCGGCGCTGACATCGAAAAAGTGGCCGACGGAATCGGGATGGATCAGCGGATTGGCCGGAATTTTCTTAACGCCGGGATAGGCTATGGTGGGTCGTGTTTCCCGAAGGACATTGCCGCATTTATCACGATAAGCGAAAAACTCGGTGTTCCTTTCTCGCTCTTAAAAGAAGTCCAGCACATTAATGCGGCGCAGAAAGAGCGGTTTCTAAAATCGATTCGCGACACCCTTTGGGTCCTGCGCGAAAAAAAAATCACGGTTTGGGGACTGACTTTCAAACCGGATACGGATGATATTCGTTCCTCCGTCGCGATTGATTTGGTCGGGGACATGTTACGCGAGGGCGCCCAGGTTTCGGTCTATGATCCCAAAGGCATGGAGCGGGCCCGCGAAATTTCGGAAATCAAGAGCGCGCGCTTTTGTGAAAACGCGCTTGATGCGGTTGATGGTGCAGAAGCGCTCGTGATCGCGACCGAATGGGAGGAGTTTGCCAATGTCGATCTTGCAGTGGTGAAAGAAAAAATGACTACGCCGATTGTTTTCGACGGCCGCAATTTGTTTGATCCATCGACGATGGCAAAAGTCGGATTCCGCTATCATTCGATCGGGCGTACCCCGGTCACGCCTGACTGATTCGTGCCGTTAAGGGGGTGCCCGCAATCCCATTTCCGTGAGTTGCATGCGGCGCGGGCAATGGAATCATAGCGATCTATGCGCGATCCCCGCTTCGATAGACTCGCCGAGACCCTGACCGGTTATTCAACGGAGTTAAAACGCAACGAAAAGGTGCTGATCGAGGCCTTTGATGCTCCGGACGAAATCACGATCGCGTTGATCCGGGCGGCGCGGAAGCGAGGGGCAATCCCTTTCGTGCAATTGCAGAGGGCGCCGGTTAGCCGCGAGCTCGCCCTTCATGCCACCGAATCGCAGTTGCGTCTCCTGGCACGCCACGAACTGGCCCGAATGAAACAAATCGACGCTTACATTGCCGTGCGAGGCAGCCACAATATTACCGAGCAGGCCGACGTGCCGACCAACCAGATGAAACTGATCGCAAAAAAAATGCGGCCAGTCCAGGATCGGCGCGTTCAGAAAACGAAGTGGGTAGTGTTGCGATGGCCGACCCCAGCCATGGCCCAGCTCGCCAGCATGAGCACCGAAGCCTTCGAAGATTTTTTCTTCGAAGTTTGCACGCTCGATTACCGCAAGCTTCAGCCGGGAATGAACGCGCTTAAAAAATTGATGGAGAGAACCGACCGAGTAGAAATCGCAGGCCCGGGAACGGATTTGCGATTTAGCATTAAAAAAATTCCAGCCGTCATCTGCGGTGGCGACCGGAACATTCCGGACGGCGAAGTTTTTACGGCTCCGGTGCGCGACTCGGTCAATGGCTTTGTCACCTTTAATGCGCCGACAATTTATCAGGGCACAAGTTTTGACCATATCCGGCTGGAATTCGAGAACGGAAAGATTGTTAAGGCGACGAGCAACCAAACCAAGAAATTGAACGATGTTCTCGATGCCGACGTCGGCGCCCGTTACATTGGCGAATTCTCGCTCGGCTTTAATCCGCATATCTTACATCCAATGCGCGATATTTTGTTCGACGAAAAGATTGCAGGGTCGTTTCATTTTACTCCCGGCCAGGCTTACGAGACGGCCGACAATGGGAACCGCAGCCAAGTGCATTGGGACATGGTCAACATTCAGCGCCGGGAATATGGCGGCGGCGAGATCTATTTTGATGGCAAACTCATTCGCAAGAATGGCGAATTCGTTATTCCACTCTTGCAATCGTTAAACCGGGCAAGGTTGCTCAAGCGAAAATAAGAAACCGCGCGGAATTGCGCCCGCGCGGTTCTCGGGATTCTTCTTTCGGAAACGTTAGGCGCGTTTCGCCACCGGATTCAGTTGCATCATCGCGATCTCGCCATTGCTCGCCATCTGCACGTTCGTTATTTCGAACATCGGTGCATTTTCAACGGATGAAGCGCCCGCACCCGGCAATTGCACAGCAACGGTCTTCGAGGTCGAATTGAGAATGATGCCGGCGATTTCGAAGGTGGGAGAAAATTCCACGCTCGTGATCTGGAAGGCAGCGGTGAGGTGCACCGAGGCCTGCGTTTGATGCGAAGGCGTCAGTTGCAACGGAGCCGACTCAAACCCCGATACCAGTTGCAGGCTGGAAATATTAAATGACGGCGTCGCAAGCGTGGCGGGCCTTTGTTGCTGCGATGGATTCAAGCGCAGCTGGCCAAGGCTACCGGACGCAGCTTGAATCTTGGCAATCTCGAAGTTGGCCTGCAAATTCATCGGCGCTTGCTGCTGCGGCGATGAAGCCAGGCGCATCGTGACTACTTTCGAAATTGGCCGTAATTGCAGCGCGCCCACCTTGAAAGCGGGCGTTAGTTGCATCGAAGCAATTTCGCAAGAGAGGGTGATTTCAACAGCCGTGTGCATGCCACCAGCTCGAATAACGGGATCTGTTGGGGTCTGGAGTGTCTCAGGCATGGTTTCGATTGTTGTGGGTTGTGAAGCAAAATGTTCTTCGTCACTGGCAGTTGGGATTTCAGTGGCCTCTGGCAAAGCGCCGATACCGGCAATGGCACGGCCAACTCCAGCAATCTCAGCAACAGTTGCAATTTCCGGTTCTTCAGAGGCTGCGATCTCAGCCGGTTGCTCTGCGGTCACCACAATTTGATAAGGAACAGGCTGGCCCTGCTCGATCGGCTCTGGCTCAGGCGACCATTCCTGAGTTGAAATTTGTTCCTCGATTTCGGAAGGCGCGACCGCCGCGGCCACCGTCGGCTCGCAGATCTTCGTTTCCAAAACGCTCGCCTGCGTTTCCACGGGTTCGGAGACCTCCCATTCGCGCACTGGTTCCCTTGGGGAGGTTTCTTCAGCGACTGCGGCCACTGGCTCCGGCTCTGCTTGCTCAATCGCAGGCTCAATGGAGGGCTCAATCAACGACTCAACGGCTGGCGCATACGTGGGCGAAGGAAATGCTGGCGCCTCGGGCGCGATTTCGGTCTCGCCGTTTCCTGGCACCTGCCCAATTACCGGTCCGACGGATGATTCTTCGAAATCAACATAGGCCGGCTCGCTGGTGCGACCATTAACGGTTGCCGTTTCCGGTTCGGACGGCGGAGCGGGTATCGTCTCAGCCGCCCGTTTCGCCACAGGAATCACGGCACACCAGGGCGAAGGCTCGGAAGCTTTTAGCTGAACCGAAATCTGACGCGGTCCACCCACGAAACGTTTTGCTGTTTGCAACTCCGGCGTTTCTTCAGCCGCCTCATCGTCGTGCAGTGACGGCCCTGTGACGGTTGCCGGTCGATGACCAATCTGCGTTGTTCCCATCCACCGCTGAATCTCCATTACGCCCAGCCAGATCAACAAACCGAGGAGGCCAAGTCCAAGGACCCAAAAGAGCAGAGACTGACTTTCCACGAAGGAACTAATCCGTTCGCCGAACGTCGGCACAGGCGTGAACTGCCCAACTTTTGCCGGGGCGAGAACAGGGGCCGGCGTCGCACTCATTGCTGTGGTTACGACAGGCGGCGCCGATGCAGCCGGCTCAATCACGGGCTGCTGAGCAGGAGTTCCGGCAGCGAGCTCAGGCGCGGCCGTAGTCGCAGCAATTGCCGCCGCCAGTGTAGGCGTTGGGGTCGAAGCTTCAGGTGTTGAAGCGACGACAGGGGCGGTAACTACAGACACGTTCGGCGTTGCGGCAATTGTGGGAACAGGAACCGGGGCAGCGGTAGCCAAAGCAAGTGCCGGAGATGGTGTCGCGCTAGCTGATAGCGACTCGACCGATATACCGGTCGCCGCTGGGGCAGCTCGAATATCTTCGGGGCGCGCCGAAGTTCCCGCTGCTTTCGCATTCGAGACGACGACTTCTGCCGGAGCTTCTGCCGGAGTTGGATTCACAACCGCTTCGCTGGCTTTCGGTCCTACCAGCGAAGGTGCCGGGGTCTGCGCCAGCGCCAATTGCGTTCCCTCTTCCGCTTTCACTTCCACGGCAGGGATCGGGCTGGGCTCGATCGCCGGGACCGAGGATTCGGTTTGAGTGGTAGCGACCGCCGCCGCACTAACCGAAGCGGTAGGCGTCGGCGAAGAAACGGTCATGGCACCCTTCAACCAACCAAGATCGTAAAATCCGGCCGCATACATTGCGTTCGAGGCTGACGGATAAATTTTTCGTGCCGATGCGATCCAGTCGTTCGCTTTGTCGGCGTTATCGTGTTTGAACTGCCAAGCCGCCTCCGCGTAATAGAGCGCCGGGGTATCGCCGCTAAACTGGAACTGCTCCATCAGTTTCTGCGCTCGGCTATCCTTCTCTTCCAGCAGGTAAGTGAGGAATACCCTGAAGTTGATCAGCTGCGCTGCCTGGTTCTTGTCTCCGCCCGGCGTCTGCTTCAACAACGCCTGAAATCGATCGCGTGCCTTGGTGTAATCCTTATTTCGGAACGGAACATCGGCCAGATTGAACTGGGCTTCGCGAAACTTCGGATCGACCTTCAGGGCCTCTTTAAAGAATCCTTCGGCCTCATCGTACTTTTGCTGTTCCAGCAATATCGCGCCGCGCAAATTGAGGACTTGCGGCTGGTTTGGTTCGGCCGTATCCGCCTGCTCTGCTAACTTCGCAGCGGAATCGAAATCGCGCTGCTCGTAGGCTTGTAGCGCCTGTTCGAATTGCGTTTTCGCCACCGCCTTCGTCTTGCTCGCTCGCTCCTCCGCCGAGAGCAATTGCACTGCCGGCCGCTGCTGCCCCGGCTGCTTTTGCAGCCAGCCGATTTCATAAAGCGACTCAGCAAAGAGCTTGTTTAATTGGGGTGAGAAATTCTTTTCTGCTGTCGCCATCCACTTCTTGGCATCGGGAATATTCTGGCCTTGGAGCGAAATGGCCGCGTTCGCGTAATGCACCGCCGGCGTATCGGGCGATAATTCAAATTTCGCCAGAATCGAATCGACCATCGTATCGTTCCCTTCCAGCAAATAGGTGAGCAAAATCTTATACTGAATCAGCTGCGTTGCTTCTCCCTGCAGCTCGGCGGCATTGTTCGTGAGCAATTCCTGGAAACGCTTCCGCGCTTCCGCCCAGTCTTTTTTCAAAAAAGGAATCTCAGCCAGATTGAAACGGGCATTCCAAAATTTCGGATCAAGCCCTCTGGCTTCGGATAAGGCGGCTGCCGCCTTGTCGTAGAGGCCCTGGCGCATGTAGACGACGCCGCGCAAATTTTGCGACGCCGCCAGATCCGGTTTACGCGCGTCAATCGCATCCAGTTCCTTCAGCGCCTGCACATAATTGGCAGCGTCAAACGCGCGATACGCTCTGTCGTACATCGCTTCGAGCTCCGAATTCGATGGCGCGACGTCGTTCGCGGCGATGGTCCCAAAAACCAGCAATGAAATCGCAGCAAATTTTTGAATGGTCATGCTGGGAGGGATAGAACTCTCGGAGGGGGAACCTGACAAGTTATTTCTACGGCTCAATGCACGAATTTTTTCGGGGCGAGAGCTCGCGGTGGTAACCGTTGTTGTAATGAAGAAGGCCGCTCGAACCCCCTTGAGATTTCCAAGAGCGCCACAATTGTCCACCGTACTTCAAGAATTATGAGTTCGGCGATACTTCGAAATCCGTTCAGCCGATACATTGTGGTTATTTTGGGGGACGCGCCGTTCGTGGCAGCGAGATTAGTCGGAGGTTGCGTCTCAACAAGGGCATTTTGGACTGCGCCGGCAGAGCGAAGCGACGACGGCCCTTTTCCACAGCGATGTGATTCTCGGGCACATTGAGCGCCAATTGACCCGCGAAGCTGAACAAAGCGGTGTGGCGCTACGCTTCCCACCGCATTCCAAAAACGCCGCCTTACATCCCACAGATTTCCCCTAAAGCAGACAAACCTGAATTCATGCAGCCCACCAACCGCAAACCTTCCAAGGTGAGATTCTCGTGCACCGTCTCCACCTCCGGTAGCTTGCGCGCGATCAATTTCGCATAGCCGCCTGTTGCCACTACTCGCACCTTCCCCTTCCACGATTTCTCCGCCGTGATCCGTTGCAAAATCTCGCGGACAAGCCCGCGATAACCAAGGATCGCACCGGCCAGCATTGCCTGATTAGTCGACTTGCCGATCGCACTTCGTGGTTCCCGCAGTGAAATCCGCGGCAACAATGCGGTCCGATCATAGAGAAAATTCGTCATCGCTTCCAGTCCCGGCGCAATAACGCCACCGATGTAGGCGTTGTCCGGCGCCACGATGTCGAATGTTACCGCGGTGCCGAAATCGATCACGATCGCGGGCGTTCCATAAAGCTTCGCCACCGCCACCGCATTGGCCAAACGATCGGCGCCGATCGTTTTCGGATTCGGGTAATCGATGCGGACATTCAATCGACTCTGCGACGTCAGCCAAATCACCTTGCGATTGCCAGCGGCACGTTTGATCTCGCGGTTCTTTTTCGGCACGACCGATGATGCAACCACGGTGGCGGCATCGTGCGCGTGCAAAATTCTTGCGATCCGCTCCGCAGTTAAGATGGGCGTGGCAATCGTTGAGGGGCGTCCAATTCGAGACCGCGAAGCAAAAGCCAGTTTGGTGAATGAATTGCTGATATCGATAAGCAAAAAATCGGTGGCCGGCTTTTTCATCTTGTCCCCCGCTTGCGAGCGCGAAATGCCGCGCGTAGCCTCGCGCTGTGCTTGTTCATCGTCCCCGCCGTTTACGCCGCACGGCCGCAATTCGCAATCTCATTCGCGAAACCAATCTTAGCCGGCACGATTTCGTGCTGCCACTTTTCGTTAGCGAGAAAATCGAGCGCGCGAAAGCGATCCCGAGCATGCCCGGCGTTCACCAATACAGCGGTAAAGAAATCGCCGCGATCGCGCAGCACGCCCACGAATCGGGGGTGCAAGCGGTGCTTCTTTTTGGAATTCCAAAGTCGAAGGATGAACAGGCCAGTGGCGCCTATGCCAAGGATGGGGTGGTCCAAAATGCGGTCCAGCAAATGAAAGAGCGCACACCGGATTTGACGGTCATTACTGATGTTTGTTTGTGCGAATATACCAGCCACGGTCATTGCGGCGTGACTCGCCTCGATGGCGAGCATTTTCATGTCTTGAATGACGAAAGCGTGGCGTTGATCGCGAAGACGGCGGTTTCACACGCCGCGGCCGGCGCCGATATGGTGGCGCCCAGCGACATGATGGATGGCCGGATCGGCGCAGTCCGGGCAGCGCTCGACCAGGCCGGTTTCGATCAGACCGGGATCATGAGTTATGCGGCAAAGTTCGCATCCGTCTTTTACGGACCGTTCCGGGATGCGGCGGAAAGTCCTCCGCAGTTTGGTGATCGGCGTTCCTATCAAATGGATCCGGCAAATGCAGACGAAGCGCTCCGTGAAGTAGAACTCGATCTGGCCGAAGGCGCCGACATTGTTTTGGTGAAACCGGCCTTACCTTACCTCGATATTTTGTGGCGGGTGCGTCAGCGCTTTGGCCGGCCAACCGCCGTTTATTATGTCAGCGGTGAGTTTGCGATGGTGAAAGCGGCCGCGGAAAAGGGCCTGGTGGACGAGCGCGCAGCCGTGCTCGAAATCATGACTTCGCTTAAACGCGCAGGCGCAGATTTCATCGTTAGCTATTGGGCGTTGGACTTGATGGAATGGCTGAAGAGCTGAAATCGCAACGCGGGGAAACCGCAGCTCATGCCGGTTTGAAACGTTTGGCTCTGATCTGGGCCCAAGCGCATGGATACTCCATCTGTGCGATCGAAGTCAGGCTCCCGCAATGTCGTTACCGAGCCGACATAGTTGCGTATCGACCCGAGCCGAAAGCGGCCGGATCGACCGCTATTTTCGAATGCAAACAAGCATTACCTGATTTGCGAAGAGACAATGGCTGCAGCGCAGAATTACGTGCACGCCTGCAGACCGTTCATCGCCGTCGCCTCCTTTTGGAAAAACATTTGCGGGTGCACTATCCACATTTGCGGGTGACAAATTCACTCTTTCCGGAATTCGATTCGCATAATTTCGCCGCGATCGAGCATCATAATTATGGCCAGGTGTTGCGCGAGTTGAACGCGTTACAGAGTCGGCTCTCCGGCTGTACGAAGTTCGAAAAACTGCTTCGCTATGGCTGCGCTAATTTGTGTTTCCTCGTTCTGCCTAACGAGCTCTTTCGTGCCTCGGAAATTCCAGTTGGATGGGGCGCGCTGGTAGAGTCGAATGGCACGCTTGCGCTGATGGGCAAGCCGACTTGGCATGACACAACTCCAGAGAATCGAATTCACTTTTTGGAACGAATCGCGGCCGCAGGAACGCGGAGCTTGAATCGAGGGTTCAGAATCTCATTCGAAGAGGTGCTTTCCAGCCGTTCTCGAGCGGGTTTATAACAGCCACGGACGATGGGATTCCGCTTTCACCAGTGCTGTTATATCGCCCGAGGCCTATCGACAGCCAAGCCGCCTGATGAAATGGCGTGACCGCACAGGAAGATGTTATCGTCGAAGGCGTGCGGAAAATAGACCCTGATTGCTGCCCCATGCCGGAAAACGCAAATCCACTAGGCAAGCCGCCGGATCGAACCCTCTTGCTTGATTACTTCGACTCGGTAGCGCCAATGCGCGATAGCTGGATCAAAACGAATTGGTATTACCACGATCAGCTGGCGCGGACGCTTTCATTCTTTATTCCGGCAGGCTCCTCTGTGATCGAGGTAGGTTCGGGCACCGGCGTCCTCCTCGATTTGCTGAAGCCGACGCGAGGCCTCGGTATTGATATTAGTCCTGCGATGGTCGACATCGCCCGGCGGAACTATTCGTATCTTGAATTTCGCACTGACGACGTGGAGAACTTGGAAACAAACGAGAAATTCGATTATGTTGTTCTCTCGGACCTTATTGGGTTTCTAAGTGATGTGCAGCGCAGCTTTGAGAATTTGCATCGCGTCTGCCACCGCTCGACGCGGATTTTGATAACGCACCAGCATTTTTTGTGGGAGCCTGTGCTGCATCTCGCTGAAAGGCTCGGGCGGAAAGCGAAACAGCCACTTTTAAACTGGCTTACACCTCACGATGTCGCAAACCTGCTTGAACTTGCCGACTTCGAAACAATCCGGAGCACCTCCCGTTTGCTGTTGCCGGTTTATCTGCCGGTGCTTTCAGCTCTTTGTAATCGTATTCTCGTAAATCTGCCAGTGTTTAGACATTTGGCACTGTTGCGCGTCATTGTTGCACGCCCGCGGCCCGTCGTGATGGAGAAACCGCTCTCCTGCACAATCGTCATTCCCTGCCGTAACGAGCGCGGAAACATAGAGCCGGCGGTGGAGCGTATTCCCGAACTTGGCAAGCACACGGAAATCATTTTTGTGGAGGGCAACTCGACCGACGGCACGCGAGAACAAATTGAACGCACGATCGCGCAACGTCGCGATCGCGACATTAAGCTCGTTGCGCAGGAAGGTCGCGGAAAAGGCGACGCGATTCGCCGCGGATTCGACAAAGCCACCGGTGAAATACTTATGATCTTGGATGCGGATTTAACCGTCGCACCGGAGGAGTTACCGAAGTTTTACGCAGCGCTGGCCAAAGGAAGGGCAGATTTTGTGCACGGTTCCCGACTGATTTATCCGATCCAAAATGAAGCGATGCGTTTCCTGAATCTTCTGGGCAACCGGTTCTTTAGCATCGTATTCACCTATCTGCTCGATCAGAAATTTAAAGATACGCTTTGCGGGACGAAGGTTCTGCTGCGTTCCGATTATGAGAAAATCGCTCGCAGTCGAGAATATTTTGGCGACTTCGATCCGTTTGGCGACTTTGATTTGATTTTCGGAGCAGCGAAATTGAACTTAAAAATCGTCGAGATTCCAATTCATTATCTCGCGCGTACCTATGGAATTACAAACATTAGCCGTTTCCGCCACGGTTTGCTGCTTTTGCAGATGGCATGGTACGCGATGTGGAAAATAAAGTTCGCCTAGCGCGGTTACGGAAAAACCGCTCAGACAGGAAAGCGGGCGCCTTGGCATTGATCTGCGCAGCGCTGGCACTAGTCACGTTCGCGCTCTACTGGCGCGTGCAATGGAACGACTTCATCAATTACGACGACAATGTCTACATTGCAGAAAATCTGCACGTCCTCCGAGGTATAAACGGCCCGGACGTAAAATGGGCATTTACGACCGGGTACACGGGTTATCCGCATCCGGTTACCTGGCTCTCGCACCAGCTCGATTACCAACTTTACGGACCGTGGGCTGGCGGCCACCACCTGACGAGTGTTGCCGTCCATACAGTCAACGTACTGTTGCTGTTCTTGTTTTTGTGGCGGACGACGCGGGGGATCTGGCAGAGCGCCTTCGTCGCTGCCATCTTCGCTGTTCATCCACTGCACGTCGAATCAGTCGCGTGGATTGCGGAACGCAAAGATGTGCTGTGCAGCCTGTTCTTTTTGTTGACGCTGCACGCCTATGCATCCTAAGCGGAAAAGAGATTCAGGGGGCAGTACGTGCTCGCTCTAGTCTTTTTTGCCCTGGGACTTCTCTCGAAGCCGATGATCGTCACGCTGCCGTTGATCTTGTTGCTTCTCGATTATTGGCCCCTGGGACGGATGCCATTAGGAGCAACCAAACACAACTGGGGAGTGTCCGGCGCTGTCCGGGGCCTGATCTGGGAGAAAATACCATTTGTTTTACTGGCGGTCGTCTGGAGTCTAATCACCTTCTTTATCCAGAAAGAAAGCGGCGGCGTTGCTGGAATAGCGAAGATCGGCGTCATCACGCGGGTCGCCAATGCGGTGGTAAGTTATGCGACTTACCTTTGGGAAACATTCTGGCCCCACAACCTGGCTGTTTTTTATCCATATCTGCAACAATTGCCGTGGCTGGTGGTGGTGGGCGCGGCAGCGTTGCTCGCCTTCATTTCGGTCGTAGCTGTCGCTGGAAGACGCTCGTTTCCCTATTTTATTGTCGGGTGGTTGTGGTTTTTAGGAATGCTCATGCCTGTCATTGGCGTGATTCAAGCCGGTGCGCAAGCGCGGGCGGATCGTTATACCTACCTGCCACAAATCGGACTCATTGTTGCCTTCAGCTGGGCGATTTCCGATTTGTCGAAGTCGTGGCTGTATCGTCGCTCTCTTTTCGTGGCCGCCGCGGCAATTGCCCTGACGCTGCTCGCGGCGCGGGCATGGCGTCAGGCTGCAGTGTGGCATGATAGCGAATCGCTATGGAGGCATGCTCTGGCTGTCACGAACAATAACGACACCGCTCATACGCAGCTTTGCGATGCGCTCGTTCGAAAAGGCCGCATCGATGAAGCGATTTCACAGGCTGAAATGGCACTACAAATTCGACCAAATAGCCCGGAGGCTCATAGCAATCTTGCCATTGCTCTTTCCCAGAAGGGCGAAATCGACTTGGCGCTTCTTCATTTCCAAAGGGTCTTAGAAATAAAACCGGACCGCCCAAAGCTGCACTACAACATGGCCACCGTCCTGGCTGAGAAAGGACAATTGGACGCGGCGATTTTGCATTATGAAAGAGAATTGCAAATCCAGCCCGCGTTCGCGGAAGCTCACAATAACCTCGGCACTGCGCTTATGGGCAAAGGCGAGCTTGATGACGCTCTCGTTCATTTCCAGAAGGCGCTCCGGGTGAATCCGCGGTTACCCAAAGTTCATTACAACGCAGCTGTCGTCCTCCTGCGAAAGGGCGAGCGCGACGAAGCCATTGAGCATTTGCAAAAAGAACTGCAAATCAACCCCGCCAGCACAGAGGCACATAACAAACTCGGCCTCGCGTGGTCGCAGGAGGGGCGAATCGATCTAGCAATCGGTGAATGGCAAAAAACTCTGGAGCTGCAGCCGAACGATCTAAACGCGCACTTTTATCTGGCCTGGATTTTCGCGACATTTCCAGACGACACAATTCGTAATGGAACGAAAGCCATAAGTCTGGCTGAACGCGCGCTGCACCTTTCCGGTGAAAGAGATCCACGGATCTACCGGTTGCTGGCTGCGGCCTTTGCGGAGAATGGTCAATTTGATGAGGCGATTCAAACCGCGCAGCGCGGTTCGCACCTGGCCATCGAGCAGGAAAACTACGCGTTGGCCGATCGGCTTGAGTCAAACATCGATCTTTACCGGAAGAGCGTTCCGCTGCGTGACACGGGCGAGTAAAGGCGCGGAGATTTCGTTCTCACATCCTCAGCGACAGTTAGCGATTCGAAACAGCAACGAGCAAATTGCGCCCGGTCATCTCCGAGGGCTGCGGCATTCCGAGAAGAAACAAAAGGGTCGGGGCAACGTCAGCGAGAATACCATCGCGACATGTAAACTCGGCGGCGTCCGCGGCAACGTAAATAAGATGCACGAGGTTGGTCGTGTGCGCGGTGTTTGGTGAGCCGTCAGGGTTTCGCATCAGTTCGCAATTGCCGTGATCTGCCGTAACCAGGCATTTCCCGTCGAGAGCGAGCAGCTCCGGAACAATCCGGGCAATGCAGGCATCTACTGTTTCAACCGCCTTTATCCCAGCCTCAACAACGCCGGTGTGACCGACCATGTCCGGATTCGCGAAATTCAAAATGATGAGATCGTAGTTCGCCATTCGCGCGCAAACTTCGTCCGTGACTTGCGATGCGCTCATTTCCGGTTGCAAATCGTAGGTCGCGACCTTCGGCGAAGGAACAATTTTGCGTTCTTCGCCGGGGAATGCGCGCTCGACGCCACCATTAAAAAAATAAGTGACGTGCGGATACTTTTCCGTCTCGGCGATGCGCAGTTGCGTCTTGTCCGCAGCACTCACGACTTCACCGAGAATGTGCACCAAATTTTCCGGCGCAAATATGTATGGCGAAGGATAGGTGACGTCGTATTGCGTTAGCGTAACGAAATGAACACGCGGCCAAACACCGCGATCAAAGCCGTCGAACTTCTCGAACAGGAAAGCCTGCGAAAGTTGCCGTGCGCGGTCGGCGCGGAAATTGAAAAATAAAACGACATCATCATCGCTCACCCGTTGCTCGCCGGCGTGCGAAAAGATCAGCGCGGGCATGAATTCGTCAGTCTTGCCTTCCTTGTATTTTGCCGCCACCGCC
The DNA here is from genome assembly GCA_003220155.1 of Verrucomicrobiota bacterium. Classification (GTDB taxonomy): domain Bacteria; phylum Verrucomicrobiota; class Verrucomicrobiia; order Chthoniobacterales; family UBA10450; genus AV69. The sequence goes on from QHRO01000247.1 coordinate 47,965, forward strand.
TCGGCCGGTGATGTCTTCACCTGCTCGCCCTGCCCATGGACGATCGCGTCCCACGCCTTTTTGGTGCGGTCCCAGCGGCGATCGCGGTCCATGGCAAAATAACGACCGACAACGGTTACAATTTGGGCGCCGCTTTTAGACAAAGCCTTTTCGCATTCGCGGAAAACCTCTTCCCCACCGGTCGGCGACGCGTCTCTCCCATCGGTAAACGCGTGCACAAAAATTTCCTTTACGCCTGACTCATGCGCTGCCTGAGCCAGGGCGAGGAGATGGAGATAATGACTGTGCACGCCTCCGTCAGAAACCAGACCGAGCAAATGCAAACGATGATCGCGCGCTTTTTGGAAGCTCTCCTCGAGCACGGCATTGCATGCCAGCTCGCCGGCGGCGAGCGCTTTGTTAATTCGGGTCAAATCCTGATAAACGATCCGGCCCGCGCCAAGATTCAGGTGCCCAACTTCGGAGTTTCCCATCTGCCCTTTAGGCAATCCGACATCTTCTCCGCTGGCGCTTAATTTCCCCATCGGATACTTAGCGTAGAGCTGATCGTGAAAGGGCGTGCGCGCCAGTAAGGTGGCATCGCCATTTCCCCTAGCCCGATCGCGGCCGCCGGGATTGATTCCCCAACCATCACGAATAATCAGCATCACTGGCCCACCCATCGCGCGCAATCTGCCGACGGTGCAAGGTCAGACAAGCGATTTCCCGTGGCGGCGGGATTGACAACGCGCTATCGGCTTATTCACATCGCGCCATGAAGTGGAGAAACCAGATACTCGCCTTGATCTGCCTGCTCGCCTTTGCCGCCCTCGGCGTTCTCTATTTCCAAAATTGGGTCGTGCAAAAACCCTTCGGAATTATTCTGTTTGTTGGCGAAGGATTGACCGCGCAACGTACGGCGGCGACACGGGTCTATATCGGGGGTGCAGACAATCCGCTGGCGATGGATGGCTTGGAATTTTCGGCGCGACTGCGCAATCACTCGGCCGATTTCGCAGTGCCAGATTCAGGTGCAGCCGCTTCTGCCCTAGCAACGGGAACGAAAGTAAAGAACGGAACGGTTTCCGTTGGCGAATCGGGCGGTGCACTGAAAACAATTCTTGAGATCGCCCATGAGGAAGGTCGCGCTACTGGAATTGTGACTGACGGGGCGTTGACCAACCCGACCGCAGCGGCGTTCTATGCCCACGCCAGCAACACGAAGCAGCCCCAGGAATTTGCCAGCGCGCTGATCGACCGGGGCGCGGTCGATATTGCGTTCGGTGGCGGGGCGGCAGAGTTTAACAAAGAAAAGCTGAATCAGGCACGGATTCGCATCGTTCACAATTTGCCCGAGCTCGAACAAATCACAGGATGGCAACAGCCACGCCTCCTCGGACTTTTTGCAGCTAATGATCTGCCGTTTACCGACGAAGTTGCAGCACGAACCGAACAACCTTCCCTGGCAGATATGGTGCGACGGGCCATCGAGCTTCTTCAGGTTAACCGTCACGGATATGTTTTGATTGTGGACGCTCATTTGATGGCTTCGGCGGCCTGGCAAAATTTGGGCGAACGGGCGCTGCACGAAACAGCCGAGCTCGACCGCGCTGTTCAGGTGGGACGGGAGTACGCGGGTAGAAATGCCGCAATCATCGTGTGCGGTGATGCCGCAATTGGCGGACTGAGCATCAACGGATATCCGTTTCGATACGACAGCGGCGTTGCCATACTTGGTTTAAACTCGGCTGGGCAACCATGGGTTAGCTGGGCGACCGGACCAAATGGTGGGAAGAATGGCGGAAACACGGAGTCGCCGGGTGCTCGCGATCTTTCCGCGCTTGAACCAGCGGCCATTCAATCTCCATCTGCCGTCAATTCAATCGAAGATCCGATTGCCAACGCCACCGGCGTGCGAATGGAAAAGCTTCATGGCACGATCGATAGTACCGACGTGTTCACGATCATTCGCGATGCGCTCTAATTAGGTGCGGGGACCAGGAGCAAGGAGGTTCCCCACGCTGATGGAGGGCGGAGCTCTGCGAAGCCGCAGCGGTGCTGGCAAGAACTCGTCCCTCCCAGTCGGGTTATCGTCCAAAGCCTGTTAGGGGCTTGTCGGCACAACCCTTGGGATAAAGACAAACGGCGGAGGTCGCGGCAACTCAGGCGCTGGACCTTCGCCAGGAGCTTGCTCTTCCGCGGGGCCTTCCCCGGGAATTTCCTTGCTGAAATCTTTGGTATCCTTGGAATCGCGGACGATCTTGTCGTCCGAACTGTTACCACTAGTATTTACCGCCAGCAGCCTCGCGTTGCTGGCCGGGCCGAAGACAGCAACTTCAGCCACAGAGAAATTTGCAATCTGTGTGGACGGCGTCCATACCAGCATGACATAGCGACCGGTGGTTTCCTCGAAATCGATCGCAACACGACCGCTTCCATCATCACTGGAGCTGCCGACTGTCTTAAATGTGGCGAGCCTCTGTGAGTCGATCCGCAAGGCTGACGCAGGATTTCCAGTGTTATCGGCCGGTAAGGCACCAAGCACATAAAATCTCACAACCGCCGAGCCAGGAGTCGAGGACGTTGAAATGCGGTTAACCGACACGGAACGGCCCAGATCAATTATCGCGGCCGGAGCTGCGTCATTAGCGGCGAATACGTAAGTGGTGCCGGGCTGACCGTCGATCATGTTGTAGGCGAGCTTAAGATCATCTCCTGAGCTAACAAAAATCGTGCGGGCTTTCGCGTGCAGATCGGCAAGATTGTAACTGGCCAAGTCGCCGGCGCCTTGGTTTGCCGCAATTTTTCGTGCGCGTGGCATGGTGAAATCAGAAACGGCCGCGGCGGAATAAATTCCGAGGTTAGCGATGCGACCGGGGTTGCGCACATTAAAGGTCAGCCGAACATACTTTGCTTCAGCCGGGCCGATCCTGGCGGAGATCAGTCCACTTGAAAGTTCCTCTTGTCTGGCTTCGTGCCATTGTGGGCTCTCAGGCGAGAGTTTTGCGCTAGACGTGGCGATAGTAACCGCCCCCTTCGCCTCGTTGTTAAGGAATGCAACGCTGTCGATATTCTCGATTTTGGCGAGCGAGATCAGAAGTCTAGTTGTGCCAGGTCTGAGCGCGTAAACCGATGCCGGATCACCGGAAAGAAATGGAACCGAAGAGGAGGCATCGGACGGCACGTCGCTCTCGATTTGAGCGCCAAGATCAATCCGGGCCAGATTTTGCGGGTAGTTAGGAGCCTGCGTGACCGTCAGGGGCGGAACTTTTTGCAACACCAGGTCGGCGCCGCTTGCTGAGATCCCAATTCCCAGGCCAAGCAAAAAAGTTAAAGCGCGCAAAAAAGAGCGTCGCTTCGCCGCCATACCCCCCATTGAATAGCAACCTTATCCAATCCTCTCCCGCTATGCCAGGAAAAAACTCCCAGTCAGGTGCATCTGGCCTCGATGACGCCGAGCCGCAGTCACCGATCGCGGCTGCAGAATGTCGCATTATACCAGACGGACGGCGATCTACCAGATGCGGAAGCGCTTGAATTACAGACCTGCGTATAACGAGGTCGCTGTCGCTGCTCGATACTTTCGGCTACCGGCATAGGCGTAATAGGGTACGTAGGAGTTTTCCGGTATCTCATTCACCGCCCGAGCAACCCAATTAATTGTTGGATCGAGGACGAAGGTTACAGATGCGCTTGTCCATTCAACCCAGGTGTGGGTCGAACGGCTGGTTGGGGCGCGTCTGCCTATAACCAGGCGCAGGTCCCACGCGCCGTTCTCTCGCATTCGTTGATAAAGCGCGACAGCCTTCCCCTTGCAATCTCCGGTTGGCTCGTGCGCCAGTTCACCCGGCGTCTTCCATTCCATGGAATAGCGATAGGGAATAGCGCGCAGCTCGCCGATCCAGTGGTTAACGAGAAGCAGCGATAAGTCCCCGCGCCGTGGCGGTACGGGTGTGCTCAGCACCGGCTGAATTCGGGCCATCTGATGATCGTAAGGGGTCCTTTTGGCGGAGAATAGGAGCGAGTTGGCAAAACAATTGGCAACGGAAAGGGCGGAAAAGACAGCAACCCAAACAAGAATCCGTCCGGGGGCGAATGGAACAATACTTACTATAACCATCGTAGTTATGGTTCATATCAGCACTGTCCATGCCATTGCGTTCTTCGCACCCCTGCGCTTTTTCCTCGGGCCGCCCGGAACCTGTTACTGCTTAACGTCTTCGCGATACGGAAGACCAGCTTGGTAACCAGCAATCTCCTGCTGCAACGCCTTAGCAAGCGGGCTTTGCCGGTCTGTCAGCGATAGGGCGATTTGCCCCACTTCAACAGCCCTGCTGAATTGCCCTGCATTTGCATATGCAGCGGCCAGCGTGCGCAGAACGGTGGCGTTGCCGCCGCCGGAAAGTTGATTGGCGCGTGTTGCCAGCTCCAGCGCCCTATCACGGTGTCGGATTGATGCATCGGGATTGGTAGCCAATAACCAAGCCAGATTGTTCGCAGCAGCAACGGACTGCGGCGAGATCTCCAAGGCCTGTTCGTATTGCTTTATTGCCTCGGCTATTTGGCCTTTTTCATCGAAGGCAACCGCCAGGTTCGTGTGAGCGTCGGTATTTTGGGGCTGAATCGATACAGCAGCCCGGGAGTGAAAAACTGCGGCGTCGATTTCACCTTTCTCAAGAAAGATATGACCAAGAGCATAGTGGGCGATGAAGTAGTCAGGCCGAATTGCCAGGGCCTTTTTGTAATGAGCAATCGCGTCATCAACTCGTTCCTTTTGGGCAAGTGAGTTGCCGAGAGCAACCTGGGCATCTGGATCATTTGGCGCGATGGTTACAGCTCTCGTGCAATAAGCGATCGCTTCGTCTACCTCCCCTTTTTTGAGAAGAGCGGTGCCGAGATTGTAATCCGCGTCCCAAAAATCCGGCTGCAGATTCAAGGTTGTGCGGTAATGGCTAACTGCTTCGTCGATTTCGCCTTTCTGAAAGAGAACAATTCCCAGATTGTTGTGAGCCATCCAACAGTTCGGATTTTTCGCTAGCGTCGTTCGCCAGAGCGCTTCGATGTCACCGTACATCGCGCTCTGTCGCCAAGTCAGCGCCCATAAGACTGCCGCCGCACATGCCGCCGCGCTCAAAATAAAGGGGCGAGCCCTGGTAAACACGCCAGCCAGATTGGCTGTACCTGCCGAAAAGAGCGCAATCGGTGCGATGCAAGCCAGATATTGATAGTGGTCTGCGACAAACGTGTAGCGAAAGGTGTAGAGCATGATGAAGCCCAACACCGGACTGAGTGTCGCAACGAAGAAAACCGCTGCGACTTCAACCCCGCGCCCCAGGTACCGTCTGGCCAAGTAGATCGCGAAGCATAACGCGACACCTGCTAACAGCCATGTGTAATCCAATGCGCGTGTCGCCGCGATTGTCCATTTCGGGTAAATGAATATTAGATTCGACGGGCACAGTAATTTGCCGAGATAAAACCAAACGGCGTGGCTAGCGACGAGAGTACGTTCGAGAGAACTCAATGCGAAAAGCGGGCCGTGCGTGCCCTGGTGGTATCGTTCCCACCAGACTGCCACTAATCCCATGCTGAATCCCAGGATTAGGAATGGAAGGATCTGTATTAGCCGTCGCTTGCCGATGGGCTTCTTCTGCAACCACAAAATCAAGAGCAGCGCTGCGGGCAATGTGCAGGCCGTTGTCTTAGCCGAAAGGGCCAACGCATAAAGGATCATTGCCAGCACATAAAAGCGCCACGGCCGCCTCGTCGATTCATCAGTAAACGCAATCCACGCAAACAGCGTGAGCAAAAAGAAAAACCCCATCAGGACATTTTTTCGCTCTGTGATCCATGCGACCGACTCCACCTGGACAGGATGCAAAGCGAAAATTGCCGCTGCCAGCCAGGCACCGGGCAGTTTCAAACGCGCCAACAAGCGCCAGACTAGCAGGGCATTGGCAACATGAAGAAAAATGTTAGTCCAGTGATAGCCGGATGGGTTCAGCCCCCAGAGGGCTCGTTCGATTCGGAAGCTCGTGTAGGTGAGAGGAAAATATTGCGACGGGGAATCGAAGGAGAGCCAAATTCGGCGCAAACCATTTGGCGCAGTCAACAGTTCGTTATTCGTAATATAAGCATCGTCATCCCAAAGGAAGCCGCCATTCCAAGCCGGCCGGTAGGCCATAATTGTGGCAGCCGCCAGGCTGAGGACGAACAGCGCCGGCAACACACGTAAATTAGACCGCCCCTTAGCTACACTCTGCACATTATCCTTGGTAAAGACGGGTTGAACCTAGCCTGGCCTGTCAGTGGACCCTCATAGCGCCAACTACTCAAGCGCGAAGTCCGGCATAGGACGAATATTGAAACGATGTTGATGATAACGCAATCCTGTGGCAAATCGCTGCCGGCGGCTGTGACTGTCAATAATTCGGTGTGAAGAACAATCTCGCCAGCAAGGGAAAAATCGGCCGCCTTGCATTGATTCTGTCTTTGCTCGTAATCGCCCTCATCATCCTGATTCGACTCCGACTGCTGCGGATCCCGCTCGAGCGCGATGAAGGAGAATACGCTTACGCTGGCCAACTCATGCTGCAGGGTATCCCGCCGTATACGCTGGCCTACAATATGAAATTTCCGGGAATCTATGTCGCTTATGCGGTGGTTATGGCTGTCTTCGGGCAAACGATCACTGGAATTCACCTGGGTCTACTCCTGATAAACTTCGCAACGATCGCGCTCATCTTTTTTTTGGCTCGCCGATTGGCAAATGAAACTGCGGGAAGTGTCGCAGCGGTGAGCTACGCCGTCCTCTCTGCCAGTCCGTCAGTCCTTGGATTGGCTGCTCATGCTACTCATTTTGTCATGCTACCCGTTGTGGCCGGCGCATTTCTCTTGTTGGGCCCGCAGTCGAGCAAACGACTTCTCGCCAGCGGATTGTTGTTTGGGGTCGGCCTATTGATGAAGCAGCCAGCTTGTTTCTTTATTTTGTTTGGCGCGGTCTATCTTTTCATCCGCGATCTTCGTGGCGGCCGCGATTTAAAACAAGCTGCTCTGAGAAACCTTCTATTCAACAGCGCTGCCATTCTTCCCTTAGCTATCGCTTGTCTGCTTTTGTGGCACGCCGGCGTCTTCAATAAGTTTTGGTTTTGGACAATCGATTACGCCCGCCAATATGGCAGCCAGGTTCTCGTCACCCAGGCGCCGCAGCTTTTCTTTCCCAGCATAAAGGAAGTGATTGGAGCTGGCTGGGCACTCTGGATGATGGCTGGAATTGGAATAGTTGCCGGAGTGTGGGACCGGCGAATGCGCGCGAGCACAATTTTTCTGCTCGCCTTCCTGTTCTTCTCAGCATTGGCGCTATGCCCGGGATTTTATTTCCGGTACCACTATTTCATCCTGATTTTGCCAGCAATTTCGCTCCTAGTCGGCGTTGCAATCAGCAAGATGTCGGATCTTCTGTCCGATCGGATGATGGCCGTTAGATTCCTTCCCCTTCTTCTGTTTGGCGCAGCTCTAAGCTTGCCGATTTTTAAAGACAAAAAATTCTTTTTCGCGGCTTCTCCAGTTGAAGCGTGCCAAATGGTTTACCCCGAAGGTCCATTTCAGGAATCCGTCAGGATTGCCGAATACGTCCGTGACCATACATCTCCGCATGACACCATCGCAGTGTTAGGGTCGGAGCCGCAGATTTATTTCTATGCACAACGGCATTCTGCAACCGGCTACGTTTATACGTACGGCTTAATGGAAGCGCAAAAATATGCGCGACAGATGCAGGAAGAGATGATCCGCGAGATCGAAGGCGCACGTCCAAAATATCTCATCTCCGTGATCACGAACGACTCCTGGTTGCAGCGGCCCCAGTCTGATCGACTGATCTTCAGTTGGGCAAATGAATACACCGCGCAACATTACGCCGTAGCCGGTTTTGTGAACATGGTGGCGCCAGGGCGGACAGATTATTACTTCACGAATATTCCGCAAGCAGTGCCGGAGCTCGGCAATTACATTTTGATTTACGAAAGGAAATCCTAGCAGTCGCTCGAGGCAAATCGAGGAATGACGACAATGACGAAAACCGAATTACAAATGACGGCGACAATGAGGATGCTCGAATACGCAAAGCACGCGCAGCAGCGTCCGCTCTTTCGTTTTGTGATTTGGATTTCGTTTGTCATGCGTCAATCATGCTTAGTCATTCTCTTTCACTCCTCCCTTATTGGCCATTTGGCCTTCGTCATTTTCTCCAAGATTAGCGCAACGGAGCAAGTTTGAAGCATGCACCAGCGCGGAGCTCAATCGACAGGCCGTCCTAAAATCAGCCGCCGCTGGTTGCGTCTCGGCATTTGCATTAGTCTGGCCGTGCTCACGTGGGTTGTCTTTGGACAGCTGCTCCAGGACGACTTTATTAACTATGATGACCCACGTTACGTTTACGAAAATACCAACATAACCAAGGGCCTTACCATTGGCGGTATAGCCTGGGCATTTACCCATATTCATTCGATGAATTGGCATCCGCTGACGACGATCTCGCACATGCTTGACTGCCAGCTGTATGGTCTTAAGCCCGGCGCCCATCACTTTACGAATGTCTTGTTACACTCAATTGTGGCGATCCTGCTTTTGCTCGTGCTGCAGCGGATGACCGGTGGTCCGAGCGGGACTGGCAGTATTTGGCGGAGCGCATTTGTTGCAGCGGTATTCGCAATTCATCCGTTGCGTGTGGAATCTGTCGCGTGGATAGCGGAGCGAAAGGACGTGCTGAGCGGTGTTTTCTTTATGCTCACACTGCTCACCTATTTCCGTTACGTGCGCGTGCGCTCGATCGGCCACTATTTGACGGTGCTATTCATGTTTGCCCTTGGTTTGATGTGCAAGCCGATGCTGGTCACCCTGCCATTCGTGCTGCTAGTTCTGGATTACTGGCCGCTCGGTAGAATCAGAGGTCAGAAGTCAGACGTCAGCGGTCATGAAAATTTAGTTATGCTGGTCGTGGAGAAAATTCCACTCGTTGGGCTCTCCGCAATCTCCAGCGTCGTGACATTTCTTGCCCAGCGAGGTGCGGTCGGCTGGACCGAGCAGTTGCCGGTGTTGGCCCGAATCAACAACGCCGTGGTGACATACGCCGCCTATATGTGGCAGATGCTCTGGCCGGTGAAGCTAGCGGTGTTCTACCCTCACCCGGAAAGTCGACTACCGCTTTGGGAAATCATCCTATGTCTTTTACTTCTAATTGGCATTACGGCGGCGGCGGTCGTTCTGCGAAAGTCGCGGCCCTACTTCATCACCGGTTGGCTGTGGTACCTGGGGATGCTTGTGCCGGTGATCGGATTAGTGCAAGTCGGCTGGCAGGGCCGGGCCGACCGATATACCTACCTACCACAAATCGGCCTTTACATAGCGATCACCTGGGGTATTGCCGATGTCACGGCGGCTTGGCGTTGGCAACGTGAAATTTTAACTGCCGGCACTGCAATTGTGGTTGGTCTCTTGAGTTGGCGCGCCTCGGTTCAAGCGTCTTACTGGCGCGATAGCGAGACGCTGTTTACTCATGCGCTTGCAGTCACCTCAAACAATGATGTTGCCGAAAATAACCTCGGCATCGTCTTTTTGCAAAAAGGTAACCTGGACGAAGCCATCTCTCTGCTGCAAGCCGCCGTGGATCTTCGCCCCGAAAATAGCCCTGCCCATGAGAATCTTGCCAAGGCCCTTCTTCAAAAGGGACAGGTGACCGATGCGTTGGTTCACTATCGCAGATTACTCGAGCTACAGCCAGACAACATAGAGGTGCACAATATTGTGGGCACGGTCCTGATCCAGCAGGGTCAAGCCCGGGAGGCGGTCGAAGAATGGCAGAAGGTCCTGGCTATTCAGCCCGACAACGGAAACGCCATGAGCAACCTCGCGTGGGTATTTGCAACTTCGCCAGACGACTCGCTTCGAGACCGTGCGAAAGCCGTCCAACTGGCCGAGCAGGCCATGCGCATTTCCGGCGGCAGAATCCCGATAATCTTCCGCACATTAGCAGCGGCCTATGCTGAGAATGGCCGGTTCTCTGAGGCAATTCAAACAGCGCAGCGCGGCATTGAATTAGCCAATAGCCGGGGTAACTCTGGTTTAGCTACCGAGCTCCAAAGCAATATTGTCCTTTACCAAGAACGGCAGCCGTTGAGGGACCCTAGTTTAACAAATGGCAGTTCGTCGCCTCACGGTGAATAACAACAAGCGGCAGTCTGGCCACGGTCAGGGATTACTAAGAGGTGTTCGCAGTCGTAGTTTAACTATCATTATATATTTGTTTCTTGCCGCAATCAGCGTGACCGTATTCGGTCAAACAATCCGCTATGATTTCGTTAATTTCGACGATGACTTATACGTCTATGACACTCCCGGGGTTTCGAAAGGACTAACGATTAATGGGATACTGGCCGCATTTACTCACCCGCACGCGCATAACTGGCACCCGTTAACTACTATCTCGCACATGCTGGACTGCCAGCTGTATGGATTGAACGCTGGCGGCCATCATTTCACTAACGTTTTATTGCATACAATTGTCGTGCTCCTGCTCTTTAGGGTGCTGCGGCAGATGAGCGGCGCAGTATGGCAAAGCGCGATCGTCACAGCATTATTCGCAGTTCACCCGCTGCATGTCGAGTCAGTAGCGTGGGTGAGCGAACGAAAAGATATGCTTAGCGGCGTATTCTTTCTGCTTACGATCGATGCATATGTTCGATACGCACGCGGTCCCTCACCCTGGCGCTACTTCGTTGTCGCTGCCCTGCTCGCCTTAGGGCTTTGCTCGAAGCCAATGCTGGTGACTGTGCCGTTTGTCCTTTTGCTTCTGGATTACTGGCCGTTGCGTCGTTTTGAACAGCCCTCTTTGCCCTCGGGCAAGGGCAAGATCTCACAATGGTGGAATAAAAAACCGGTAATGCCACGTCTGCTGCTCGAGAAAATTCCACTGCTGGCCCTCTCCACCGGCTCATGTGTCGTTACGTTCATTGTGCAGAAGCAAACTGCTGGTGCGATCGAGCCGTTACCTTTCCGCTGGCGAATTGAAAACGCATTCGCAAGTTACGTGACTTACCTGTGGAAAACGTTCTGGCCGACGCGCCTGGCCGTCTTCTATCCTCATCCAAACAATAGTCAGCCAGTTTGGGAAATTATTCTCGCGATCGGACTTCTCGTTGCAATCACGGCAGCGGTAATCGTCTTACGGCGCGAACGGCCTTACCTCTTCACCGGATGGCTGTGGTATCTCGGCATGCTAGTGCCGGTCATCGGTGTTGTTCAGGTGGGAGAGCAGGGCCATGCCGACCGCTATACCTACCTTCCGCAAATTGGTCTATTTCTTCTGGTCGTCTGGACTGTCGCCGATATTTCAGGCTTTTCACGGTTGACGCGGCGGTTTGTCACCGTCGCTGCGGTCGCGATTATCATTGCCTTGGGTTGGTGTGCATTACTTCAGACGAAGTATTGGAGGAACAGCGAAACTCTTTGGACGCACACTCTTGCCGTCACTTCGAACAACGATGTTGCCCACAATAATCTTGGGTTCCTTTGCGTGCACCGCGGTGAGCTGGACAAAGCGATCTCGCATTTTGAGGCTGCGCTAAAGATCAGGTTGAACAAGGTGCAAACGCACTACAATCTGGGTTCGGCGTTTGTTCGAACCAATTTGGGCAACGCTCTGGCCCGAAAAGGACAATTCGATGAAGCCATCGTTCACTATCAGGAAGCAATAAAGCTGCAGCCTGACTACGCCGACGCCTACTACAACCTTGGCCATGCGCTTCTGGCAAAAGGCCGCGTCGATGAAGCGATCCCACAATGGGAAAAGGCCCTGGCAATACAACCGAATGATGCCGATGCCCAGACGAGCCTTGGTAATGCTCTTCTGCAACGAGGTTCGCTCAGGGAGGCAATCACTCATTACGAAAAGGCGTTGGAACTAGTTCCACAGGATGCCAACCCTCGCAATAACATCGCCTGGGTCCTGGCGACATCTGGCCGAAGTAGCGGCGGCGCTTTCAGGTGGTAGAGAACCACGCTTTCTCCGGACGCTGGCAGCTGCTTATGCACAGAGCGGTCGGTTCTCTGAAGCCCTCGCCGCAGCCCAGCAAGCCGCAGCGATAGCTAGGATACAGGGGAAGACCGGACTGGCAAATCGGCTCAATAAGGACCTTATGCTCTATCGCGGGCATTTCCCGCTTCGGGAAGACTCTCTTGGGGATTAACTCGCCACAAATTATTCATACCACAGATACATGACACAACTGAAAGCAGCGCTGAAATGACGAAGCACGAATGACACGTGGCGAAGGGAGCACAAAATCCGGATGATGAAGAAGCGACTTCACAATCACCCGTCATTTAAGCAGCCGCTGAGCGACGCTAGCCTACCCAATGGTAATTCGCTCCGATGACGAAAACGCCCAATACCTAAGCAGAATGCGCAAGTTATTTGAATTGGACGTCGAGCGTTGGACGCTAAAAACTCTTTCGTGGGATTCAGCCTCGCTGCCGGAAGGAGGATGTTGGGCGGTCACACTCGCTTATGCTCGATGGCGCGGCTGTTCCTAACATACCTTGTGTGCCTCAATAAACACAGAGAACTCAGGAAAGCGCGGAGCGCGGCAATTAAGTATCACCGTTGCGACGGCTTCGCGATTTTGCACGGATTAGCGCTGCTTCACGCATAAAATTTGGATTCCGGGTTATGCGTGTGGGCTTTTCCTTGGCCGGATCACTTCGCGCGAGCAAAGAAAAACAATCAATCAGGCGTCGTCCACGCCAATTGATAAGCTCTTGGCTGACGCAATGCAGGCCCTGTTGTACGCATAAGGCTCGAAATAAGTCGGCGCTCATGCTCGGATTACGACGATGTTCCCGATCGAATATCTTCGCCTTGATCAGCGGTTTGATTACCGCTCGGGGAAGTCGCTTACGCAGGGAGTTAGCATAGTGGCCAAGATTGGAATGGTGGATAAAACCTTTACCGCCAATTTTCAGCTTGGTTCCCAATTCACACAAATACGCCTCCACTACCTTGCGGTCTGTATGCACAAAAGAGTCGAAACTGAATACGAAATCGACTGACCCATCGGCAATCATCGATAGTGAAAGCCCGTCATTAAGATAACACTTCACGTGCGAATCGGCGGCGAAACGCCGGCGACACGCATCAATACAGTCAGTGGCGCGATCAACAACCCACAGCTCCTGGCAATAATCCCTGAGGTAGTGCGTCCACCGCCCGAAACCAGGCGCGATTTCCAAGATCGTTCCCGCGGGGAGGCAATCACGGACCCGCGGAAGAATGGCGCCAAACCATTGCGCCTCCGAAGTTCCCCACGGTTCCGACCATTCCTCTCCCGCGTCTTTCCAATCGTAT
>QHRO01000078.1 GCA_003220155.1 Verrucomicrobiota bacterium
GGTCGCGTGTGTGCACGTTGGGAAAAGTGATAAAGCGCCCACCGTCCTTGGGCCAGCATTTCAAGATCGGCAGATCAGATAAAGTAATGCCATTCGATGCTGGATGCTCGATGCTGGATACTGGATGTTTTTTATCGAGCATCGAGGACCCAGAATCCAGTATCCGGACCACCTCCTGGCACGCGCCCTCTTTCACTTTCTTCGGCCGCGCATGGAGCAGATGAATTCCCTGTCTCAGTAGCGCGAAACCTTCACGCAAATCCGTCGGCGGCTTCGCCTTTAAGATCAGCTGAATTTCCTGGGCGAGATCGGCAACGTCATTTACCCCCAGCGCCATGGCGATACGCTTACGCGACCCCATCGTGTTAATGGCGACAGGAAAGGCCGATGTCTTTCCATCAATCATCGGCTTCTCAAACAGAAGCGCTTTCCCGCCGCCGGGCGATTTCATCTCGCGGTTTGCCCATTCCGCGATCACCAGGTCGGTGTCGACAGGTTCGTGAATGCGTTGCAATTCGTTCGTACGCTCCAGCTGCTCGAGAAAATCCTGGAAGGACCGAAACGCCATTGCCGACTAATGTGCGTTCCGATTCAAACGGCGCAATGGCCGACCTGAGCGCGGTCAGTAACGGTACGGGGCGACCAGATGTTGGAACGCGACCACCCGACCATTCACGAAGGTCACTGTCTTATCCGGATACTGTACGCTTGGTGGAATGTAAGAAAGGTAAAATGGGTCGTAGAAAGGATCGCCAAAAACGACGAAGCGGTGACCATGATGTGTGCGAAATACACCAACGCCGCCTCCGTAGAATCCCGGATAACCATAACCAAAACCTCCGTAGCCGTAGCCATAGCCATACGGATAGGCGTTCGTGTAACCGAAATAGACCCAGGTTTCAGTGGACTGGCCGCGTGCGAAACCGTTCACTCTTTGGCCCGGCGAACCCCATGCGAGCCAGACCGCGTTCTCCGACATACCGGGTGCGATCTGCCCTTGAGCGACGAGCTGTTGCTGGCGAGCCGGCAGGCTGGCGTAGAGATCGCGATGCTCGGAGATGCGAGATTCGGGGGTGGAGCATCCGGTAAAGAGAAACGCGCCGGCTGCAGTAACGCTTAGCAGCGCCCAGGAGAAAAGTCGACGCTTAATCATATAAAAATCATACGAGGACACCATAATGAGTCAATCGTGCCCATTCCTTGATTCAACACCAACGCAATCGTAACGTTGCGCCTCATGGAAGACCGCTTTGGTCACCGCATTTCCTATTTGCGCGTTTCGGTCACCGACCGTTGCAACGAACGCTGCGCCTACTGCATGCCGCAGGAATTGCAGGAATGGTTGCCTCGCGCCGAAGTTTTATCTTACGAAGAAACGCTGCGCCTCATCCGCATCGCCGCCGGCCTCGGCGTAACCAAAGTACGTATCACCGGTGGCGAACCGCTGACGCGCCGTGGCATTGTCGATTTCATCCGGGAAGTTCCGAAAATTTCCGGCGTTCGCGATGTTGGAGTTTCGACAAATGGAACGCTGCTGGCGCGGGAAATTACACCCAATCGAACGATCGCGTCCGCTTTACGCGTTGCGGGCGTCCACTCGCTTAACATCTCGCTCGATACATTGGATCGAAGCATGTACGCCCAGATCACTGGGCGCGATTTTCTTCCTTTGGTGTTACAAGGAATCGACGACGCCGTGGCGGAGGGGTTCGATCAAATAAAATTGAACACGGTGCTGATGCGCGGTCGCAATGAAGACCAATTTATTCCACTGATCGACTTCGCCGCATCGCAGAATTTGATTCTACGCTTCATTGAAATGATGCCGGTAAGCACGACTGAAGTATTAACCGAACGAAATTTTCTACCCGTGGCGGAAGCGAAACGCGCAATTGAGGCGCGTTACGGGAACCTGATCCCCGAACCAACTTTCCACACCAATGGCCCCGCCACTTACTACCAAATTCCGGGACGCGAGCAACGCATCGGATTTATCGGCGCGATGACCAATCTGCACTTTTGTGAAAGCTGTAACAAACTTCGCCTAACCTGCGACGGTAAACTTCGGCCATGCCTCGGCAGTTATCTGGAGTTCGACATCATGAAACCTCTGCGCGCAGGCGCGAACGATGAGGAGCTACGGCAATTTTTCCTTGAAGTAGTCGACCGAAAACCGCAGCAGCACGATTTTCGAGAGAACTATCAACCGAATCGCAAAATGATCGCGATCGGCGGCTGACGTTGGGTGGAGTATTGGAGTGTTGTGGTAGTGGAGTAATCAAGCCATGAAGCGCCTCAGTCACGTTACCTCGGACGGGCGAGTGCGGATGGTGGATGTTTCGGCCAAACCACATAGTTTCCGCACTGCGATCGCGACCGGAAAAATAAAAATCAAGCGCGCGACTGCCAATGCGATTTCGGGCAATCGGATCGGGAAAGGGAATGTTTTTGCAACGGCGCAGATCGCGGGAATTCAAGCGGCCAAGCGAGCCGCGGAATTGATTCCGCTATGTCATCCCCTGCCACTAAGCAACGTCGAAATCGATTTCGCAATGAAGAGCGGCGTGGTCAGCGCAACCTGCAGCGCGCGCACCACCGCACAAACTGGTGTCGAAATGGAAGCCCTTGCCGGCGTCGCGATCGCTCTGCTGACGATTTACGACATGTGCAAAGCGATCGACAAAGAGATGGAGATTTCCGACGTGCGCTTGATGAAAAAAGAGAAGCGTCCAGTATGATCGGTCGTCTCACGACGTCGCTCGGAATGACCTAAACCTAGAATGCAAATTGTCGTCGGCATCATCACGATTTCCGACCGCGCCAGTCGCGGCCAGTATCAGGACCTTGGCGGCCCCGCGGTGAAAGCGGCCGCGGAAAAACGCGGCTGGGACGTTCTCGCCGAGGCGATTATTCCGGATGACAAAAAGCGAATTCAAGAAACGGTCCGCAGTTTTTCTGCGCAAGGATGCGGATTAATCCTGACGACTGGCGGCACTGGAGTGGCCGACCGCGATGTCACGCCGGAAGCGATTCGGGAGATCATGCGCGTGGAAATTCCAGGATTTGGTGAAGTGATGCGCTCCGAATCAATGAAAATCACGCCGAACGCGATTCTCTCGCGTAGCCTCGCGGCCATCGTCGATGGCTCACTCGTGATCGCGTTACCAGGCAAACCAAGTGGAGCAGTCGAATGCCTCGGCTTTGTGGAGGGTGCGATTCCGCATTCCGTCGCGCTAGCGCAGCACGAGCCTACTTCTTGTTAAATCAGGTGTCATCCGAGTCCGGCAACTGCCGGATCGAGGGGTCCGGTTGAAGTGCCCCTAAACTTTCGCAACGCGATTCCTCGCTTTGCTCGGGATGACGGGTTGGCGTTCCCTGTTGCTACTCCGGCCAGGTCAGCAATTGCATCAGGCGTATCCCACTTTCCGTTAGATGGGCATGATCGCCACGACCGGCCAGCTCACCACGGGTGAGGTAAGCACAATCGATCGCCGATTTCTTAACGTAGGTCAGCGTCGGTTGCGTTACGCTCTCGTTCCGCGCTTCGATCTGCAGCGGCACTCCTGAGCGCGCAAAACTTACTTCCCAGGATTTGGCATTCGCCGAGACGTTTTTCACCATCCACGGATAAAATTTGCGGAGATCGAAGTAGGGTGAGTCCGGCACCGCCACTTTGTAAAACGTTTCTTCCTCAGCCAGAAATTGCGGGACACTCAGATCGGGTCGCTTTTCGTGCTCGAGAAAAAACCGCGCGATATCAAGCCCCGCCAGATTAATCCCATTGTAAATGCCGTTGTGGTTTGGATCGCGAAAGTTGCGATCGTGCCACGATTCGAAATTGCGATTGAACATCAAGTTAAGCTCGAGATGGACATGGGCGCGTGCCTGATTCAACCCTTCGCCAGTGTAACCCATGCGGGCGATACGTTCGCTGCGATTGACCCTCTGACCAACCACGACTGCAATCTCGCTTAGATGACCGTAAAGACTGTAGTAAGGCGAGCCATCCCAGTCGTGCTCGATCACAATGTAGCGACCGTAGTTTGAATAACCTGGCACCTGATTAGTGTGCACGACCTTGCCCTCGGCGATGGCCCGCACATCATCGAGCGGATCGCCCCGCGCATCGCGATGCAGGCACCGAATGTCGATCCCTTCATGGAATCGGGTGTAGACCAAACCCTGCGCCGTCGGCACCGGATTGCGCACAAATCCGTAGCGGCCGCCTTCCCAGGGGGTCGATTTTTCGCCGTGAAAATCGCGCTCAATGTATTGATAAAAGTCCGGACCACCTCCGCGAAAAAGCGCATCGTTATCAGTCGGCAGGCTGATTTCGATTTTCGGGTTTTGTGCGAGCAACGAACTTGAAAGCACGATTGCAACCAGCGCGATCGCCAGCACCCGCCACCTCATTTGCGTTTTTTCGCGTCGATCTGCCGCCACGTTTTTTGCATCGAGGCGATGTCCGCAGCGGTTAACCCCGAAGCAATAAAAATCTGGCCATCGGAAACTCGTCGATCGACCAAGAACTCGGTGATAATCCGTCCGTTTATGAAAACCAGCAAAGTACCACCGCGGCGCTCAACACTAAGGGTATCGAGAGCGAGCCGGCCATGATCGTCGAGTTGCAGCAAAGCGCCGAAACTTCCATCGCTCGCTGCATAGGGGCGGTAGGCGGAAACGTCATGCTCGGAAATTGCGGGTATTTTTTCGATAAAAATGTTTTTGCCGGAGATCGGCGTGGTCACGGGTGTGGCAAAAACGCTTCCATCGTTTTCGTTTCCCTGCGCGTGCACCCGCACCGTGCAATGTTTCGATTTGGCTGGTGCGAACGGTGCCACCAGAATCAACAATAATCCCGTCGCCAACACGCGAGTCATGCGCGATTGATAAAGGGTTTGACACGTTTTGCAACGTTTGCTGAAACACCCGCACATGAAATGGGTCCTTGGGATAATGATCGCGTTCCTTGCGCTGTCGAACGCAACGGCGCAGGCGCCTTCTCCGGCCGAGCGAAGTTTCTTCAATCGCATGCTGCATCCCTTTGGTTCTGCGAAAAAGAAAACGCCGAAATATCAGGATTCACGGCTGCGCGGTTTGCTGGTGGAAGTGCAGGTCCCGACCGAACCGATCCGGCTTTCGGAAGTGCGCCAGCTACGCGTCCAGACGAGGTTGAGCAATCTTGGCGCTTTTCCGGTCTCGCTTGATTTCCCGACTTCACAACGAATCGATATTCAATTGCTTAATCCTGCCGGCGAAGTGCTGACTCGATGGTCTGAGAACCGCGCTTTCAACGAGGAAATTGGCAATCTCACGATCAATCCACGCGAAGACATTGTTTACAACGAAACGATCGCGACCCGCGAATTGCAGCCCGGGCGGGTTTACAGTGTCGAAGTTTTCTTCCCCAAATATCCGGAACTACGCTCACGCCAGAAGTTCATGACCGCGCCGTAGCGCAGCAAGTATGGAGTAGTGGAGTGATGGGTAATGAATTGAACAACACTCCATCACTCCAACCCTCCAACACCCCAGTTCTTTTCTCCGATTACCACAGTCACCCGCAGGGCCACCGGGTCCAACATTACACTCAGGCGCTCCTGCAGCCCTGGATCGATTCGGCGCAGGTCAAAGGGATCATCGATATCGCCTTCACCGATCACGATCGTTATCATGCCGGCGTCGATTTCGATGAACTCGATCGTCTGCGTGAAAAAAATCCTGGTGTAAAAATTCGCGCCGGGATCGAGCTTGATAACGACCCAGAGACAAGTAGCGCTGGAAGAAAATGGATCGAGCAAAATTGGGAGCGACTCGATTTCATCCTCGGGTCCGTCCACTACCTCAGTCGGGCTGATCAAATGTTCGACAGCGTACCCGAGGGCGCGCAACAATTCACCGGGCGCGATATCGATGAACTTTACTCCGATTATTTTCGGCGCGTCCGCGAAATGGCGGCGAGCGGACTAGTCGATTGCCTCGCGCACCTGGATTTGGTGAAAATCCACGGGCACCGTCCGCGTGCGCCGGTGACTGAACTGGTTGACGAAACACTCGAGCTAATTCGCACACGCAAACTCGCCATCGAATTATCGACCGCCGGCTGGCGCAAACCGGTGAACGAGCTCTATCCGTCGGATGAGATCATTACCTTGGCGATCGGAAAAAAAATCCCGTTCACCATCGCGTCGGATGCGCATTCATGGGCGCAGCTGGGGGAAAACTACGAACGCCTCGCGGAGAAAATGAGTGCATTCGGCATTTGCGAAGTGTGCGTGTACGAAGAACATCGACGCATCGCGCATCGATTGTAGCTATGGAACATGGGCCTCTGGCCGGTGCGCCGAGCGGACATTTTGTCCGCTGATTCTCCTTGTCGTGGGGGATCGGAGTAACAACGCAGCGGAGTGGAACCCCGCTGAGCGCACAGACTGAAAGTCCGTGTTCCTACAGTCCCAGCCCCGCCCCACTCATTCCGCCGGTAATTTTCGACATCTCCGAGCTGGCGATGGCTTTTCCCTGCTCGATCGCCTGCTTGATCCCACTCAGCACTGCGTCTTCCAAAAATTCCACATCCTCTGGATCGACAATCTCCTTCGCGATTTTGATTGAAATCACGTCGCCCGCGCCGTTAGCCACGACCGTAATTTTTCCGCCGGCCGCCTGCACTTCGACCGTCTTCTCCGCCAGCTCGGCCTGCGCCTGCGTCATTTTCTCCTGCATCTTCTGCGCCTGTTTCATTAACTTGTTGAGATTCATCGCGTGCTCCCGACTTAAGTTTTAATTTCGCCTTTGAACATTTCCAGCGCTTCGCGCACAATCGCGGGCGCGTTCTTCGACTTTGCGGCGGGCGTTTTCGCCGGCAAATTTTCTTTCAACGAAAACTTCAGCGCCCACTCCCGGCCGCTAATTTCCTTTAGCAATGCTTCCAGAAACTCGCGATTGGCACGGGAGGATAAATGCTCCATCACCATTTGTTGATCCTGAGGAAATCCGAGCTCGAAATTCCGTCCGCTCGCACCGAGTGGGTGTGCTTCTTCAATCCAGCTTTTGATAAACGGACGGCGCGTTTTAATTTGGGCAACGACCTTGCCCCAAATCTCGTTAACATCGATCGCCGAATCATTCGCCTTGTAACCGGCGTCGCTGACGCCGGGGCCGCGATCAACGACCGCGGCTACAGGGTCGCCGCCGGGGCGCTTGAGCGGCGGAGCTACAGGGTTGCCGTCGCGTAACGCATTTAAATTCTCGATCACTTCATCGAGCGTTGTCTGGTCGAGGGTTTGGATCGCCCGAATGACTGCGACTTCGAAATGCAATTTTTTATTCGGCGCCCATTTCATCCGCCCTTCGGCTGCGGCGAATTGATCGATTAATTCCAGTAGCCGATCGGTTTCCAGCAGCGGAGCTTGCTCTGCAAACACGGCGCGAGTTTCATTGCTGGGTTCGTCACTGAGGGCGTCCGGTTTGACTTTGAAAACGAGCAGATCGCGTAGGTACGCAATTGTGTCCGACATCAATTTCATCATGTCCTTGCCGGCCTCGCATTGCTCGTGCAGCAACGCCAAAGCGTCTGCGGTTTCGCCGCGCAGAATCCTACCAACAAAATCCGCCACCATCTGCTGGCTGGTGAATCCGAAAACATTCAGGACGTCGGCTTCCTCGATTTTTTCCCCGCAGAACGCGACCAGTTGATCGAGCATCGATTCCGCGTCGCGCATTCCGCCTTCCGCGCCCCGCGCGATGGCGTGTGCCGCCGCCGCCGCCAGCGGTTGCGCAATCAAATTGGTGGCGATTCGGTGCAGATCGAACCGCTGGCATCGGCTCAAAATCGTGATCGGCAATTTCTCCGGCTCAGTCGTGGCCAGGCAGAAAATGACGTGTTTGGGCGGCTCTTCCAGCGTCTTGAGCAATGCATTGGCCGCTTCCTTCGTCAGCATGTGAACCTCGTCGATGATGTAAATTTTGAAGCGCCCCTTCGCCGGCACATAGCGGACGTTGTCGCGCAACTCGCGCACGTCGTCGATCCCGCGGTTGCTCGCTGCGTCCAGCTCGATGACATCGAGACTGTTTCCGCCGGCGATCTCCCGGCAATTATCGCATTTCCCACACGGCCTCACAGTGGGCCCGTGGATACAATTGAGCGCTTTGGCGAGAATGCGGGCCGTCGAAGTTTTCCCTGTCCCGCGTGGCCCGACAAAAAGGTAGGCGTGGGCCAGCCGATTCTGTTCGACCGCATTCTTAAGCGTGCGGGTGACGTGGGTCTGACCGACGATATCGTCGAACGTCTGGGGTCGGTATTTGCGGGCGAAGACCTCGTAGCTCACTCGCAAACTTTAGCGTTTCTGGCATCGCGCGAAAGATGAAAGTCTGTCATTATCGCGGTTATGAAGCGTTTTTCCCTGTTCATCGCCCTGCCGCTCTTCGCTGTCACGATGAGCGCGCAGTCCCCAACTCCCTCGGATGGACGTGACGCCAAGTTCGAGGATCCGTTGCTGGATAAACTGGTCGGCAACTGGCGTGTTGATCGAAAATTGGGTGACGGCCGCACTGCCGAAAACACAGTGCGCGTCGGCTGGGTGCTCAATCATCAGTTCCTTGAGTTGCATTACCTCGATGTCGCGACCCCGCCCCAATACGAAGCGATGGCCTTCATCGGATTCGATCACAAAATGTCGCGCTACGTTTTACATTGGCTCGATGTCTTTGGCGGGCGCGCCTCGGGGGTAATCGGTTACGGTACCCTCGACGAAGCTGCTCACTCCATCTATTTCACCTTCAATAATCCTGATGGCAGCCAGTTCGTGAATGTCTACGTCTTCGATCCGGCAACCAAGAATTGGGCCTCTGTCATGCGGCAAAAGAGTAAAGGCCCCTGGTCGCTTTTCGCCGAGGATAAGTTCGCTCCGCTGTTATCGAAGCCCTAGGGTATATGACTTATAGGACTTATAGGACCCATGCGACATATACGCCTGCTCGTCTCCTGCTCCTGCTCTGGCTCATACTCGATTCCTCCGCACGCGAGCCCATCCCAGCGCCGCCGAAAGTCGAAACCCAAACAAAAACCGTTCGTGCCCGCGATCTCGCCATCCCATTCGACGGCATTCCGGGGAAATTCAACGCCATTACGGACGTCCCGGGAGTCGAAGTTGGCTACACCACTCTCATCAGCGGGGAGGGCAAGCTCGAAGTTGGCAAAGGTCCGGTCCGCACCGGCGTGACGGCAATTCTTCCTCGCGGTCGTGAGGCCATGAACGATCCGGTCTTTGCCGGCTATTTCTCGTTAAATGGCAACGGCGAAATGACTGGGACCGCCTGGGTCGAGGAGAGGGGGTTTCTGGAAGGCCCGATCGTGCTGACCAATACCCATAGTGTTGGAGTCGCGCGCGACGCCGTTATTGCCTGGCGCCTCTCCCACGGCGGTCCGGACGCCGAAGGTTTCGCCTGGAGCCTACCGCTTGTGGCCGAGACCTGGGATGGCTGGCTCAACGATGTCGATGGCTTTCACGTTAGACCGGAACATGTGGCCCACGCCATCGAGAGCGTGCACAGCGGCGCGATCGAAGAGGGGAGCGTCGGCGGTGGCACCGGCATCATCTGCTATGAATTTAAAGGCGGGACCGGCACCGCTTCACGAGTCGTCTCTGTAGCCGGGATCGGTGATCCCGGTTCTTCCGCGTCACCTCATCCATTTATTATCGGCGTTCTCGTCCAGGCCAATTGCGGCCGCCGCCCACAGCTAACGATTCGGGGACTCGAAGTCGGCAAGAAAATTCTGGGTTCCGTTTACAAACGAGAAACTGGCTCCATCATCATCGTGGTTGCAACAGACGCGCCTCTGCTCCCGCATCAACTGAAACGTCTAGCCCGTCGCGCTTCTCTTGGTCTCGCCCGGACCGGAAGCGTTTCCGGCGACGGTTCCGGCGATTTGTTCATTGCCTTTTCCACCGCCAATCCCCATGCCGCTGACACCAAACCACCGATTCGCACCATCGAAACTATGCCGAACGATCTGATGGACCCGCTTTTCACCGCCACTGTCGAAGCTACCGAGGAAGCCATCATCAACGCCTTGGTCGACAATCACGACATGATCGGCCGCGACAACCACAAAGTAGAAGCATTGCCGCATGATCGTCTGCGCGCCCTTTTCCAAAAGCATAACCACTCCCCTAATTAAATTGTAGGGCGTCGGCGCCAGCCCTGAGCCTGTGAATGCATCAGGCGCCTTCGATCTCTTCAGGCCATTCATAAACGAGAACGGCCGAGCGAAATCGTAGCCTCTAAATAATGGCGCCGCACGGCACAACATCAGCTTTACACGCAGCGCAAACTGAAGCCGTCACAGAATGTCGATATGTTTAACCGTAAGAGCGAACCCACAGCCCCAGCAAGCCAGCCGGTGAGCCCTCCCGTCGTTTCGGAGCAGCCCAACCGAACGTTGACGCCGGCCCGGCCGAGCGGTCTTCTCTCGAGGGGCGTTTCGATCAAAGGGTCCGTCAAATTCCCTAACGAGTTACTGATCGATGGCGAGGTGGAAGGCACGATCAATTCGCCTGGAAAGCTCTCTATTGGGGAGCACGCGCAGATTAGTGGCGAGATCAGGGCGAAATCGGTCAAAGTGCGCGGAACGGTTGAGGGTAATATTTTCGCGACTGAACGCTGCGAACTGCAATCGGGCTGCACGTTGCGCGGTGACATCGAAGCACCGCGACTCGTGATTGACGAGAATGCGACATTTCTCGGCAGTGCGAAAGTCACGGCAGCGAAGTAACCAATCCTGATTAGTTTTTTACCGCAAATTACGCGGATCTCCACAGATTACTGACTTTTGGAGTGCTGCCTCACCTTTCGTCCGTCTTCGCATACAGATCCTTTTGGGGACCTTTCCTATCTCAATTCGGCCTTCGAGAAATAGCTTAAGCATTCATTCACCTAGGTGTTGCATATACAACGCTCAATTGTTGAGTCGCTTACCTCTGAATTGGCTCTTAGGTATCTCCAAGCTCGTCGAGTAATTGTTGTTTCAGATGCCGCCGCGCAGATTTTTTTATGGCGCGTCGCTCGGCTGCGACGGTCTCCTTCTCGGCCTGCCGTTCTTCCCGGGTGCGACTATCGATGTTCCTCGGTAAGTGCGAAATCTTCGGTCGTTGCGCACCGACCTTTCGCTCATTCGGCTTCGCATACGGATTCATTGTTGTACCTCAAATAGAAATAATTCGAAAAAGGATAACAAACGATCGCATTCAGTCACAAACAGACATGTGTCGTGAAACGCGTCCAACGGAGAGGCGATGAGGCCGGCGACTTGGAAATCGCCCATGCCCAGTCATATTGGTCGTATCATGAAAAAAAAGCTCTGCTTTTTGATACTCCCAGCGCTCGCGATACTGGCGTTGACCGACATTCGTGCGCAAACAACCGAGCCAACGTCGGTGACGAGCGATGGGCCGATTTTCAAAAATGTGTCCGATCTGAAGTGGGACAAGATTATTCCCGATCTCGGAGAAAACTCTCCGGAAATTTGTTTTCTCCGTGTTGATCCAAAGACGCATGCTACTAGCCTGCTCATTCGTACGTCGAAAGCGATCCATGTCCGAAAGCATTGGCACACCGCTAATGAGTCGCACACCATGATTTCCGGTAAGGCCATCCTGGCATGCGAAGGCAAGCGTGCCGAATTGAGTCCTGGCGGATTCAATTACATGCCCGCCAAAATGGTCCATGAAGCGTGGCTGCCGGCGAACTCCTTAACGTTCATCACCGTTGATGGGCCGTGGGACGTGAATTGGGTCGAGGGACCGCCGACCGCTGCTGATCTGACCAAATAACAGAAGGAGGGGGAGCTCTTCTGTAGCCGCGGTCGCCGGCCGCGGCTTCGCTCCTTTGCCCCCGGATTTCGACGGCTCCGGGTTGCTTGCGATCTCTGAACCAGCGGCGTATACGAAGGCATGTCCGAACACAAAGTAACTCTGCGTTGGGAGCGCGGCGGCGCTGAATTTATTTATCAAAAATATCCGCGCGATCACACCTGGAGCTTTGACGGCGGCCACACCATGACGGCTTCGGCCGCGCCAGCTTATCTTGGCAATCCGGCCAACGTCGATCCCGAAGAAGCATTCGTCGCCTCGCTCTCCAGTTGTCACATGCTCACTTTTCTCGCGATCGCATGTAAACAAAAGTTTGTCCTCGATGATTACACCGACGAAGCGGTCGGCCATATGGAGAAAAATGCGGAAGGCAGATTGGCGATTACGCGGGTGGAGCTGCACCCGAAGATTACTTGGTCGGGCGAGAAGAAGCCGACCGCGGAGGAGCTGGACAAGATGCATCATGGCGCACACGACCAATGTTTCATTGCCAATTCGGTTAAAACCGAAGTTACGGTAGTGCAGTAGTTTTTTAACCGCGGATGCGCTGCTATGGCGGATAAACGGAAACGGATGCGTCCCGCGTCGTCTTTCGACCACATCTGATTGGGCGTTTTAGGTTAAGCGCATTACCACATCGATGACATTATGAACGAATCAAAAAGCATGGTTGCAATCGCGGTGCTCGTCATCGCGTTAGGCGTTGCCTGGCTCCTGAACACGCTCAATGTGATCCCGGGCATTGATTGGATCTGGACGGGTGGGTTAGGGATCGCGGGCATCCTTGTCCTGATGATGAGCGGGATCGATAGGGTAAGCGTGGTGGTCGGCCCATTCCTGCTTGTAACTTCAGTGTTGTCGGTGTTGCGTCAGACGGGTAGGCTTCGCTTCGATATCGAGATGCCAATTCTCGCGATTGTGTTTGGCGTGTTATTCCTGTTCGCCGCCATTCTGCCCCTGCCCAAGCCACACTTTCTCGACGGCAATGAGCAAGATAAGAACATGCCTTCACTCTGAGCTCTGATATTATACTCGCCCTCGCCAGCCGGAGCCGATCTTATTCTTGTTGGCTATAAGTGCGTCATCGTGAGGAGGAGACCATTCGGTGTAGTTGCGCGAATTGCATTTCGCCTCACGTCCGGTTTGCTCGCAGTCGTTACAGGCTTTGGCCTTATTCTATGGGTTTGCTACAACGAATTCATTCATCGGCTGCCGCAGTATAGCGGAACGCACTGGTGGGGGCCGCTCGGCGCGGGTCCGGTTATGATTGGAATAGGAGTTTACTGGCTTCGCAGTTCGCGATCACCGCCGAAAAGTGAGGATTTAGCTAAGAGATGATAAGCCCCTGCTCCATAGATGAGGAGCCGGCGGTCATAAACCGCCACCACGGAAGCGGGTCGAATAATTGTGCGGCACGGATTGGGATCAGCGATCTTGGCGACAACTTAGAGAGAAATCCGTTTCATCCGCGTGATCTGCGGTTAAATATGTCCGATCATGACTGGGAAAGAGAACGCGCAACGGATGGAAAAAATCGTCAGCTTGTGTAAGCGACGCGGGTTCATTTTCCAATCGAGCGAGATTTATGGCGGGCTCAACGGGGTGTGGGATTACGGCCCGCTTGGGGTCGAGCTTAAAAATAATCTCAAGCAATATTGGTGGCAGGTCATCGTGCGCGACCGCGACGATGTGGTCGGTCTGGATGGTTCAATCCTGACTCATTCCGCGGTGCTGAAGGCGAGCGGTCACGTCGATACTTTTACCGATCCGATGGTCGATTGCCGATTGACTAATCAACGTCTTAAGGCAGACCAAATCCCTCAGCAAAGCGGGACCGTTTTTGCTTAGCGGAACCCCGCTTAGATAAAACACTCGGATTGAACGACGCCATTTCTCTTGGGCTTCGTATCGTAGAGCGGCGAGGGTTGTCGCTAGCTCCGCCTAGCAAGGACCCAGAATCGATCGAAAGCTTCTTCATGGATTTGAGCCACGAGCTGGTCCGTAATCCGCAATCAGGCTGGGAAGAAAAATTTCGGTTGGGCTATTCTGTCGCTCAACGCGCGGTCTGCGGAGATACGTTTCGAGTGCTACTTCGCGAAGGAGAACCTGAATTGAAGGCGAAGAAAATTGCGCAAATGTTTTATCAGAAGCGAGGACTGAGGCTCCCTGTCGTCTCGCTACTTTCAAAGATGCCGGTACAAGATACTCGAGAGTTCAATCCGGAAAATGGAGCCGAACTTACCCCGCCGCGGCCATTTAACCTGATGTTCCAAACGCAAATGGGCGCATCAGCCGATCCGGCATCGATCGCATATCTGCGACCGGAAACGGCGCAGTCGATTTTCGTCCAATTCAAGAATGTGCTCGATGTATCACGCAAGAAGCTCCCGTTCGGGATCGCGCAGATCGGCAAAGCGTTTCGAAACGAGATTAATCCACGGAACTTCACCTTCCGCTCGCGCGAGTTTGAGCAAATGGAGTTGGAATATCTTTGCCGGCCGGAGCAGGGGATGGATTTGCTGGCCTACTGGTTGAAAGAGCGGATCAAGTTTTACGAGGAAATCGGGATCTCCCGGAAACGACTGCACATTCTCGATGTGCCGGAAAAAGAGCGCGCTTTTTATTCCAAAGGCACGTTCGACATCGAATACGAATTTCCTTTTGGCAGACAGGAGCTCGAAGGCGTTGCCTATCGTACCGACTACGATTTGCAGCAGCACATCAAAGCCAGCGGCAAGCAGCTCGATTATTTTGATGAAGAAACCAAGGAACGCCTCGTGCCGCACGTAGTCGAACCAAGTGCGGGGGTGGACCGCACCGTGCTGGCGCTGATCTGTGATGCCTATGACGAGGACAGTGCCCCCGACGAAAAAGGAAAAATGGAAACGCGCATCGTAATGCGATTCCATCCGCGAATTGCGCCGATCAAGTGTGCGATCTTTCCGCTTCTCAGGAACAAGGAACCGTTGGTGGCAAAAGCGCGCGAAGTGCAGGCCTTGCTGCGGCCGCACATGAATGTGTTCTACGATGAAGGCGGCGCGATCGGTCGGCGTTACCGGCGTCAGGACGAAATCGGAACACCCTTTGGGGTGACGATCGACTTCGAAACGCTGGGCGAAAAAGGCGAGGAGCTGCGCGATACGGTAACGCTGCGCGATCGCGATTCGATGAAACAGGAGCGCGTCGCAATCAAAGATTTGGCGCACCTCATTTCATCGAAGATTCGGTGAGACGAGCTACCGAATGGACCCCGTAGAGTTTCGTGAATATTGCCTGACGAAACCGAAGGTGACTGAGGGAACGCCCTTCGGTGAGACTGTTCTTGTTTTTAAAGTTGCCGGAAAAATGTTCGCGTTGATGTCGCTCGACGAAGTTCCAGCGACGGCGAATCTAAAATGCGATCCCGATCTTGCCCTTGATCTGCGCGATCGTTATGAGCAGGTCCACCCCGGTTATCACATGAACAAGAAGCATTGGAATACGGTGGAAATTGAAGGCGGTATTCGGGAAGCCGAACTGCGCAAAATGATCGACCATTCTTACGATTTGGTCGTGCAGAGCCTGCCGCGAGCGAGCCGCGCTAAGATACCGCACGTAGCTGCACCTCGCCGACCTGTAGCTGTAAAGCGTCGCGGGCGATGCTGAGAAAGTGATCGGCCGCGTCGGTTAGCGCCACCTCCAACGTTCCGGCGGAAGTCGATGTGGTGGCGAGCGATTGTCGATCTAGCAAATCTTTGACTGCTCGCGCGCAATTCATCGCGGAATCGACGATCTGAATTTTGTCGCCGAGGGAACGAGCGATCGCGCAAGTAAGCAAAGGGTAGTGGGTGCACCCGAGCACGAGAGTGTCAATTCCGCCTGCCACCATCGGATTCAGATAACGTTCGATCGTCAAGTCGGTCAGTTTATCGTCGAGCAGTCCTTCTTCGATCAGTGGTACGAGCAATGGGCAGGCAACGCTGCTGACGCGAACATGCACATTGAGCGCGCGCAACGCATTTTCATACGCGCTGCTGCGAATGGTTGCGCGCGTCCCGATGACGCCGACGTGACGATTACGCGTCATCGCGATGGCAGCGTGCGCGCCCGGCTCAATCACGCCAATCACGGGGACCGAGACGCTAGCTCGCAGTTTTGGAATTGCGACCGACGAAACGGTATTGCAGGCGACGACAATCAGTTTGGCATCTTCCGCCATCAACATTCGGGCGAGCTCAAGGCTGTAACGCTCGACTGTTTCCGCGCTTTTATTTCCGTAGGGGACGCGCGCGGTGTCGCCGAGGTAGAAAATGTTTTCATTCGGCAAAAGTTCACGTAACGCCCTGACCACAGTGAGCCCGCCGATGCCGGAATCGAACACGCCAATCGGTTTCATTTGGGGAGTGCCAGATCGATGAAGGATCGCATTTTCGCGAAAAGTGGCGGCGGGGCGCAGGCGCCGCAAGTTAAAGTGGCGGAAACCTCCTGCTTGCGTTTGTTAGCGGTTCGCTAGCCAGGGGCAAGCGCTACTTTCATGGCCGAGTTGCCGAAAACCTACGATCCGAAAACAGTTGAGCCAAAATGGTATCAGCGTTGGCTCGACGCCGGCGCGTTTCACGCCAACGCAAAATCGACGAAGCCTGCCTTCTCGATTGTCATTCCGCCACCAAACATCACTGGCGTCCTCACCCTTGGTCACGTGCTCAACAATACCATCCAGGACATTTTGGCGCGGCGTGCGCGGATGCAAGGCCGCGAAGTGATGTGGCTGCCGGGGATGGATCACGCTGGCATCGGTACCCAGACAGCGGTTGAGAAATGGTTGCGCAAAAATGAGGGCGTGACCCGGCACGATCTTGGTCGCGAAGAATTTCTGCGCCGGGTTCTGGAATGGCAGGACAAACATGGCGGCATCATCATCCACCAGCTGAAGCGGCTTGGCTGTTCCTGCGATTGGTTGCGCCAACGCTACACTTTTGGCGCGGATTACATCCAGGCGGTTGAGAAGGTGTTTGTCGATCTTTACCAAAAAGGGCTGATCTATCGCGGGCGGCGCATGATCAACTGGGACCCGGCCGCGCAAACGGCGCTGTCGGACGAAGAAGTCATCAGCAAACCACAAAAGGGAAGTCTCTATTTCGTTCGTTATGAAGTCGTCGATGAACCGGGCCGTTTTCTTGAAGTAGCAACGACGCGCCCGGAAACGATCATGGCTGATACTGCGCTCGCCGTGCATCCTAACGACAAGCGGTACACAGACCTTGTTGGCAAACAAGTGTCGCGTCCGCTCGCACGCGAGAAACTTCCGATTATCGCGGACGAAGCGATTGATCCCGAATTCGGGACCGGTGTTTTAAAGGTGACTCCAGCGCATGACAAAGTCGATTTCGAGGTCGGCCAGCGCCACAAATTGCCAATCGTCGATGTCCTAACGGAAAGTGGACGCATCAATTGCCCGGCCGCTCCAGAATTGCATGGGCTCGATCGCTTTGAAGCACGCAAACGCGCCGCCGAACTTTTGAAAGAGCGTGGGCTGCTGGCAAAAACCGAGCCTTACGAAAACAACGTCGCCTTCAGCGATCGCAGCGAAGTCCCAATCGAGCCGCGCATCAGCGAGCAATGGTTTCTGCGGTATCCGAAGACGGGAGAAGCGCTCGCGGTCGTGCGCGAACACTTGATTCGGTTCTATCCGGCGCATTGGGAAAAAGTTTACGCGCAATGGCTGGAGCACATTCAGGACTGGTGCATCAGCCGGCAGGTGTGGTGGGGACATCGCATACCGGCTTGGTATGCGAGACAGAGGTCAGAGGTCAGAGATCAGAGGTCAGGAGAGATATACGTTGGCATCGAGCCGCCGGCAGATGCAGAGAATTGGCAGCAAGATGAAGACACGCTCGATACCTGGTTTTCGTCGTGGCTTTGGGCCTATGAGACAATGGATCCGGAAACGCGCGCAAAATTTTATCCAACGTCTGTTCTCGTGACCGGTCCGGACATAATTTTCTTCTGGGTCGCGCGTATGATCATTGCCGGTCTGGAGTTCAAGCCCGGAAAATCCGAACGCGATCAGGACAACATTCCGTTTCACGATGTTTTCTTCACTGGGATCATTCGCGACAAGCAGGGTCGCAAGATGTCGAAGTCACTCGGTAATTCGCCCGACCCGCTCGATTTGATTGCGAACTATGGAGCAGATGGTTTGCGTTTCGGTTTGATGCGAATTGCGCCGAGCGGGCAGGACATTCGCTTCGACGAAAAACAGATCGAAGAAGGGCGGAACTTTGCCACGAAGCTGTGGAACGCAGCGCGTTTTCGTCAGATGCACGGCCCATCGAATCCTAACCTGGAATCGAAAGAGAGTGAGCTTTCGATTTACGGCATCGAAGCGCTGGCGCGTCTGAGCGAAACTATCGGCGCGGTTGAAGCCGCGTATCGGCACTATCAATTCAATGCCGTTGCCCAGCAGCTATACAATTTTGTCTGGGGAGATTTTTGCGATTGGTTCGTCGAAGCAGGCAAGACGGACATCTTCGGCGAGGACCAAGCGCGCAAGCAATCGACCCTGGCGACGATGGATTATATTTTGTCTGCTATTATTCGTCTGCTCCATCCTTTCATGCCGCACCTGACGGAGGAGCTGTGGTCGCTGATGGGATTTGCGAAAGCGGAAAATGAGTTCCTCGATTTCGCGCCTTTGCCACAAGCGATGGCTTTAGACGAAGCAATCCAGGGGAAAGCGCGAATTCGGGTAGGGGCGATTTACGAAACGGTTGAGGCGGGGCGGAACCTCCGGGCGGAAGCGCGAGTTCCATCAAATCAGAAAGCAAAATTCGCACTCCGTTCTAACGAATCGTGGGCAAAAGAGGAAGGTGCGACTATCGCGCGTCTGCTCAATGCGGAATCGCTGAAGATCGATGCAAATTTCCAACCTCCATCCCGCTCATCGGTTGCAGCGACAAAATTGGGCGAACTATTTTTAATTGCGGGCGAAATGAATCGGGCCGCAGAACGTGAACGCTTGGAGAAGGAGATCGCGAAGCTGGAAGCCGAGTTAAGAGCAACGGAAGCGAAACTGGCGAATGCGTCCTTTATCGAGCGGGCTCCGAAAGAAGTGGTGGAGGAACACCAGCGTCGCCGCGACGATTTCAACGCGCGGCTGGTGCAACTTTGGAAGGCACGAGCGTCCCTGGATTAAATACGACGCGACAGGATTGTAATTCCGCACCGCGTTGTTCGAAAAACGCTTTTAATTCCGGCGTGTAATAGCTGCCGTCATATTCTCGATTCAGTTCGAGCCAGAGACGGCCATTTGCGGCAAGGTGAGATGCGGCGTCGCTCAAGAAATAATCCCATTCCGCTGGTCCCCAAAGTTTGTCGCTCTTGTGATTATTGAAGCAAATGAGATAGGCGCTAATGACGTCGAATTTGCGATCGAATTTTGGCAACGGTTGAAACGCTCCAATGCGCGCAATGATGCGAGGAATTTCAAGTAACTCGTTCAGTTCGCGAAACATCGGCAGATCATCCAGATCGAGACCGAGAATTTCGTGGCCGAGTGATTTGTTGATGTAGAGAAAGTACCCGGCGCCACAGCCGAGATCGAGAATGCGCGAACGCGGAGCATAATCGAGTCGCAAGTCACGCACCCGCTGCAGATTGATTGGGATCCAATGTTCGAGGTCGAAATATTTCGGCGGCGCATCGCCCGGGTCGTCCACGGCATATTTCCGCCGGATTTCTTCGAAACGCCGGGCGTCGATTGATTTAATGACGGCGCCGGGGGTGATACGGACAGGGAAACGGCGGTTACGCACGATCGCGCGGGTGTGCCGTCGCGCACTGTCGAACGCTTGGCCGGTAAGGATTTTTCCGATTTTCTGGGAGAGGCGCAAGGGCGGTTGGTAACGCAGCCGGATGGCCCTGTCAATGTCTGCCTGCGGTGGCGAAAATGAGACGCCGCGGTACATTACCAGAACGATGACCTTCTGGAAAAAGTTGCTGTGGATCGCGGTGACCCTGCTTGGGCTCGGGTCGATTGCGATTCTGGCGATGTCCCGGCGGGAGCAGATCAATGCGCTCTGGATCATCATTGCGGGGCTGTGCGCCTTCGCGATCAGCTATCGTTTCTATTCGAAATGGCTCGCGAGCAAAGTGCTCTTGCTTAATGACGAGCGTGCCACTCCCGCTTTGGTGCAAAACGACGGCAAAGATTTCGTGCCGACGAACCGCTGGATGGTTTTTGGACATCATTTCGCTGCCATCGCCGGGCCAGGGCCGCTGGTCGGGCCGGTGCTGGCGGCGCAGTTCGGATTTTTGCCGGGCACGCTTTGGATTTTGATCGGTGCGACTCTCGGCGGCGGCGTGCACGACATGATTGTTCTGTTCGCCTCGGTGCGGCGGCGCGGAAAAACGCTCGGGCAAATGGTGAAGGAAGAGATTGGGCGCGGGGTGGGCGCACTCGCCTTGATCAGCGTGCTCGCCATCATGATCATTTTGCTGGCTGTGCTCGCGCTGGTGGTAGTGCAAGCGTTGGCAAAAAGTCCGTGGGGTGTCTTCACCATCGCGATGACGATTCCAATCGCCTTGCTCATGGGCGCGGGATTGCGCAGCGGTTTGTTCAATGTCAGCTGGATTACCGCCTTCGGAATCGTGGGGCTTTTCTTCGCGGTCTGGGGCGGACAATTTCTCGGAAATTTTCCCACGCTCGAAACCTGGTTTCGGCATAGCGATCGATGGCTGGCCTGGGCGATTATGGGTTACGGCTTGGCGGCTTCGATTCTGCCGGTGTGGATGTTGCTGACGCCGCGCGATTATCTCAGCACGTTTTTGAAAATCGGCACGGTCGCCGCGCTCGCTGTGGCAGTCGTGTTGATTCACCCGGTCCTGCAAATGCCGGCGCTGACAAAATTCATCGACGGAAGCGGACTAGTTTTCGCCGGGCCCGTTTTTCCATTTGTTTGCATTACCATCGCGTGCGGTGCTGTTTCGGGCTTCCATTCGCTCATCGCTTCGGGAACAACGCCAAAGATGCTGGAGCGTGAGTCGCGCATTCGTGACATCGGTTACGGCGCGATGATTACCGAGATGATGGTCGCGTTAATGGCGATGATCGCGGCGTGCGTGATTCAGCCGGGCGAATATTTCGCCATCAATACTAAGGGGACGCCGACTGAAGTAGTGGCGAAAGTCTCGGCCGCCGGCTTTCCGGTAACCGAGCCGCAGATGGCCGATCTGGCGCGAAATCTCGGCGAACAAACAATGTTTAATCGCGCTGGCGGCGCGCCAACATTTGCCGTCGGCATGGCGCACATGTTTGCGCGCGTTTCGGCCAGTCCGACGGCGCTGGCTTTGTGGTATCACTTCGCCATCATGTTTGAGGCGTTGTTTATTCTAACGACAATTG
This sequence comes from Verrucomicrobiota bacterium, assembly GCA_003220155.1. Classification (GTDB taxonomy): domain Bacteria; phylum Verrucomicrobiota; class Verrucomicrobiia; order Chthoniobacterales; family UBA10450; genus AV69. The sequence continues at coordinate 21,253 of QHRO01000078.1, forward strand.
ACGCGGGAACGCGGGTGGGAAGATTCCTGCTCCAAGATTTGCTCGGAAATTTGTGGCGGCCGTTGGGCAACACGCGCTCCTGGGTTGCGAATTCATTCGCGAGCATGTTATTGGTCGCGGCCTGGGGCTGGTTCCTGTATCAAGGTGTGATCGATCCCCTCGGCGGCATCAACACGCTCTGGCCGCTCTTCGGCCTGGCGAACCAGTTACTTTCGGTGATTGCGCTCTGTCTCGGCACCACCTTGTTGATCAAGATGGGAAAAGCCCGCTATCTCTTTATTACAATTGTCCCGCTGCTTTTCATGGCTGTGGTCACGTTTTCAGCCGGTTACATGAAGATTTTCTCGCCTGACCCGAATCTGGGTCTTCTGGCAGGTGCACAATCGGCGATTCAGAAAAGCGTCCAGGCAGCAGATGCCGGTGCCGCGGCAGTGCTCCTTCGCCAGGCGACAATGTATCGGATAGACATTTTCGTCGCGGCAAGCTTTCTCCTGCTCGTGCTCCTGATCGTAATCGGTTCCACCATGGAATGGTATCGATTGTTAGCTGGTCATAAACGAGTCGAACTACACGAGAGTAAATTTGTCCCTCTGGCCGAGGTAGTGGCTGGTTGAGCAACGGTCTGGGGAGTGAGTAGCGCAGGATCGATGGTCCA
>QHRO01000339.1 GCA_003220155.1 Verrucomicrobiota bacterium
GGGTCCAAGGCAAATCACGCCGTCTCCAATTACCAAACGATATTCGCCCCTGTTCCGGGCGTGCAAGAGAATCAACCGCCGTTGTCCTAGCTCCGGGTAGCGCACGCGTCCCGCGTGTTGGTTTTGGCGTCTCGCCAAAACGGACTTTTTTCCCGATTTAGGCCGCATTGTGAGCCGGCTACGATGCATAAATCTACTGCGACTGTTTATAAAAATGCGTCTGCCTCCGGGTCGCGCGCGCCTCTTGCGTGCTGGTTTGCGTGTCCCGTGCAAACGAACTTTTTCCACGGTGAAAAATGATGTAGAGGCGACTGCGCGATTCGCCTAAGTTCACGCCTTAATGGCTGACGAGCAGAAGACGCAACTGCGCCTCGAGATCGCCCATGTCCTCTTCATGGACATCGTCGGTTACTCAAAGCTGCTGATCGACGAGCAATCGGAGGCGCTCCACGAACTAAATCAAATCGTGCGCAAGACGGAAGCAGCACGTACAGCGGAGGCCGCGAGTCAGCTCATTATTTTACCCACCGGCGACGGCATGGCGCTGGTATTCACAGGCTCAGTGGAAGAGCCGGTGGAATGCGCGCTCCAGATCAGCCAGAAGCTGTGTGCACAACCGAGTTTGCCCGTGCGGATGGGCATTCACAGCGGGCCGGTGCATCACGTGGCCGATGTGAACCAGCGCGAGAACATCGCCGGCGCCGGCATCAACATCGCGCAGCGAGTGATGGATTGCGGTGATGCCGGTCACATTCTCCTGTCCAAACGCGTGGCCGATGATCTTGCACAATACCGCCGTTGGCAGCCTTACCTGCACGAGCTCGGCGATTTCGAAGTCAAACACGGTGTTGTCGTTTCCATCGTAAACCTTTATGCCGATGTCGTCGGCAATCCTGAACCGCCGGCGAAGCTGAAACATGGCAAGCGGCTTCCTGAACGCGCGCGGGGATCGGAAGGGGCAAAACGTTCACCACTCTTAATTCCGCTTTTAATCGCCGGTTTGATGCTCTTTAGCGTCGCCGTTCTCGCGATAATTTTCGCTCCCGCAATTCTGAAACCAATTGCCGAAAAAAGTATCGCCGTCCTTCCGTTCGAGAATATGAGCCGTGATCCGGACAACGCTTTCTTTACCGACGGCGTGCAGGACCAAGTCCTGACCGCCTTGGCCAAGGTGGCTGATCTGAAGGTAATCAGCCGCACCAGTGTGATGCAGTACAAGAGCGGGGTCGCGCGGAATCTGCGCGAGATCGCTCAGCAACTCGGAGTCACTCACGTGCTCGAAGGCAGTGTGCAGCGAGCGGGCAATAAAGTTCGGGTGAATGCGCAGTTAATCAATGCTCGTACCGACGCACACGAGTGGGCGGACAATTACGATCGGCCGGTCGACGACGTCTTCGCCATCCAAAGTGAAATCGCCAAAGCCATTGCGGATCAATTGCAAGCCAAGCTTTCGCCAAAGGAAAAGAGTGCAATCGAGCAGGCGCCGACCAGGGACCTCGTCGCGTTCGATCTCTACAGTCGCGCCAAAAGTCTTATGCTTACGACGAGCTTTAGTGCCATTGGCGGACAGAACCTCCGCAAAGCTGTGGACCTACTGGAACAGGCGCTTGCACGTGATTCGTCGTTCTTCCTCGCGCAGTGCCAGCTCGCTTACGCGCATGATAACCTTTACTTCCTCGGACTCGATCACACCCCGGCTCGTCTAGCGGCCGCCCAGGCGGCGGTTGAAGCGGCGTTTCGCCTGCAACCCGACGCAGGGGAGGCACACCTCGCCCGCGCCGAACATCTTTATCGTGGCTATCTCGACTACGATGGAGCGCTGGCTGAACTGGAAATCGCCCGTAAATCGTTACCGAACGACCCGCGCGTTTTCGAGCTAACGGGTTATATCGCGCGCCGGCGCGGCCAGCAGAAGGAGGCGTTGCGTAATCTGCAACGCGCAATCGAGCTTGATCCGCGCAACTTCTTCACCCTTCAGCAAATCGCCCTTAGTTATGTTAACCTCCGACGATACTCAGAGGAAGCTGCGGTTCTCGACCGCGCGCTGTCGATCAAGCCAGATGATGTCGAAACGAAAGTAGTCCGAGCCCTACTTCCATTGGACTGGAAGGCCGACACAAGGCCTTTGCATCAGGCACTCGATGAGATTCGCCGCAGCGATCCCGAAGCAATCAAGAGCGTGGCCGACACCTGGTTCCTCTGTGCCTTGGCAGAGCGCGATGGCGCAGCGGCCGAATCTGCTCTCGTAGCGCTGGACGACAACGTTTTCGGGAACGATGCCATCCAGTTTCGACGCGATTTCGGTGAAGGGTTGATTGCACGGATGACAAAAAACGAGCCGAAAGCCCGTGCTGCTTTCACTGGCGCCCGCGCCGAACAGCAAAAGCGAGTGGACAGCCAGCCGGATTATGCCCCCGCGATCTGCGTGTTGGCTGTGATGGATGCGGCCCTTGGCCGAAAAGAGGAAGCATTACGCGAAGGGCGGCGCGCAATCGAGTTGCTCCCGGTGGAGAAAGATTCCATCAACGGCGCACACATGATTGAGTTTTTCGCTATCACCGCCGC
>QHRO01000248.1 GCA_003220155.1 Verrucomicrobiota bacterium
CGGTCATCTTCAATGTCGCCGCGATTGCTAATAACAACTTGCAGGATCTCAAAACCGGGCAGCTTGTTGATGCGACTCCGTGGAAGCAGCAGGTCGCACTCGTGTTCGGCGTAATCGCCGGTGCCTTCGTCATTCCGCCGGTGCTCGATCTGGTGAATCATGCTTACGGTTTCGTTGGCGCCCCCGGTGCGGAGTTGCGCCCGAATCCATTACCGGCGCCTCAAGCGGGCCTCATTTCTTCACTCGCGCAAGGCGTCATCGCTGCGAACATCGACTGGAGTCTGATCCGCATCGGCGCGTTGATCGGCGTCTGCATCATCCTGCTGGACGAGATCCTCGCACGGACGACGCGGCACATGCGCGTGCCGCCGCTCGCCGTCGGGCTGGGCATTTATCTGCCCACGCAGAGCACCCTCATGATCGTCGTCGGTGCGATCGTGGGCTGGCTTTTCGATCGCCGCGCGGATCGCACACCAAAGCCAGAAGCGACAAAGCAACTCGGCGTGTTACTCGCATCGGGACTGATCGTTGGCGAAAGTATTATCGGCGTAGTGATCTCTGCAATCGTTGTCTTCTCCGGGAAAGCCGCACCGCTCTCGCTGGTCGGGCCCGGCTATGAAACCGCCGGGATCATCGTCGGCGGCATCGCCTTCGCCGGCATCGCGTTCCTGCTTTATCGATGGATCCTGCGAATGGGGGCTGCGCGAGCGACGTGAACCGCGTGACTCGTTAAGCCACTGGTCGGGCGGCTCGCAATTCGATGAAAAAAATCGATCTGAGAAATCCGCCTAACGAAATGCCCGATATCGTCGGGTACAAGCCGGAGAATCCGCTCACGGCGAATTTCAAACCCTACATCTCAGCCCACACCCGGATACGCGAGCTGACGCCGGTGCCGCTGATTATCGGCACGCTGCTTGGCATCATCTTCGGCGCCTCGTCGCTCTATCTTGTCCTGAAGGTTGGTCTCACGGTCAGCGCTTCCATTCCGGTGGCGGTCATTTCCATCACTCTCTTCCGGCTTTTTTCCAAAGTGGGATTGCGCGACGCGACCATTCTCGAGAACAACATCGTGCAGACGGCCGGTTCGGCCGGTGAGTCGATCGCCTTCGGTCTCGGCGTCACAATGCCGGCGATCATGATCCTCGGATTCGATCTCGAGATCACACGCGTCATGCTGGTTGCGACTCTCGGCGGATTGTTAGGCATTCTCATGATGATCCCGTTGCGGCGTGCGCTCATCGTCGATCAACACGGCTTGCTTAAGTATCCGGAAGGAACCGCCTGCGCCGAAGTGCTCAAGGCCGCGGCATCCCGCGAAGGTTTGGAAAATAAGTCCGATGTCGAAGCCGCGACTGGCGGAAAGACAATTTTCACCGGGTTTGGAATTGGCTTCATCTATCAGGCGGCGATGAATGCGTTCAACGCCTGGAAGAACACGCCAGAGAAAATTTTCGGCGCACCCTTCAAGGCGGGATCGATCTCGATGACGATCGAGCCGGCATTGTTAGGCGTGGGTTACATCATCGGGCCGCGGATTGGTTCCATCATGTGCGCGGGCGGCGTTCTTGCCTATTTGGTTCTCATCCCCGCGATCAAATTTTTCGGCGAAAGTTCCTCGGGAATTATCGCGCCGGGCACGATACCCATCAGCCAAATGACGCCCGATGGTATCCGCGAGTCTTATATCCTTTATCTCGGCGCGGGTGCAGTCGCGGCCGGTGGCATCATTAGCATGGTGCGATCGCTGCCACTTATCTGGCACGGTACGAAGAGCGGACTGGCCGATCTGCGCAGCATGCATGAAGCAGTCGGCAAAATGCCGCGCACAGATCAGGATTTATCGATGAAGTTCGTCATCGGCGGAGTGATCGCTCTCCTGCTGACGATCATTATCGCACCGCAACTGCATTTGCAGTGGAACTTGTTAGGCGCGCTGCTCATCGTCGCGATCGGATTTCTTTTCACCACGGTCTCATCGCATCTTACAGGTGAGATCGGTTCTTCCTCGTGTCCAACCTCCGGCATGACGGTGGCAACGCTTCTTCTCACTTGTCTGGTCTTTCTCATCGTCGGTTGGACCGGGCCGAACTATTTTGTCACTGCACTTTCCATCGGCGGCATCGTCTGCATTGCTTCTTCGAATGGCGGCACTACTTCGCAGGATCTAAAAACTGGTTTTCTTGTCGGATCGACCCCGAAGTTTCAACAGATCGCGATCCTCGCCGGTTCATTGGCATCCGCCCTCGCCCTTGGGCCGATTCTCCTTGTTCTAAATGATTCCTATACCGTCTACGTGCCGGCAACGACGTTCCAAAAAGTCCAGGCCGGCGTGACGCTGCCGCGGGTCCAAGTCACCAATCTCTCGCCGTTTCGCGAGAAGTTGAAGCCCGACACGACAGAACACTATCGCGTTCTAGAAAACGAAGAAGGTGACGTGAATTCCGTCGTGCCTGGCCTCGATCCGGGCGAATACCTGATCAACGGCAGTGGGGAGGTCGTGTACAAAATCGAGCGCAACTTTCCGGCCGACCTGCGCGCGCCTAACGATGCCGAGCTGGGCGCGCGGGAGCGAATCAAAGGCGCACAAGCCAACATGGACCCGCAAAGCTATCGCTCGTGGCAGCGGATCGATCCGAGTGGCGGACCGGCGCAACGTTACCTTGTGAACGATCGCGGCGAGGCAGTCTATCTCGTCGATCCCGGCATTAACGGTACGCATCGCGTCCGGCCCGATGGGTCGCCAGTAACAAAATTCGACGCGCCCAAGGCGACACTGATGTCTTACATCATTAAAGGCATTCTGAGCCACAAGTTGCCGTGGGCGCTGGTATTGTTAGGTGTGATGATTGCCATCACACTCGAGATGAGCGGCATTCCTTCCCTAGCGTTTGCCGTCGGCGTCTATCTCCCGCTCGCTTCGTCCAGTCCGATTTTTGTTGGCGGCATGATACGTTTCCTGATCGATCGCTGGCTGCGCAAACATAAATTCCACGCTCATGATTTGACCCATGATGAGCTCGTGGCGGAGGGCGACAAGAGCTCCGGCGTGTTGCTCGCCTCCGGTTACATCGCGGGTGGCGCGCTCGCCGGCATCGTCATCGCCATCATGGCAGGCCTGCCCAGTCTGGCGTCAACCAACGAGCGGCTCGCGGCGTGGGCGACAGCGCATAATCCGTTCTTCAACGGCCCGCACGCCGACCTGCTGGCGCTAATTCCGTTTGTCGCGCTCTGCGTCCTTCTTTACCTGGTCGGGCGCGATCTGTTGCTTGCACCGCGTCCGGCAAAGTTCAGAGCGTAGAACTCGGCGATTGCTGACTTGCCTCTGGCTTCGCCCGGGGCTAGACGTGCTGATATGGCCTCAAATAATTACGCCCATCCCGAAGCGCTAGTGGAAACCGACTGGCTAGCGCAACATTTGAAAAACGATGGTATTCGCATTGTCGAGTCAAATGAAGACATTTTGCTCTACGATACCGGACACATTCCGGGTGCCGTTCACATCGACTGGCGAGCCGACCTGCAAGACCCGGTGATTCGCGATTACATTCAACCGGACAAATTCGCCGAGCTATGCAGCCGCAACGGCATCACGCCGGAAACGACCTGCATTTTCTACGGCGACAAATCCAACTGGTGGGCGTGCTACGCCCTTTGGGCATTTCGATTGTTCGGACACGACAAGGTGAAAATTCTCAACGGCGGCCGCGACAAATGGAAAGCCGAAGGCCGCGAGATGACGCGCGAAGTGCCCAAATATCCGCGCACAAATTATCCCGTGCCGACGCGGCGTTACGATAAGGAAATTCGCGCTTTCGCAGATGAGGCCCTGGCGCAAAGCAAAGCGAGGAAACCGTTGGTCGACGTTCGTTCGCCCGGCGAATACAAGGGCGAGATCACGCACATGCCGGAATACCCGCAGGAAGGCGTGCTGCGGGGCGGTCATATTCCAGGCGCGAAAAGTGTCCCTTGGAAAACCGCAGTCAATGATGACGGCACGTTCAAACCAGCGGCCGAGTTAGAGAAAATTTATGTGCAGGGTTGCGGCGTCAGTCCGAAGACAGATACCGTCGTTTATTGCCGCATCGGCGAACGCTCCAGTCACACCTGGTTTGTGCTAACCTATCTGCTCGGACTAAACAACGTCCGGAATTACGATGGTTCCTGGACGGAGTGGGGCAATCGCGTTGCCGCGCCGATCGAGAAGGGGGCATAGACGGAGGGACGTGCGGAAGCACGTCCCTCCACATTTCAGCGCACTTCGACTTCGATCGGCAAACAATGGCTGACCATGTAGGTACCGCCGTTGGCATCGCGTTCCATTGGCTGCATCCGTCCACGTGAGTCCGTGGCGCGCGCCATCAGGGTATAGCCACCTGGCGACGGTGTTTGCCATTCGAACTCCCAGAGTCGCCACGCATTTTCAGTCGCCTCCCCGTTGAGAGTGGCTTCGCCCCACGACTTGCCGGCATCGCAGCTAACTTCCACTTTGGTAACGATAGCTCCCGCGGTCCAAGCCGCGCCTTTAACCAGGTACTTTGAATTCGCGCGAATGATTTCATTATCTTCGGGCCGCGCGATCTCCGCTTTCACCTGCATCGTAGTCAATGGGACCAGCGCGGGCCCAGCCTCGTCTCGCCGCCAGTAAGCGTAATCAATCGATTGGTAGTAACCATTGAATGGTTGATCGGTGACAATGATCCGCTGGAGCCATTTGATTGATGCCATTCCGTACCAACCCGGGACGACGGCGCGCAGCGGGAAACCGTGCGCGGCGCTGAGCGGCTCGCCATTCATCGCGAAAGCGAGCAGCACATCATCCATTGCCTTTTCGACGGGCAGACTGCGCGCGAAATTTATTTTGCCAGAAGGACGCGGTGGCTCGGCGATGGTGCCGTTATCAGCGCCTTCGAGAATGATTTCGCGCGCCTTGTTCGCCATCTCGGCGCGTTGCAGCAGTTCGCGCAGTCTCACGCCAGTCCACTCCGCGTTGCCGACAGCGCCGAGTTCCCATTGCACACCTTTAACTTTCGGAACAAGAAAAACGCGGCTGTTGCCAGCGCACTCCAGCGTGGCCGTGATCGTCTGCGTGGGCATTTGGCGTAAGTCGTCTATGATCACCTCGAATGGTCGCGCCACTTTGCCTCCTACTCTCAAACGCCAATCGCGTTCGTTGATTTTCGGGATCGGGAAGTGGCAGCGAATGTAAAATCGCTCGTTCGGTGTAACAAAACTCTCGAGCGCGCTGAACGGCATCTCGAGATTCGGCGGTTCTTTCTCCCGCGTGATCATGGTTTTCGCCGAAACTAGGCTGCTTTTTCCTGAGCGGCGTTGCGATCCACCGGATAGCCCGCTTTTTTCCAGGCGTGCCAGCTACCTGGGACATTGCGCACGTCAGCGAAGCCCTCACCTTTTAGAATGCTGGCAGCAATGCTTGCGCGATATCCGCTCGCGCAGTAAACCGCGGTCGGCTTCGATTTATCCAGTTCGCCAAATCGCTTCCACAGTTCCGCCAGAAAAATGTGGTGCGCACCTGGAACGTGGCCGCCTTTCCACTCCCGGTTCGAACGCACATCGAGAATTTGCAATTCGCGGCCCGCGTTTTTTAAATCGTGCACACTCATCTGCGCAACCTGGGCGAATGGATAACCAGCGTTGTCCCACGCTTTCATTCCACCGACGAGATAACCGGCGAATTTGGTGAAACCTGTGCGAATAAACAGGCGCACGATTTCATCGAGATCATCGTCATTTTCCAGCACCAGCAAAATCGGTTGTTCCGGATCCAGAAGCGACCCAGCCCAGATCGAAAGCATGGGCGAACCTCCGATGTTCAACGCTCCCGGAATATGCGCGCCGCCGAAGCTCAGCATCAGACGTGTGTCGATAAGAATGCCTGCCTTTTCATCGATCGCTTTCTTGAATGCCTTTGGCGGCAGCCCGGCGACTCGGGGTAAACCGCCCAGCACTTCCGGGCCTTCCATATTCACTTTTTTCATCCGCGGATAATATTTGGGAATCGGCGGCGCGGTGGAGACCGCAAAACGGGTGAATGACTCCATGTCCTTAAATTGGAGGAAGGGATTGAGCGGCCGCTCGTAACCGATGGTGCTGTTTAACCGATCGCCTATTTCGGCGCCACACGGCGAACCGCTGCCGTGCGCGGGATAAATAATGACACTATCGGGCAACTTCATGTAGAAATCGCTTAGCGTATGAAATTGTTGGGCAGCGAGTTTGCCGGTTTCTTTTTCGCCCAGCAGATCAGGACGGCCCGCTGAATTTACGAAAAGCGAGTCGCCACTCAAAACTCCCCACGGGGTTTCCGGATGTTCCGTGTCCGCCAATAAATACGAGATGTGCTCCGGCGTGTGACCCGGGGTATGGCGCGCGGTGATAACGACGGCGCCAAGTGTAAATTTGTCGCCATCGCTGACTTTTTCGTTTTCGAATCCGTAGTGTGCACCTCCTTCGTGGCTAACGTAGATCTTTGCCGATTCAACCCGGCCGCAAAGCTCACGTGCACCACTAACGAGATCGGCATGAATATGGGTTTCGAAAATATGCGTGATGGCAACGTTTTTTGCACGCGCCAACTCGAGATAAATTTCAACATCCGCCCGCGGATCGAACACCGCCGCGATGCCTTCTTCGTCGTCTCCGACTAAGTAAGAAAGTTCAGCCAACCCTTCCGTTTGAATCGTTTCAAAGACCAAGGACATAGTCCATAACTATACCGCCGAGGCGCTGGTCGAAGTCAAGCTGCCGCGGAAGAAAAACAATGCATCGACCGGCCCAATAGCGCATCATTGGTCGATTTATTTAAATGCGAATCCTGTTAATCGAGGATGAAAAGAAGACGGCCGCATACCTGGCCAAGGGCCTTGGCGAAGCAGGTTTTCAAGTTACGACCGCGTCAGACGGAGAAGCCGGATTAAATCTGGCACTGGCAAAGACGTTCGATCTTTTCATCATCGACGTAATGCTGCCGAAGAGAGATGGTTGGTCGATCGTAGCAACCCTTAAGAGAAAGGACGTGCGCACACCCATCCTTTTGTTGACCGCCCGCGATAGTGTTCGCGACCGGGTGAAAGGACTTGAACTCGGCGCCGACGATTATTTAGTCAAGCCCTTCGCGTTTTCGGAACTACTGGCCCGGGTTCGATCAGTTTTGCGCCGTTCTTCCGCCGGACACGAGCGGGGGCACTTGCACATACACGATCTGGAGATTGACACACGCAAGTATAAAGCGTGTCGGTCCGGGACCCCGCTCCACCTCACTTCTAAGGAATTCTTGCTCCTGGCCCACTTGGTCCGGCGGGCTGGTGAAGCTGTGTCGCGCAACGAAATCGCGAACCAAATTTGGGATATTGATTTCCCCATTAACACCAATGTCGTCGATGTGATGGTGCGACGCTTGCGGGCAAAAGTGGACGATCCATTCAAAGAGAAACTGGTGCGAACCATCCGCGGCGTCGGCTATGTTCTTAAGTCCGACTAGGCCGCGCTCGATTGCGTCCCAGCTTGTCTTTCTCTTTACTCTGGCCGCGGCGTTCCTTCTCTCCTGTGGGCTCGGCGCCTTTTACTTGATCGTGGTGCGCCACGCCTTTGAAGAAGATAACGAATTTCTCGCTGACAGGTTATCGGCTTTGCGCGGCGAATTGAGTCAGACAGGCGGCCTTGGAAGCTTGACTGCGACATTACGCAACACGCACGCGAGCAAAGTCGAGGCTTATTGGGTGCGAGTGATTAGCTCCAACGGTGACGTCGTTACTGAAACCCCAAAAATGGGCGTTTTTTTGCCTCCGTCTGCTTTTCCTGATCCACAAGATAAGAATTCAGTCTACCGCCCCAAAAATTATCGAATCAGCAAGAAACTATTTTCGCTGGTGGCGGCAATCGAGGAGGCGGATGGCCAGCCCTACATTATCCAACTCGCTCAAGACCGGTCGAGCGACGAGCAGTTTGCCACTCAATTTGCTTTCGTCCTTGGCGGCGCCCTCGGTCTCGGAATCCTGGCGTCGGCAATGATCGCGATCGCCGTCACCAAACGCGGCTTGCGGCCGTTACAGCAAATGACGCATTCGCTCGAACGCATCGGCCCCAGCCGTCTTGACGAACGCGTGGGTAAGACGACCTGGCCGCGCGAACTTCAGCCAGTCGCGACTGCTTTTGACGAGATGCTGGCGCGGCTGGAAAATTCATTTACCAAACTCTCCCAATTCTCAGCCGATCTCGCCCATGAACTTCGGACGCCGATTTCGAATATTCGCGGAGAAGCTGAAGTTACCTTAACGCGGCCGCGCACCTTGGAGGACTATCGCAACGTCATTGAATCGATCGCCGCCGAATGCGAAAGGCTCTCAGGTATTGTCGACAACCTCTTATTTCTCGCGCGTGCCGAAGGAGTTGATCGCCAAATCAAACCAAATGTCTTTGGCGCGCGGCCCGCGATTGAAAAGATCGCGGCCTATTATCGGACGATTGCAGAAGAGCGAGGTATTTCCATTACCAACAAAGGTGACGGCGAAGTCTATGCTGACGCGTTATTGTTCGATCGCGCTTTGAGTAATCTTCTCGACAACGCCCTCCGCTTCACTCCTGACGGCGGCAAAATTACTATCGCTACCGAGATCAAACCGGATCGGACCGAGCTCGCGGTCGAAGACACTGGCTGTGGAATCCCTCCACAACATCTCCCGCACCTATGCGATCGATTTTATCGGGTCGATTTGTCGCGCAGCTCACAGGGAACAGGCCTGGGCCTGGCCCTGGTCAAATCCATTATCGATCTGCATGGTGGATCAGTCGCGGTAGCAAGTGAAGTTGATCACGGCACAACTGTGACCCTCACGTTCCCGGCGAGGGCGCGCTCGACTTCACAAAATAATCTACATGCGATCTAGCTCTATTGAGAGATTGGCAGATGCGACGCCCTCGGCGCGTTTTCTCTGGAACGAGAAAGCGACGAAGATATCGATTCTCTTCTGACCTAATGGCTTCTTCAACGGTTGTAGCTGCCGCCGTCTGGCGGCAGAATGATCTGTCATGTCGAGCGAAGCCGAGACATCTCAAACTATTCCTGCTCAAAAAGCCAGAGATTCCTCGACTCCGCTCGGAATGACAGATGGAAGACTGTGCCGCCGGAGACGACGGCAGCTACAACCACAATTCACCTCTCTTCATCTTCTCCCCGCGCAGCGAGGCAAATGGTAGGCCGGGAGGCGCCCATTACTTTCGCCAGGATTCCCCGTTCGAAGTTGACGGAAAGGTTTAATTTGACTGGCATCATCTGAACATTTCAAAAACACATTCACTATTGGGGACGCGGTTCGGCTCAAAACTTCGCCCAAAGTATTCAGGCCAGCTTTACCGGCCACGGCTGAAACACCGGCAAAGCCTCGCGAGTGAGGTAAGAACGTCGGCTTCTGTTACAAGGTATGTTCGAATCCTGTAACCGTTTCATTCCAAGTAAGTTGAAACGTTTTCTTGATATTTTGCCTTTCGCTCGGCCTACTCAAGGGTCGGACAAACTTACAAACTTCTTATATTTGATGACCGAACATTTTTGATCAAAAAGCTTTTGCTATTGAGCTGTAAACGTCGCCGCACATGGTACATATGCAAATTTGTGGCGTTTCATTTTGCGGAAGCGAAGAGTTGCTGGCACGGGCAGTGCTTCTCCAGAGGGTCTGATTTCTCACGCGGCGTGTTTTACGACGTCCTGCTGCGGCGTTTAACAACGTGGCGCGTTGAGGAACTCCCCACGCTAGCCTCTCCCTGCAAAGGGAGAGGCGAATGGGAAGCGCGACGGGGACGGGTTTAGTCCGGCAACTCTCTCGCAAGCGCTCTTCTTGAATCCAAAGACGCCACGATTACAGTCGAGATTCAAATGCTCGACACCATTCTCGGGGCTCTGAAATGGGGCGTCGTTGGCTTCGTGGTAACACTTTTTTTGATGGTAATGTTCGAGGCGAGTCGCATTCACGATGATATCCCTGTGCCGGAGTTCAAACGTCGGCACACTCGGCGCACTACGATTGTGCTGTCCATTTTTGCCGGCATTCTCTCGGGGCTGGTCTGGCTACTGGTGCAACGGTTGGATTAAGTGCGAAGGCTGAGACATCTGTTTTTTCAGGCAGGCTCGATATCATAATACGAAAATTCCGTTTGTTCTCGGTGTGGTGGGTCATTTTGGGCTGGCGGTGCGCGATCCGAAGAAGAGCGCTCGGTGGTTTCAACGTACGCTTGGATTACGCAAAGAATTCGACTTCCAGAACGGTGTAGCGGTCGGCAACGACAACATCACTATCGCCCTTTTTAAAGGGAAACCATCGCCGTCAACACTTGAGCACATATCTTTCCATCTGCCGGATATGGCGACGCTAAGAAAAGCGCTGGCGCACTTGAAGAAACACAAAGTTAACATCGAAGACCCCGGTGACGAGATCGGGCCGGAAGCTCCGGGCTCGAAACATATGGGCTTATGGTTCCACGATCCTGATGGCTACCGCTGGGAGCTTTCGGTTCAGGGCGGCAAATAACAAAGATTAGCTCGGCTCTGCTCCTGCTCCTCTCTTTTTCTCTTTTTACTTTCCGATTTTTACTTTGATGGTGGGCAATGCCTAGACCCGTTTCCGTCCGCTCCGGTCAGGTTGAGTTTCTCAAACTCAATCTCGAAAAGAGGGAATGGCGCGATGCTTACCAATGGCTACTGGCTTTAACCTGGCCAGAGTTCGCCGCTCTCATCGCAGGCGTTTATATCGTCATCAACCTCGTCTTTGCAGAGTTCTACGCCCTCGGTGGCGAATGCATTGCCGGGATGACGCCCGGTTCTTACCTCGAGGCTTTCTTTTTCAGTGTGCAAACTCTCGCCACCGTCGGTTACGGCCATTGGTATCCACAAACTCTTTACGGCCACCTCGTCACTACCGTCGAGATCATTAATGGCATGTTCGGCCTCGCGGTCATGACTGGCTTGATCTTTGTTCGCTTCTCCCGACCCGCCGCGCGAATTCTATTCAGCAAACCACTTGTCATCGGAACATTGAATGGGCGACCTACCCTGATGTTACGGGTGGGCAACTTGCGCGCGCAAAGTATGGTTGAAGCGGAGTTCAGAATCATGTTCACCCGTGATGAACCTATTCTTGAAGGTGACACCTTCAGACATTTCTATAATTTGAAACTGCATTTCGACCGCCTTATTTCCTTTCCGGCTGCACTTACCCTTCGTCACACGATTGACAAGCAAAGCCCACTTTATGGCGAGACGCCGGAATCGTTTAGAGCAAGCAGAGCCTTATTCACCGCTTCGGTCGTCGGAATTGACCCCGTTATTCCCGCAGCGGTACAAACCCAAAAGGATTATAGCTGGCGCGACGTTCGTTTTGGCGAGCGCTTTGTCGAAATTTATAGCGAGTCAGGAGATCGAAAGCTTACGGTCGATTTCGGTCGCCTTCATGATACCGAACCGATGACTGAGCAGTCGGACTCACCGCAGTAGTTCAAACAACGAATGGGAACGCAACGGTGCCCGACCAGCAAAAGTCACTCACCGCTGCGACTGCATTTCGATTTGTCCTCATCCTCGGTATCGCCAACGGCTTCGCTGACCTTACCTACGAAGGCCCACGCAGCGTCACTGGACAATTCCTGGGATACCTCGGCGCGAGCGCGGCGCTTATCGGTTTCACTGCCGGACTCGGGGAACTACTTGGCTACACGTTGCGTTCCTTTTGCGGTTACCTCGGCGATAAAACGGGCAAGTACTGGTTGGTTACGATCGTCGGTTACATTGTGAACATGCTGGCAGTGCCTGCATTGGCTCTGGCCGGCAACTGGCCTCTTGCTGCCGGCCTGATCGTAGCTGAGCGAACCGGACGCGCTATCCGCAAGCCGTCAACTGATGCCATGCTATCGTTCGCCGGTCACAAGCTCGGCCGCGGCTGGGTCTTTGGCTTGAACGAAGCATTCGATCAGGCAGGGGCGACCTTGGGTCCCTCATCATTTCAGTGGTACTATTCCAGCACGGCAGCTATCGAACCGGTTTCGCGCTACTCCTAGTCTCCGCGCTACTTACTATCGCGATTGTTTTCGTCGCTAGTAATCTTTTCCCTAATCCGCGCGAGCTGGAGGCAGGTCATAGTTTGGAAACCAAGGGGTTTTCGCGTTCTAACTGGCTCTATTTAGTTGCGGGCGCTTTTGCTGCCGCCGGTTTCGCCGATTTCTCGCTCATCGCCTACCACTTTCAAAGAAGCGGATCGGTCGCCGGACCAGTCATTCCAACCTACTATGCCGTAGCAATGGCTTTGGGCGGAGCGAGTGCCCTCGTTTTCGGAAAATGGTTTGATAAAGCTGGACTATTCATCCTCATTGCCGCCTTTTTCGTTTCCGCGTTTTTCGCGCCTCTCGTCTTCTTCGGCCAGTCTTGGATTGTCCTTTGCGGAATGATTCTTTGGGGAATCGGCATGGGCGCCCAGAATTCGCTCTTGAAATCCGTCATCGCTCCTCTGCTTCGCCGCGACGTCCGAGCCACTGGTTTTGGTCTGTTCGATACTGGTTTCGGCGTGGCCTGGTTTCTCGGCAGTTGGGTGATGGGCATTCTCTACGAGAAATCGATTCTTATCCTCGTTATCTTCTCAGTCATCCTGCAACTGCTTTCTCTCCTGCCTTTCGTGTTTGCAAAACGATCGGAATAGTCAGTGCTCGCAAATTAGGCTCGGATCCGCGGGACGCAGAAAGTCCGAGCCGAACTGGCATAACACGCGAGAACGCGTGCGTTACTCAACCGGATTCTCCGCCATGCGAATTGTTAATACGATCGCCGCCTGTTCCTCGAATGGTTCCTCGCCTCTCAGCTATTAACCTTCTCTCTCGTCCTAATATTAATTTCCGAAGTAAGGGTTCGATGCACCGGGCACTTATCCGCGATTTCCATTAACCTAGATCGCTGTTCCGCAGTGAGTGAGCCGATCAATTGAACCTCGCGCTCAATTCGATCGATCTTTCCTTCTCTTGTTTCGCACTCGGCACAATCGACCGCATAAATCTTCGAATGAGACAAGGAAACTGTTACTTTTTCAAGCGGCCAACGCCTTTGCCGGGCGTAAAGCGAGATCGTCATCGACGTGCAACTGCCGAGCGCGGCGAGGAGAAGATCGTACGGTGATGGCCCCGTGTCGGTCCCGCCAAAAGAAACTGGTTCGTCACCGGTGAGACGATGCGAGCCGATTTGAATCTCCTGCGCAAAGCCGCTTGCGCTGCCACGAACAATTACATGCGACAGATTGTTGGTCTTATCGTCTTCCATTGCGAACAAGATGAGACAATGCTGGCGACTGTCTCGCAAGGACAGAATGCGATTCACCCTCGCGACGGGGGGAGAAGATAGGTGCAACCTTCCACGAAACTCCACAACTCTAGGGTTTTTATGAGAGCCTCTGGCCTCTCTTCTGCTGTGAATCGTTTGTATTTCGACGACTTCGGCCGATAAGTCAGCGAAATCTCAAGCTCGCGTTCGTTCTCCACCCGCTTGACGCCAAATGGAAGCGCCGAATCAACCAGAAATAAGTCGCGGGAAGCAATTCACGGATTTCTTCGCGCTCAAACGTAATCTCGTCATCATCCTGATCGCGATTTTCGTCATCGGAACCGGCGAGGAACTATGGATGCGTTTCGTTCCGAAATATCTCCAAACTCTTGGCGCGAGCGTCTTCATCATTGGTCTTTACGATGCTCTGCGCACTTTGGTCAGCGCGATCTATGCCTATCCCGGAGGATTACTCGCCGATCGTTGGGGACACCGGCGCGCTTTCATCACCTTCAACCTCGTTTCGATTACTGGCTATGCACTCGTCCTGCTGATCCCGCATTGGGGCGCGGTCATTGCCGGAATGTTCTTGTTTCTCTCCTGGACCTGTTTCTCTCTCCCGGCCACGTTCTCGCTCGTCGGCGCCACCGTTGCGGCCAACCGATACTCGATGGGGATCGGGGTTCAGATGGTGATAAAGCGCGTGCCGATGATGGTCGCGCCGCTAATGGGTGGAATCTTGATCGATCGCTTCGGCGTGGTCCCGGGAGTTCGCGTCGCGCTTATTATCTCGATCCTGCTCGCCGGCGTTACCTTCATCGCCCTCCGGGAATTACGCGAAGAAGTAAAAGAAAGTGAAGAGACTGCGCCATCGCCTGAGCGGTGGAATTTTCTGCGCTGTCTCCGCGAGTTCGACGCGCCGATGCGGTGGTTGTTGCTTAGTGATATTTTGGTTCGCTTTTGCGAACGAATCCCATTCGCCTGGGTTGTGATCTTCGCCATGGATTACGCTGGCGCCACCGGACAAGAAGTAGGCATTCTCACTACTATCGAAGTCCTCGTTGCAACCCTATGCATCATTCCTACTTCCCACTTTGCCGATAAACAACAGCGCGAACCTTTTGTTGTCACCACTTTCGTGATGTTCACGCTTTTCCCAATTGTATTGCTTTTCTCGCGTAGCTTTCCCGCGCTGATGATCGCCTTCTTTATTCGCGGCCTGAAAGAGTTTGGCGATACCTCACGCAAAGCCCTCATCGTCAGTTATAGCGAACCGGAAAGACGCGGCCAGATGATCGGTGCCTATTACCTGATGCGCGACCTGATCGTGAGTGCCGGCGGAATTCTCGGAGCGTACCTTTGGACTCGAAGTCCCGCGGCCAATTTTCTCGGTGCGGCCGCATTTGGCATTGCCGGAACAATTCTTTACCTCAGGGCAACACGCCAGGAACGGCGAAAGGCGCGTGAGAATATCAAATTAGATATTTCCCGGCTGCGTCTGAAATAGGAAAAACTGGCCTAGAGAGAGCTCTCCGAGTGGAACTAACGGCGTGGCTGCATTTGTAGCACAGCCATCTTGGCTGTGTGGCCAACGGGCATCTTGCCCGTTGACGCAAGCGGGATGTTTGCCCTACGAGCCATTTCTTGGTAGGCAGTTTAACGGCCATGCAAGATCACCCGATCATTCTAAGCGAAGATGACGTCCGAAGGGTTCTACGAATAGAGGATTTGATTCCCGCGATGGCCGAGGCGCTCCGGGACCTTTCGGCCGGCGCGGTCTTGCAACCGTTGCGAACCGTCCTTCCGGTATCGGAGCATGAAGGGTTTTTGGGCGTCATGCCGGCTTGCGGGCGCGCGCTCGGGGCCAAGTTGGTGACGTTCTATCCGCAAAACAAGGGGATCCCGACACATCACGCCATGATTTTGCTTTTTCGACTCGAAACAGGCGAGCCCCTGGCGGTAATGGATGGCCGGCTCATTACCGAGATGCGCACGGCCGCGGTATCGGCGGTGGCGACGAAGTTACTCGCTCGCGTCAATACAAAAGTGCTAACGATCCTTGGATCGGGAGTGCAGGCGCGAAGCCATCTCGAGGCGTTACGACTAGTGCGGGAGTTTACTGAAGTACGAGTCTGGAGTCCGCGTAACGCTGATCGGTTCGCACGCGAGCTCAGGCTGCACGCCGCAGCTTCGGCCGAAGAAGCGGTGCGCGGAGCGGATGTGATCGTAGTAGCAACCTCAGCCACCACACCAGTTCTGCGCGGTGAATGGCTCGCACCCGGTGCACACATTAACGCCGTCGGCGCGACCCGGCCGAATTGGCGCGAACTGGATGACGAAGTATTGCGGCGGGCGACGATCTATGTCGAATCGCGTGAGGCGGCCCTCAAAGAATCCGGTGATATGATGGCGGCGAGCAAAGAACCCGTTGAAATCGGCGAAGTCATCGCCGGCAAACAAGCCGCGCGGGCGTCTGCGGATGGAATCACGCTATTTAAGTCAGTGGGTATCGCGGCAGAGGATGTCGCCGCGGCCGACCTGGTTTACAAAAAGGAAACCGAAAGAGTCTCGCAATAGTCAATGGCAGGGTGACGCTTTGCGGAACCGGCGTTGTGAAGGAACACAGGCTGTGGCCTGTGTTCCGCTTCGGTGCAATCAAACCGCGCTTGATTGCCGTCAGTCGCCGTTTACAACCTATTTGTTAGCACCCTTGCGCCAGATGACGTCTTCGTTATTTCGCCGATCGATAAGTGCGTCGACTTTTCCGTCCTTATCATAACGAAACAGGATTCTGCCTTCGATACCTTTGCGAAAGAAAAGCTCAGATGTTTCCGGAAATAGTTGCTCTTTCTTTCCATTTCTTTCGACGAACAAGCTATCCCCATCGGCGACAACGGTTCGTGTTTGACCGGATGCAAGCTCATAGCTGCCGATGAAGTCAGGGAACTTCTTTGGATCAGCTTTGCCAACCGCCGGATCTTCATAATAACGATGGGCCTGGCTGGCGACGATCTGCCAATTCCCGTCGCGTCGCAGCCAGGTATCGGTAATATGATAACGCGCGCTCAGATTCTGACCAAAAATTGTCTCAGTCTCGTTAGCGTCGTAACTAAGAATCGCCACGTTATCGTAAATCCGACTTTGTACACGCTCGAGTTTGATCGCACCGGAATACCCGGCTGGCAGCGGTGTGATATCCGCAATCAGCTTGGGCTTATCCATGGTGCGTCCTTTTTCATCCGCGAAAATGGAATCGTCGGCGAAATACTTCTTCCAGGGAGCCTGGTCGCCAGGAACGACGGCATCGTACAGCTCCTGCGTTCGCCGAATCAATTCGTTCTCGGTAATGGCAGCGTCTCTCTCAGCCGCGGATCCGAGGTTTGAGCCGCAGGCAAGAATAATGAAGATAGCGAGAAGTTTCATAATCAAATACAAGATTGGGTGGAAACGGAAACTAAAAACCGCTTTTTTACGTCTTAGTAACCGCAATGACGTAGGCTGCTTTCGGAATAGAGAAGCTGTCGCCTTTGGCATAGCGGCGAACGGACTTTTCGATCGCTAACTGAATGGCGCGGAGTTTCTCGGATGTTTGGCGGGCGAGCAATCCCGCGGTGCGCACACCGGCGTCTCGTTCCGCATCGAATGGATAGCGCGCGGTGGGAACGTTCCATTGAATGGTATGGAGTTTAAAAATCAGTGACGCACCATTGAACCCGACGCGTTCGAGCGCCCGGCGAAATTCCTCGCGACCAGAAAACAAATAGTGCGGCGGGCCGGCTGGAAGATCGATCTCGAGATCAGCGTGTGCCTGAATGGCGTCGTCGATGATCTTCGCGTATGGATTTTCCTCGGGCGCTGCCCAAACCGTAAAGCCGAATTTGCCGCCAGGCTTGAGGACGCGGAACGCTTCAGCACAAGAGCGCTCCGGGTCAGACGCGTGAAGCAAAGCGAAGTTGGCCAGAACGCGATCGAAGGTCACATCGGTAAAAGGCAGATTTTGCGCATCGCCTTCGCAGAATTCGATCCGGGGAAACATCTTTTGCGCGATTGCCACCATTTCCCTGGAAAAATCGAGGCCGCGGGATACGGCGCCGCGCTCGGCCGCTGCGGCTGCGACGTAGCCGGGGCCAGAACCAACGTCGAGAACAGACATGTTTAAGTTAACCTCGGCGGCATCGAGTAGTGATGGGATGAATTGCCGGGTCGATCTCGCCCACACCGAATCGTATTTGCCGGCAACACGCTGCCAGCCTTCGTGTTCAAATTTAGCGAATGACTCCATCAATTTCGGCAGACCAAAAAAAATATCGATTTTTCGTTAGACGTTCTTCCATTTTTCCTAAGACGGTGGCAAGGTGCCGGAATGAAGAAACGGCAAGGAGCATATCGCGAGTTTACTAATATCCGCATTTTGCCAAGTGGCTATCAGGTGGCAATCACGCGCAATAAAAAGGAATACAGCAAGCATTTCGCCGGACATTCGAAGGAGTCGCTCAAGGCGGCGCATCGCTGGCGCGATCGCGTTCTTCGCCTGCTTCCCAATAAACGCAGCCAGCCAATTCCGTCGCGGATCCTGAGCAAACTGCGTTTGAAGCAGCCGGTCGTTGGGGTTTCTCGTTACGAGACCCGCCGATTCTACTCTGTCACCTATCACGGTAAAAAAGGACGGACGCGGGTGCGAACTTTTTCCTGGCGAGATCCCAAGGGAGAGTTGGCAGCGTATGCGGCAGCGATAAAATTCAGACGAAAGAAGACGAAGTTCCGATAAGCCAATGCCGGCGCCAAAGCGCCAAACCGACGATTAAAATCTAGCGCCCGTATCGATGTATTCCATCGAATCCGATCGATCGAAGCGGCTGTTGGTGATTAGCGCAGCTGGTCAAGTGACGAAGAAAGAAGTGGAAACCGTGGTGCTGCGAGTCCGCGAGATGATGAAGGAGACAACTCCCGGATTTCGCGTCTTAACCGATTTTCGCTGGCTTGATCGGATGGAGCCGGCGGCAACGACTCACCTTGCCGAAATCATGGATGCGCTGGCGGAGAAAGGTGTCGCGGCAGTGGTACGGGTGATTCCGGATCCACACAAAGACATTGGCTTGAATATTCTTTCGCAATTTCATTACGGCCCGCAAATCAAGCTCGCTACCTTCGAGTCGTTAGCGGAAGCATTGTCAGCGTTGATGGACGAAGCAGTGTGAGCCGGCTCCGCAGAGCGTCGCCTACCAAAGTTGGTCGCGAGTGCAAACTTGGTAGGGCGAGACTCCGTCGAGCCCCTCACTTTGTCATGTCGAGCGAATACGCCAGTCCGGCTCGGACCGAGACATCCCTTTGCCATTTCTCTTACAAAAAAATTAGAGATTCCTCGACTGCGCTCGGATTGACAAAAAGGGCGCGCGAGAGACGAACCTGCATTGTGGAGCTGGCTTCGCCGTTCTTGTCAGACGTCTTCCCCGGTATGCCGAGACTCCGTCCAGCCGGGTGCAAAACGTGCCACGGCGGAGCGATCCCGAAATCGGGACAGAAATTTCCCGAAACCGAAGAGCTATTCGAGTTACAAAAAGGAATCGCGCTCGGCCAACCCAATCAAACCCTGCAGTTTACGCGCGTGGTGGAATGCTGGCACAACCTTTGCAGTGGGCATGAGACGACACCCTTGCTACCAGTGGTACACAGCGTCCCGCAAGCATGAAGACGAGTAGGAGAACGAACTATGTTTGAATCATTTTTTCAGGATGTGCGGGTGGGGCTTCGTGTTTTGTTTAAGGAGAAATCCTTCTGCTTCCTAGCCGTGCTCGTGCTCGCACTGGGCATCGGCGGCGCGACTACTCAGTTCACAGTCGTCAACGCCACTGTATTACGCGGGTTTTCGTTTCCTTATCCAGAACAGCTGATGAGCGTGGGGTTGATCGATCCTCAGGCCAGTGCGCAAAATAATAATTTCGGTCTCGGCAACATCCCGACGGCTCAGGACTACGAGGACCTACGCGCGGCCCAGCAGTCGTTCGCGCAGATGGCCGGTTATTTGAGCGGATCGACAATCAACGTCACTTACAAAAACAATCCGCAGCGTTACACTGGCGCGTACATTACCGAAGACCTCTTTAGGATTATCGGCGTTTCGCCGATAATGGGCCGCGACTTCACCGCCGACGACAACAAACCCGGTTCAGAAAAAGTCGCCATTTTAAGTCACGAGATTTGGAAGCGGGATTTCAATGGCGACCCCAACATTGTCGGGCAAAGCGTTCGGATTAATGGCAAGGCCGCGACCATCATCGGTGTGATGCCGCCGAATTTTAAATTTCCATTTTCCGACCAACTTTGGGTTCCCCTCTACAATGAGTTTCCTCCAATACCGCGCGGCCAACTCGTGATTGGTGCGAATAATGCCGCACCCGCAGTCATGGGCCGGCTCAAACCGGGCGTCAGCATCGATCAGGTGAACGCGGAGTTTGTCGGCCTGGCGCGCCGGTTGGCTCAGGACAATCCGAAAACGAACAGCACTCTTACGTCCGCGAACGTGCAGCCCCTTTTGAAAGCGATGACCGGCCCGCAGCTGCGCCAGCAAGTTTGGGGGATGCTTGCCGCGGTCATCCTCGTTTTGCTGATCGCGTGTGTGAACGTGATGAATATGCAATTTGGTCGCGCCGCCTTGCGGGCAAAGGAACTGGCGATTCGTGGTGCGCTTGGCGCCACCCGTTGGCGAATCGTCCGCCAAATGCTGACTGAAAGTTTTGTTGTCGCGGCATTTGGCGCAGTCGCGGGCGTGTTGCTAGCCTATTGGGCGGTCGACCTGCTCATTCGGGCGACGAATTCGCTGCCGTTTCCGCCACCTTATTGGATTCAATATAGGATAGACGGCCCTGTTCTTGTCTTCACCGTCGCAATCACGTTAGTGGCAACGATTGTTTCCGGTTTAGTTCCGGCGTTCGTCAGCTCGAAAGGCAATGCCGCGGAGATCATGAAAGAAGGCGGCCGCGGCAATAGCAGCCGGTTGGTCAATATCATCACTCGTGTGCTCGTGGTCGGGCAGATCGCGTTGACAGCGGCACTCCTGATTGCGGCCACGCTGCAAATCAAATCAATTCGAAATCAGGTCACGCTCAATTATGGCTACGACGAGAGTGCTATTTATACAGCGCGCATGGCCCTGATGGAAGGCGCTTATCCGACGCAGGACGCTCGTCGTGGATTTTTTCTTCGTGCAGTGCGGGCATTGCGAGCCAAACCGCAATTCGAATCTGTAGCGATGAGCGATCGCTTTCGCATGACCTTTGCCGGGCAAGGTCAATATGAAGTGGATGGTCAAAATTATACGACGGACCGCGATCGGCCACGGGGAAACTTCGAGTCGGTGTCGGATAACTATTTTGCAACGCTCGGTTTGAAGATTTTGGAAGGCCGTGATTTCACCATTGATGACAGCGATGCTAAACAACCGGTGGCGATCGTTAACGCGAGCTTCGCGCGAAAGTATTACAGTAACGAAAGTCCGATTGGGCGTCGGATCCGGATCTATAATCCCGGCCAACCGCAGCCGTGGCGCACGATTGTCGGAGTGGTTCCGGACACACTGATGCAGGGTCCATTCGACCAGCAGACCGATACCGGCGGCTTTTACATGCCGCTCCTCGGCGCCGACCCCGCCACGCAATTTTGCACAATCATTGTTCGCCCGTGTCCGGGACAGCGAGCCGATACCCTCGGTTCGGCCCTCAGCAGGGCAGTTGCCGAACTCGATTCAAATTTGCCGACTTATTTCGCCGGAACGCCAGCGCGCTTGCACGATGAAATCCTCGGTGGCAACCGAATTATCGCCACCTTATTCGGCATTTTCGGAGCGGTCGCATTCGTGCTCTCGGCAGTTGGTCTTTACGGCGTGATGAGCTTTTCCGTTACTCAGCGGACGCAGGAATTTGGCATCCGGATGGCGCTGGGCGCGGATGCCGCTCGCATCTTTCGCATGGTCATGACGCAAGGCGCCTGGCAGTTGGGCATCGGGCTCGTTCTTGGCGCCGGCGGCGCCGCGCTGCTCCTAGGGGTTCTCGCGGCCGCTGCTTTGCAGAACATTCTCTTCAAGGTCAACACGCTCGATCCGTTCATTTATTTCGCGGTTGCAGGAATGCTCGCTCTCGTCGCGGCGGCATCTTGTTTCGTTCCCGCACGCCGCGCCACTCTGGTCGATCCGATCGTTGCTCTTCGCTATGAGTAAAATTTGGTAAACAAAAGGCCGATCGTGTTCACCGATTTCCGTTTTGCACTTCGCCAGCTACGAAAATCTCCGGGCTTCACCTTACTTTCTGTCCTCACGCTTGCTCTCGGCATCGGTGTAAACACTGCAATTTTTAGCCTAATCCACGATCTCTTTCTGCGCGGTATGCCGTTCCAGGAAGTGTCTCGCATCGTGCGGATTTACGGTGAAGCAAAAGAGCGCGACCTGAAGCAACTGCCGTTCTCGGTTCCGAAGTTTTGGCATTACCGCGACGGCCAAAACGTTTTTGCCAGTTTCGCCGCCGATTGGGGGAATGGTTACATCCTGACCGGACTCGGTGAGCCGGTCCAGGTTCTCGGCGAAAATGTCACCGCTAACTACTTCGATTTATTAGGCATTCATCCGATTGCCGGCCGCAACTTCCTTCAGCAGGAGGAAATGAGGGACAACGTCGCCTTGGTCACGGAAAGTTTCTGGCGCAAGCGCCTCAATTCCGATCCGGCCGCACTCGGCCGCAGCATTGCATTGAACGGCGTCGCCACCACGATTGTTGGAGTTTTGCCTAACCTTCCAATCTCGTGGTTCGGTCGTGATTCCGAAGTCTTTATCGCCACGCCGTTTGATAATCCGAACGCGACGAAGGATCGACTGATGCGCGGTTTCAGTTTTATGCGTTGCATCGGACGACTGAAACCTGGAGTAACGATTCAGCAGGCGCAGGCCGCGATGCCTTCTCTCGAGCAAAGTTATCGCGCACAACATCCGGAAACAGCAGATTGCACCTGGACGTCGACGGTAATTAGCGCTGACGAAGACGTCACGGGCGATCTACGACCCGCGTTTGTCACCTTGCTCATTGCCGTCGGTGCGGTCCTGCTTATCGCATGCAGCAATGTTGCAAATCTTTTGCTCGTTCGTTTCAGCGGGCGCCGACGTGAAATCGCGTTACGAATGGCTTTGGGAGCCGAGCGGCGCAACGTCGTCCGACTGTTCGTGCTCGAAAGTACCATCATCAGCGTGGCTGCCGGCGGGGTCGGCCTGGCCCTCGCACTTTGGATCGTGTCAGTGGTTCCGAAAGTCGCGGGCGACAACGTTCCACTTGAAACCGCGGTCACGCTTCATTGGCCAGTCCTTTTTTTCACACTTGCCCTTTCCTTGTTGACTGGATTCGCCATGGGAGTTTATCCCGCATGGCAAGGTTCCCGCGCTGACCTCGTCGATGGATTGAAAGAAGGTGGCCGCGCCATCAGCGGCAGTCGCGGGCAACATCGATTCCGCCGCGGACTCGTCTCGGCACAAGTTGCTCTTTCAATGGTGTTACTCGCTGCAGCGGCGATGCTAATCTCAAGTTTCGTTAGACTAAGTAATCAGGAAAGTGGATTCCGGTCGGATCATGTTTGGGCTGGCGGAATCGGTTTACCCGCCGCGCGATATCCGGATCCCACATCGCGCGGTCATTTCGTTCAACGTTTGGTTGACGAGCTGCAAGCATCGCCCGGCGTTGAAGCAGCGGCCGCTGCTGACGCGGTCCCGTTGAGCGGCAATTATTCTCAAACTCCGTACATGCGCGCGGATGGCAATCCATTGCCGGTAAATCAGCGCCCGCTCGGTTTAACACGCAGTATTTCGCCAGCATATTTCCGCGCGTTGCGCGTCCCGTTGCTCGCCGGTCGCGAATTTAATGAACGGGACGGAGCCGATCAGCCGCTCGTCGTTATCTTGAGTAATTCGACCGCTAAGAAGTTATTTCCGAACGAAAATCCGCTTGGCCGGCAAATCCTCTTTGGAGTCGATAACGGCAATGGGCTTCCCGCCGTAGTGGTGGGCGTCGTCGGCGATGTTCGATCGCGCGAACTCGCCAAGCCCAACGATATCGAATTCTACCGCCCGTGGCCGCAGCGGAGCGTTTCGTTTTTCAACGTGATGGTGCGCACGCCTATGAAACCGGACGCAACTCAGACCATTGTTCGCGCCGCGCTCGACAAGATCGATAAAGACACGCCGATTCTGCAACCAGATACGCTCGATGCCATTGTGACCCAATCATTGGGACAGCGGCGGCTGACCATGGGATTGCTCGGCGCATTTGCCGGCATCGCCTTGCTCCTCGCGATCGTTGGAATTTACGGCGCCGTTGCCTACACCGTGGAACAACGAACCGCCGAAATCGGTGTGCGCATGGCCCTTGGTGCGCAAGTCAAAGATGTTTTGCAGCTCGTTGTCAAACAAGGGATGAATCCCGTATTGATCGGACTTGGCGTAGGTCTGATTGCGGTCTTCGCGACTGGCCGTTTGCTCGCGACGCAACTCTACCAAATTTCTCCACACAATCCGGTTCTAGTTAGCCTGACCGCAATCGGGCTGGCCTTTGCCGCGCTCCTTGCCTGTTTAATTCCCGCGCGACGGGCAACCGCGATCGATCCCATCCAGGCTCTTCGCAGCGAATAACCGTGCTCTTCGTTATGACCAAAACCGGCCGTTATTTATGATGACCGATCTCCGCTTCGCCCTTCGGCAATTACTCAAGTCGCCCGGGTTTACTTCGCTGGCGTTGCTCACGCTCGCCCTTGGGATTGGACTGAACACTGCGATCTTTAGCCTGATCAACGACCTGTTTTTGCGCGGTCTCCAATTTAAGGAGCCCGGACGCGTCGTGCACATGTATTCGAATGCCAGGCAGCGCAATTTGCTGGAGCTCGCTGTCTCGGTACCGCGGTTTCAACATTTCCGCGCCAGCCAGAAAATTTTTGACGGGTTCGAGGGCGAAAATATCATCCCGTTCACTTTGACCGGACTGGGCGATGCGGTGCAGCTTTTCGGCGGCAAGGTGACGTCGAACTATTTCGACGTCCTCGGCGTACAACCGATACGCGGCCGCAATTTTTTGCCCGAGGAAGAAGAGACCGCCGACGTGGCGATGGTGACGGAAAATTTCTGGCAGAAACGGATGGGCGGCGACCCGAATGTGATCGGCCGCAGCATTACGCTCGACGGCGTGCCGCACACCATCGTGGGCGTGTTGCCGAACCTGCCGTTTTCCTGGATCGGACCGAATGCTGAGATCTGGACGACGAAACCGTTCGTGGTTCCCGGACTTTCCTACGAACGAATCATGCGGGGCAGCGGTTTCCTACGCGTGATCGGGCGCTTGAAACCGGGGATGACGATCGAACAGGCGCGGGCCGCGTTACCGCCGCTCGAGCAAAGTTATCGCGCCCAATATCCGGACAAGATCGACAGT
This sequence comes from Verrucomicrobiota bacterium, assembly GCA_003220155.1. Lineage (GTDB taxonomy): Bacteria > Verrucomicrobiota > Verrucomicrobiia > Chthoniobacterales > UBA10450 > AV69. Next base: position 24,766 of record QHRO01000248.1, read on the forward strand.
TCATCGGTCATGACGCTCAAGACGCTGCCTGAGGACGTGACGGGAAACCTGCGGCCAGCCTTTGCCACTTTGCTCGCGGCAGTTGCGTTCGTATTGCTGATTGCGTGCAGCAATGTGGCAAATCTCCTGCTCGTACGCTTTAGCGGCCGGCGGCGAGAAATTGCACTGCGCATGGCGTTGGGCGCGTCACGCGCGAGCGTGTTGCGACTTTTCATTTTCGAAAGTTTGCTCGTAAGCGTTCTTGCTGGAGCAGTCGGCGCAGGCTTGGCATATGAGTTGGTTCCGTTCGTGCCGAAAATGGCGGCGAATTTTCTTCCCCTCGATCCCGAGACTAGCATCAGCCTCTCGCTTCCCGTGCTCGGGTTCACCATTCTTCTGTCGCTCTTAACGGGCGTGGCGATGGGCGTTTATCCGGCATTGCAAAGTTCACGAGCTGATCTGGTCGAAGGATTGAAAGAAGGCGGACGCGGAACGAGCGGCAGCATGCAGCAGCACCGGTTCCGTAAAATCTTGGTCGGCGCGCAAGTCGCGCTCTCTGTCACGTTGCTGGCGGGCGCGGCGTTACTCATCACCAGCTTCGTGAAGTTGAGCAAGCAGAACATCGGGTTCCGCCCCGAGAATATGTGGACTGGCCTGGTGACATTGCCGCAAGCGGCCTATCCCGATTCCGCCACGCGCCAGCGTTTCGTGGAAAAAACTCTGGCGGCGTTGCAGCGGATTCCAACGATCCAAAGCGCCACGATCAGTGGCGATATCCCGTTGATCGCTGCTGCCGCCGCTAACATGCTTTACACCCGCCCGGACGGTGAAATTTTGCCGGTGGATAAGCGGGCCGCCGCCGCGGGCCACGATATTGCGCCGGGTTATTTCAAGACCTTCGGCATTCCCATCCTGGCGGGACGCGATATCGATCAGCACGACGCAGCCGATCATCAGAATGTGATGCTAATCAGCCAGGCCGGCGCGCGGAAAGTTTTTGGCAACGAGAATCCGATCGACAAAACGCTTCTGATCTCGAGTGCGAGCACGCCGGTGGAGATCATCGGTGTGGTGGGCGACGTGCGGATGCGGCGCATAGCGGACCCGGACGAAGTGGAAATCTACCGTCCGTGGGCACAGGAGAATTTTCCGTTCGCGGTGATCGCGGTGCGGAGCGCGCTGAGAGAGGATGCGGTGACTAGAGTGGTGCAGTCGGCGCTCGGCACGGTCGATCCTGGGTTGGCGGTCGCGATTCCGCAATCGATGGACGCCATTGTCGCGCAAGCGCTCGGCCAGGCGCGGCTGATGACGTGGCTGTTGGGAATTTTTGCCGGTGCGGCCTTGCTATTGGCGACGGTTGGAATTTACGGTGCAGTTGCTTATACAGTCGAGCAACGCACCTGCGAAATTGGCGTGCGCATGGCGCTCGGTGCACAAACCAAGGACATCTTGCGATTAATTGTAAATCAGGGAATGCGGCCGGTCGTACTCGGATTGGTTATCGGCTTGGCCGCGGCGTTAGCGCTCGGCCGTTTAATCACGTCGCAACTTTATCAAACTTCCGCTAACAATCCTCTGTTACTCGCGGCAACGATGTCGATCCTCGGACTTGCGGCGCTGGTTGCTTGTGTTTTTCCCGCACGCCGGGCAGCGATGCTCGATCCGGTGCAAGCATTGCGCACGGAATAAATCGGCAATTGCAACCTATCTTGGCCGGTTTGTCGCCGGTAGCCATGGAGAGACGATCTAGCGTCAATCCAATGGTTGCGTTGCGCGCAGAATAGTCAGGCCGGTTTGCGTCGCCACAAAAAGTAAACAGGAACTCCGGTGAGGACGATCAGAATTCCGATTCCTGAAGTACTTGGAACGAGATAAGCCAGGTCGAGGATTACGATCACCGCCAAAGCAATGGAAATAATCGGAACAATGGGATAACCCCAGGTACGGTAAGGACGCTCCGCGGTGGGATTTTTTTTGCGCAAGACGATGACCGCAGCGACAAGGAGCACGTAAAAAATCAAATCCGCCGAGACGATGTATTCGAGCAATTGTGTATAGACATTCCCGAACGTGGGTGTCCCGGTTTGCGCGTTGGTCATAACCGTGCGCGGCAGAGTGAGCAAGGCCGTCCAGATTGCTTGCACCACCAGCGCGAACGCCGGCACGTGAAAGCGATTTGTTGTTCCCACCTTATGAAAAAATAAATTGTCTCGCGCCATGGCATAGTAAACCCGCGCGCCGGCGAGGATGAGCCCGTTATTGCAACCAAAGGTCGAGATCATGATCGCCGCTGCCATCGCCAGCACCCCGGGGGTTCCGAAAATGCTGCGCATCATTGCGACCGCGACACGATTTTGCGGCGCGTTTTGAATTTCGGCTAACGGCAGGGACGCAATGTAGGCGACGTTGGCGAGTACATAGAGCACGACCACAATCCCACAACCGTAGAGTAACGCGCGCGAAAGATTGCGGCCCGGCTCGCGCACTTCGCTGCCGATAAAGGTGACATTGGTCCACGCCGTCTGCGCGAACAGCGGTCCGACCATTGCTTTGCCAAATAATAAGGCAACCGCGAGTCCGCCGATGATGGCGAATCCTGGTTGCGCCGCCTGTGCACTCCAGCCGTTGGCCGACGCATCCCACCAGTGCGATGCCAGCGCCGCGCAATTCGCTTTCCACCCGAAGACGAGCCCAATCACAATTACACCGATGAGTGCCGCGGTTTTGGTAAACGTAAAACTGTTCTGCACAATCTTGCCGACGCGAAGGCCGCGTGTATTGGAAAAGGTGAGGAGGGCGATCAATAGAATTGCAACCAGCTGTTCGGTTGAAAGACTGATCGCATACCCGGGTAAGAGCACGAATGGCGCGATCAGATAATGATCGCCCGCAACACTCGGCGCGAAGACGCCGAGAAACCTCGCAAATGCGATTGCCACCGCAGCGATCGTTCCGGTTTGCACGACGAGAAAGAGGGTCCAACCAAATAAAAATCCAAGCGCTGGTCCGTAGGCCTCGCGCAAGAAAACATAAACGCCGCCTGCACGCGGCATCATCGTCGCCAGCTCCGCGCAGCAAAGGGCCCCGGTGATCGTCAGCAATCCAGCAATCGTCCACGCCAGCAACAACCAGCCCGGAGCACCGATTAATCGCAACGATTCCGCCGAGACAATGAAGATCCCCGACCCGATCATCGAGCCAATCACGATCATGGTGGCGTCGAGCAACCCAAGACCGCGGACGAGCGAAGAAGATTGATCGCGTTCGTTATTCATGGACAGACACGATTACACGGTCATCTCGGTACCCATTACACTGTCATCCCGAGCGAAAGTCGAGATCCCGCCAAGTTACCTTAAAGGTTTCGCAACGGGTTGCCTCGGCCTCGCTCGGGATGACAGTGCGGCGCTCTAGCTCTTTCCCGGCGCCGCGATGATAATTCCTTCCCCTTCCAGTCGCGCCCGCAATGCCCGCACAAACTCAACCGCGCCGGGCGTGTCGCCATGCACGCAAATCGTCTCGGCCTGAACACGAAGGTCGCTACCGTCAACCGCACGAATCTTTCCTTCTCGCAACATTCGGTGCACGCGCTCCGCTGCTTCATCTGGATCATGCAACAGCGCGTCCGGCTTTGTTCGGGAAACGAGCGTGCCGTCGCTATTGTAGTTGCGGTCCGCGAAAACCTCGGCCGCGATTTGCAGCCCCAATTCTTTCGCCGCCTTAAACAGCTCGGTCCCAGCGGGCGCGAACAAGATTGCGCGAGTATCAACGGCGAGCACCCCGTGCGCGATCGCATCGGACAATTCACGATCACGCACCGCCATATTATAGAGGGCGCCGTGCGGCTTGACATGGTTCATCTCCACCCCCGCCGCGGAGCAAAGGGCTTGAAAGGCCCCGACCTGATAGGCAACGAGCGCGTAAGCCTCCGGCGCACTCACTTGCATTTCAGTTCGCCCAAAATTTTTTCGATCGTCGAGACTTGGGTGCGCCCCTACTGCGACACCTTTCTCTTTTGCCGCGCGAATGGAATTGAAAATTGAGGCCGGATTTCCGGCATGAAATCCGCACGCGATATTCGCAGAGCTAACGAGGCTTAGAATTTCGTCGTCGTGACCTGCTCCTTCGCCGAGATCGGAATTTAAATCGACTTTCATCCGAAACGGACCTCCAGCCCAGCGCGAAAAAGCGCGACGTCGCGTTCGCGTTCCCGCAAAAGATCGCGCGCTTCTTCCAACTCAATCAATTCGAACCGGACTTCGTCGAGCGGCTGCAATTGTGCCGCGTCTGCGAGATCAACCGTGATCACGTGCGCGATCTTCGGATAACCCCCGATCGTCTGGCAATCACCAAGAAGCACGACCGGCGCCCCGCTACGCGGAAGCTGAATCGTTCCGGGCGCCACTGCTTCGGAAACAAGCTCGGCCGGGTTAGTCGATACCATCTCACCGCCTTCTAATCGCAAACCCATGCGGTCGGAATTCATCGCCACGCCGAATTTTTGCGCGAGCAATTTGGCTTCGATATCATCATCCCAATTCTTCCCGCGAATAACGCGAAGAAATCTTCTGCGCGAGCCGAATCGCGGTGCGCTCCAATCGGAAACGACATTTGGAAGCGCGGCGCGAATACGCGGGCAAAGTTCTGATTCCGCACCCAGCGGAAGCAGATCCCCATCGCGTAGCGCGCGGCCTTCCCATCCACCGAAGCGGGCGCGCAAATCGGTCGCCCGGCTTCCCAGAATTTCAGGAACATCAATTCCACCGGAAATGGCCAGCCAGGCGCGGCCACCGCGCTTCGGCGAAATCTCGATCATCCCGCCAGCTGAAACGCGCGCGCAATGCAAAATCGGAATTGGCTCGTCTCCAATTCGCATCTCGAATTCGCCGCCGCTCCACGCGACCAATCGGTTGACGTTAAGCTTCAATCGTACTCGACCGCTCGTCACTTCGAGACCAGCCACGCATTCCGGATTGCCCACCAGAAGATTCGCCAGTCGCAAAGAAACGGAATCGAGCGCGCCACCAGGCGTCACGCCAAACTTACGGAGTCCGGCGCGTCCGCAATCCTGCACCGTAGTCTGAAATCCTGCAGAAATGACTGACGCCGTCATCCCGAGCTTTCTTTTACGCGCGCTTCAAATTCATTGCGCGTAATACCACGAAAGCGAACGCGATCGCCCGCCTGCAACAAAGCGGGCGGATTCGCATTCGGATCAAACAAACGCAACGGCGTGCGACCGATCAAATTCCAACCACCCGGAGACTCAACCGGATAGACTCCGGCTTGGGTCCGCGCAATCGCAACCGAACCCGCGGGGACTTTCGTCCGCGGAGTGGCCAGGCGCGTTGTCCGCAGTTTTTCCGGAAGCCCAGCGAGAAAAGGAAACCCGGGCATAAACCCGACGCACGCGACAACAAATTCGGCGGATGCAAATTTGTTTCCGCTTCGACGCGGGCGAGATCCAGAGCAAAGTCGGCGTCGTAGCACACTGGAATTTCAATTCTTCGCCTCTTTCGTGACACGCGAATCCGTGCCGAGGCAACCAACGCGCGAATCTTCTCTTCAACGTCTCGTTCAATCCGCGCTGGATCAAAAAACAGCGCCACCGACTCGTAAGCGGACGTAACATCGATTACTCCAGGAACGTTCGCCCTCTCCAGAGTCTCCGCCACCGAGAGTGCACGCGCCAATAATCGCTCGCGATCGGGGGACTCATCAGTGAAATCAACGGTGATTGCGGAATCACCCAGCGGGGAAATCTTCATCAATTACGATTTATCCCGTCATTCCGAGCGAAGTCGAGAAGTCCCGCATTAGTTTCTGTAGCGGCAGCCATCTGGCTGCGCACGCGACATGCGTGCCATTTGTCATTCCGAGCGAAGTCGAGGAGTCTCTGACTATTCCTCTTTTAATGCGACGCAAAGACCGACTTTCAAAATAGCTAGAGATGTCTCGACTCCGCTCGACATGACAGGAAAGCAATGAGCGCCTGGAAATTTCTTTTGATCGCGCTGGCGGTCATCACTCTGCTTTGGTTCCTCAATCCCGAACGTACGATCAAACGTAACGAGCCCGGCATAGTCGAAATCGTTTATCTGGCGGAGAGCGGGCCGGATACAGCGTCGGTCGAAGAAGCAATGCGCGAGTTCGAAGCCCAAAGCCGCGCTGCTCATCAAGAAAATCCATCGCACCCAATTTACAAAATTATCAAAGGCCAGACCGCCTCGCGTGATCCGACCGCCGATCCAACCCGTTTTCTCGTTAGTCTGGCGGGGGGAATGCCCCCCGACTTGATCCTCTTCGATCGTTACGCCGTGAGCGAATGGGCGGCACGCGGCACCTTCACCAAACTGGACGAATTCGTTGCCCGCGAATCCTCGAGCCCTGCGCCCGACGCAATTCGCCCGGAAAATTTCTACAAGTCATGCTGGGACGAAGTTGTTTATGAAAATCCTACCACCCACGAGCGCGGCATTTACGGAATCCCGGAGCACGTCGATGATCGCGCGCTTTTTTACAATAAGGATCTATTGAAGCGAGCCGGCTTTGTCGACGCAAACGGGGAAGCGCAGCCGCCCCGCACTTGGGATGAGCTCGAGCGAATGGCGGTCAAATTAACCGAACACGACGCCCGCGGACGCATTACCCAGCTTGGCTTCGCGCCCAATTTCGGCAACGCCTGGCTTTATCTTTACAGTTGGATGAACGGCGGGCAGTTCCTGAGCGACGATCGCCGCCGCTGCACCTTGAACTCTCCGGCCGTGGTGCGGGCCCTGGAGTGGATGACACGAGTCTATGATTCGTTAGGCGGCGCCCAAAAGGAATTCGCTTTTGAAGGAACGGCACAGTCCGGGCAACGAAGCGCTCCGCCTGGTGAGCTCGATCTTTTTGTCCAAGGCAAGGTGGCAATGAAGGTCGACGGCTACTGGATTTTTCCAGAAATGCTCGCGCAATACGGCCAAAACTTGAACTACGCGGTCACCCTTCCGCCATTGCCCGCCAGTGCCGCTGGCAGGGAGAACAATGGACACAGTTGGGTAAGCGGTTGGTGTTACGCCGTTCCTTCCACCGCGCGACAAAAAGAAGGCGCGTGGGAATTGCTCAAGTTCATGTGCAGTCAGCACGCACGTGAAATCATCGGCGAAAACGAGCGGCTCCGACTGCAAAGCATCGGGCGCATTTATGTGCCGACGCAAAACGCAAACCGGCGTATCAACGAATGGGCTTTCCAAAAATATATCGCATCCGATCCAGCCATCCCCGCCAAACTTCGCGATGGCGTTAAACTGCTAAACGATTTGATCGACACTTCGCCTTTCCGGCCAGTAACGCCGGTCGGTCAATTGCTTTTCAACGAACAGAAGCGCGCGACTGAGAACGCGATCTTCCACAAAATGTCCGCTCAGGAAGCGCTGAATGAAAGCACGGCAGTGGTGCAGAGTGCCCTCGATCGAGTGCTTAGTCCGCCGCCGGGCGCGGTTGTGCCGTCGAAGTATTTTTTGGTTGTCTACTTCTCGTTAATAACCGCGGCTGCCATAGGAATTTACCTCTGGGAGACGCGAATGGGCTTTCCTCCTGCTAATGCTCTTACGCATGCTCGAAAGAAGGGAATCGAGCAGGAGCAGGAAACAGGTGGGACTCGCGCCGGCTATTTCCGCTCGCAATGGGCCGGTGGTTGGCTCTGCGCCTCGCCGTGGATTATCGGTTTTATCCTCTTCACCGGCGGCCCGATTCTCTTCGCCATCGTCGTCAGCTTCGCCGATTACGACATTCTGAATCCCGCGCGCTTTGTCGGCCTGGCAAACTATCGCTGGATGTTTACGCGCGACCCGCTGTTTTGGAAGGTGCTTGGTAATACCCTCTACATGATCATCGGTATTCCACTCGGCATGGCACTAAGTCTGGCCATCGCTCTTCTGCTCAACCTTGAAGTGCGCGGGGTCGCGGTCTGGCGCACGTTTTTTTATCTGCCGTCAATCGTACCGGCAGTAGCTTCCAGTATTTTGTGGATTTGGATTTTTAATCCGCGAATCGGACTACTTAATAATGTGCTCGCTGCTTTCGGCGTTCACGGACCTAACTGGTTGCAAGACGAACACACCAGCAAGATCGCGCTGATTTTGATGGGACTTTGGTCGGCCGGCGGCGGGATGATCATCTGGCTGGCCGGACTCAAAGGAATTAGCCCGAGCTACTATGAAGCGGCCGCGCTCGATGGCGCGAATGCCTGGCAACGCTTTCGTACCATCACCCTGCCGTTACTCACTCCCTACATTTTCTTCAATCTCATCATGGGTTTGATTGCTACCCTGCAAATCTTCACCCAGTCATTCATCATGACTCAAGGCGGCCCGATCGATTCCACTCTCTTTTACGCCTACCATCTTTTTAACAACGCGTTCCGTTTTCTACAGATGGGCTATGCCAGTGCGCTTGGTTGGTTTCTTTTTCTAGCAGTTTTCACGCTGACGCTACTTCAATTGAAACTATCGAAACGATGGGTACACTATGAGGAGTGATGAAGCATTAGCTCGAGGTAGCGCACGCGTCTCGCGTGCTGGTTACGGGGTCTCGCTGCACCAAACTTCACTTCGTGCTGCACGGGTTGAAAAGTCCGCCATGGCGGGAACGCCATCGCCAGCACGCGAGACGCGGGCGCTACCCGGAGAGATTCGCACCGCAAGTATATGATGCGTCGTCTCCTCATCTACGTTTTGTTAATTGCCGGTTCGCTCTTGTTCGCCTGGCCGTTCATCTGGATGGCTGGAACCTCAGTCAAGCTCGAACGCGAAGTGCTTTCCAATCGCGCACGCGCCTTCCCCGAGCGCCCAATTCCGCGAGTGAAATCACCTTACCTCGACGACCGGCTGTTTTCGCAAGTAACCGGACCGCATCGCGACAAAGCAATCGCCATTATCGAAGAACAAATTCGCGGTCATTTCTCGCCATCGGACGTCAACAATGAAGCCGCGCGCGAACAAATTGCGCGCGGGATTTACGAGCGTTTGCTTGGTTCAATTCCGTACGAACGCTGGAGCGAATCGGCCGATCAAGTACGCGCCACAATAGCTGGCGCGATCACACCGGAATTAATCGATAGCGTCCTCGCAGAATTACGCCGTGCCTTCACCATTGGACAACTCCGCGCGCGTTCCACCGGCCTCGAAGAAGATCAACTGGTTGCGGCAAAAGAAGTGAAATGGAACGTCACCGGTCCGGCGAAGTTAGCACAGCAACCCGACTTTGCCGAACTGCGCTACGATTTCTCTTCGGGCGATATCATCACTTTGTCGCGAACTCTTACAACTTCATTTCCAGTCGAACATTTGCGTCGCCTGCAACTGTATTTCCGCCCGGACGACACCTGGCACGCGTTACGGCTGACGGTAGAGAAACTCGGTCGCCGTTTTGTAGCTGAACGAGCCATTTACCTGGCAGATCACGACTGGCAGATTGCAACCTGGCAGGGACCGAGCGCAGACGACTCGCTTACAAAAATCAAAACCTGGACGCTACTGAAGGATGCGGGAAAATCGGAGGTTCGCGGCCCGAATGAAGTTAGGATTACGCTGGAACTAGATCGCACCAGCGCGCTTGGCGCGTGGCTGGCAAAAATTTGGCGCAACTATCGCCTCACCCTCGATTACATTCCATTTTGGCGTTACGTCGGCACCGGTCTATTTCTCGTTATATTGAATCTAATTGGCACGCTCTTCAGCTGCTCGCTCGCCGCTTATGCTTTCGCCCGTCTGTACTGGCCTGGCCGCGGTATCTGCTTTGCCGCCTTGCTCGGCACCATGATGATTCCGGTGCAAGTTACGATGATTCCGCAGTTCCTGATCATGCAAAAACTTGGCTGGTACAACACGCTTAAGCCGCTTTGGGTGATGAGTTTTTTTGGCTCCGCCTTTAGCATTTTTCTCCTGCGCCAATTTCTCAAAGGCGTTCCCCGCGACTTGGAAGATGCCGCGCGTCTAGATGGCTGCGGTTTTCTCCGCATCTACTGGCATATTATGCTGCCGTTGGTACGTCCAACCCTTGCCGTGATCGCCATTTTTACTTTCCTCGCGACCTGGAACGATTTCATGGGGCCGCTCATCTACCTGAGCGATCAACGGCTCTATCCCCTCTCTTTCGGCCTTTACGCCTTCCAGATTCAATCGCTCCAGCCTGGCACCAACGCCGGCATCGGCATGTTAATGGCCGGCTCACTCTTGATGATGCTGCCGGTAATCGCAATCTTCTTCTTCGCCCAACGCTACTTCCTCCAAGGCGTCACGTTGACTGGGATGAAAGGCTAGGAATACAGGCGTGCAGGCGTGCACGCCTGCGCGCCGCACAGACGTCTAACCGAAATTGACCATCTCCGACGCCAGATGTCTCACTTCGTTCGCACCGCCTCGATCTCGATCGTCGGAGTGACGTTGCTGCTGATGCCGGAAATGGATTCCGTAGCGCTGCTGAACATTAACCCGAAATCTTTACGGTTAATCGGATCCGTGGTGACGATCCAGCGAGTGCGGTCTGGAAGGGATTCGCCGCTTGGCGGTGTGCTCAATTTCACATGCAAAGTCATTGGCTTGGTCACGCCGTGCATGGTGAAATCGCCAACGATGTCGCCGCTGCTTTCGCCGGCCCGTTTCACATTTCGACTCTTAAATGTGATCTCGGGGAATTTTGCGGCATCAAAAAACTCGGCGCTGAGCAAATGATGATCCCGTTTTTGAATTTTGGTATCGATGCTCCCGACAGAAATTCTGGCGGTAACGGATGACTGCTCGGGATGGTCGCGGTCGACTTCGATCGTTCCACTGAAGCGATGAAACTCGCCACGCACATTGCTGACAAATTGATGCACGCTAAAAGCGATTTTTGAATGCGCGCTGTCGATCTTGTAGGTTTCGGCGGGCGCAGCGAGTGGCGCCAACGACAGCAGGGCAAGAAAAAGACGGAAAGCCTTCATGACTCATTCTTATCGCGCGCCAGTAATTTGAGCAACGTCGGACGCGACGACGGCAAACGACCAAAGAGATGTCCCAGAGCCATCGCCGCGCTTGGTCTTGCGCCGTGCACACCCGTGATACGCGCAAGTTCTGTTTCAAAATGAGTAACCGCTCGCTGGTCGGGATCATGCTGATCGAGATAGCCGAAGGCGCGCTCGAGTAGATGAAAAATCTCGGGTTCGTGATGTTCGATCTCGGTACAGACTTCGATCAATTCGACGAAATACGACGCGGTTTGAGTGCGCCGATGATCGGTTCGAATTCCGGCGAACGCATTGAGCACCACAACCTCGCGCAGGGTATGCAAATTCGATTTACGGCTTTTCGCAATTGATAACTCGGCGTCAAAGAACAAATCGAGCTGTCCGCGGAAAAGACTCTTGGGGCGTCGTGCGCCGCGGGCAACGGTTTGGATAATACCAAGTGAATCAGTGCACCAGGAAACGATAAGGCTGGTATCGCTCAGCTTGCGTTTGCGCAAAAGGATTCCGCGCGTGGTCACGTTCACGCATGATACTAAACGCACACCGCCGCTTTTGTAGGGCAACCATTCTGGTTGCCATTTACGGATCGGCAGCGAGGAATCGCTGCCCTACAATTTCGCGCAGCGTGGGAGGAATGCGCGGTCATAATTCCACGATGGGCGCATCTGTTTCTGGATAGCGCGCGCGTCTCACGTGCAATACCAGTCCGGCTCGGACTTTCGGCGTCGCGCCGAAGCAATCTCCGAGACGCGTGCGCTACCCGTTCGTTGGAATGACGATTTGCGGTCTGCGCGCATCACTTCATTTTGGACCAATGCAAACGCGCAAGATTGGCTCGCTCGAAGTTTCTGTTGTCGGACTTGGTTGCAATAATTTCGGCTGGCGCATCGATGCGGAGGCGAGCGCGAAAGTTATCGATGCGGCAATTGAATCGGGCATCACGTTTTTCGATACCGCCGATCGCTACGGCAAAGGCCAGAGCGAAGATTTCCTCGGACGCGCCTTGGGATCGCGACGGGATCAAATCATTCTGGCGACGAAGTTCGGAATGGAAATGGAGAAAGGACAGCAAGGCGCGTCACCGAAATATATTCGGGAAGCGATCGAAGCGAGCTTACGCCGGCTAAAGACAGATCGGATCGATCTCTATCAGTTGCATCAGCCCGATCCCAAGACGCCGATCGCCGATACCCTCGGTGCGCTCGATCAACTGGTGCGTGCTGGAAAAGTGCGCGAGATCGGTTGCTCGAATTTTTCCGTTTCGCAAATCCGAGAAGCAGCAGATGCAGCTGGCAAAGACGGCGCGCATTTTGTTAGTGTGCAAAACGAGTTCAGCCTGTTTCATCGCGAGCCGGAAAAGAACGGCGTGTTAGCCGAATGCGAAGCACGTGGCATGGCGTTTCTTCCCTATTTCCCGTTAGCCAGCGGATTGCTCACTGGGAAATACCGCCGAGGAAAGAAACCGCCGGAAGGAAGTCGCGCCGAGGATGCCTGGGGACCAAAAGTATTTACGGAGAAAAATCTGGCAATCGTCGAGTTGTTGATCGAATTCGCGGAATCGCGTAATCACACGGTACTCGACCTGGCCTTCGCCTGGCTGCTTTCGCGCAAACCAGCCGCATCGGTCATCGCCGGCGCGAGCAAGCCCGAACAAGTTCGCGCGAACGCGAAGGCAGCGAATTGGCAATTGACGCTGGACGACCTCGCCCGGATCGATTCGATCGTATCAAAAAGCTGACAGCGAGAGCGTGTGCCTTGGAAGGCGGAGCTCTGCGACGCCGCAGGAAAGGGCTCGCAGGGGCTCGCCCCTCCAAGTGTCGTTCGATTAGCGAGTCGCTCTTTGGTCTGGATAGCGCACGCGTCTCGCGTGTTGGTTTTGGCGTCTCGCCGAAACAATCTTTACAGAAAAAGTCAGTGATGACGAGACGTCATCGCCAACACGCGAGACGTGTGCGCTACCCAGACCAAAGAAGAGCAGTCTCCCCGCTCCATGTTACGAATTGTTATTGCGCGTCGTAACCCTTTGGCGACACCTTAGAACATGCCAGCCTACATCATTGTTGAAATCGACATCACCAACCCTGTCGGCTACGAGGAATACAAGAAGCAAGCGGCCGCGACCGTGGCGCAATATGGCGGAAAATACATTGTCCGCGGCGGCGCGTGCGAAACGCTGGAAGGCGATTGGAAACCAAAACGCATTGTAGTTCTACAATTTGAAAATATGGAACGCGCCAAGGCCTGGCTCAATTGTTCCGAATATGCCGAGCCGCGCAAAATGCGCCATCGCACCGCTAAGACCCGGATGATTCTGGTGGAAGGCTTGTAATTTGTAACTGCGGGATCGCGCCGATATCCCAACAACCCAATATCCCAAAATTCAAAGTCGAAATACGCGCGGGTGACGTTTATGGTGCGCGCGCATGAGTGAAGAAGCTATCGCGCAACGGGTCATTCGCGTCATCGCCAAGAACAAGAAAATGGCGCCGGAAGAGTTATTTCCCCTCACCCGTTTCGAAGACCTCAAGATGGATTCGCTCGATGCCTTGAACATGATCTTCGCCCTCGAGGAAGAATTCGACATCAACATTCCCAATGAGGAAGCCGCGAAAATGAAATCCGTCGAAGAAGCGATTCACGGTGTGGAGGAGTTGCTGAAAGCGAAAAGTTCGCTCTCCAACTAGCGATGCGCCGCGTGGTCGTCACGGGCGTTGGCGTGCTCTCGAGCATCGGCAATACCGTCGCACAATTCGAAGAATCTTTGCGCGCCTGCCGTTCGGGTATCGGCCCCATCACTCAGGTGGATACCTCGCGGCTGCGTTTTCATAATGGTGCCGAAATCCGAGGATTCGAATCCGCAGAACATTTTTCCGAACTTACCTGGCTCGATCGCTTCGCCCAGCTTGGCATCGTTGCCACGCGCGATGCCATCGCCGATTCAGAGCTCACATGGAATGACGAACTGCGCGCGCGCACTGGCGTAATTACCGGCTCGTGCCTGGGCGGCATGGGAACCGAAGATGCCTTTTACTTTGACCTTTATCATGAAAATAAGTCGCGTCTTTCGCCCACCGCTGTCCCGCGCATCATGAGCAACGCCGTCGCTAGCCATGTAGCAATGGAACAAAAATTCACTGGTGCAACCTTTACCACCTCGACTGCCTGTTCCTCCGCGAACCACGCGATCGGGCAAGCCCTTTGGTTGATCCGACAGGGCACACTGGATTGCGCGCTTGCCGGCGGCAGCGAAGCGCCAATTGTTTTCGGTCACTTAAAGGCTTGGGAGGGGATGCGGGTGGTCGCGCCGGACACCTGCCGTCCCTTCTCGAAAAATCGCGGTGGCCTAATCCTTGGCGAAGGCGCTGCGATGCTAGTGCTCGAAACGTTAGAACATGCAAGTGCGCGCGGTGCGAAAATTTATGCCCAGCTCGCGGGCTTTGGCATGTCGGCCGACGCCCATCATCTCACCAGTCCCCTCGCTGAAGGGGCTGCCCGCGCCATGAACGACGCGCTCGACGATGCCGGGCTCTCCCGCGAGCAAATCAATTACGTGAATGCTCACGGCACCGGCACGCCAGCGAACGATTCCACCGAAACGCGCGCGCTCCGGCAGGTCTTCGGGTCGCACGCGGATAACCTTGCCGTCAGTTCCACCAAATCCATGCACGGTCACACGCTCGGCGCGGCCGGGGCCTTGGAAGCAGTCGCCACGGTCCTGGCCATGCAGGGCAACTTCATCCCACCAACCGCAAATTTTCTCGAACGCGACCCGGCCTGCGACCTCGATGTCGTCCCGAACGAAGCGCGTGCCGCGCAAATCGAAGCTGCCCTCTCGAATTCTTTCGCTTTCGGCGGTCTCAACGCCGTTCTCGCTTTTCGCCGTGTCACAGAGTAGCCGTGCGCGATGAAATTCGCGCGTCACATGCTCGAATACATCGCCGCTCGCGCCCTTTTGGCGTTACTCGCGCTGCTGCCGCTTTCGCTCGCCATGCGAATTGCCATGTTCGTGAGCCGCGCCCTTTTTGCGTCTCTGCCGCGTTTGCGTCGTATCGGCTTGCGGAACCTCGAACTCGCTCTCCCCAATCTGTCCTTGGCCGAGCGACGCCGATTGCTCAAACAATCCTTCGAAAACTTTGGTCGTATTATTGCCGACTTCGCGCATTTTCCGCGCACAACCCCGACCGATCTAGCCGCTCGGGTTGAAACCTCTTTCCCTCAAGGATTCGAAGACCGCTACCGCGCCGCCAAGGCTGCTGGACGCGGCGTCATCTTCGTTACGCCACACCTTGGCAACTGGGAGCTACTCGCCCTTACTAGTTCCGCCACGTTCGAGCCTATCGCCTACCTCGCTCGCCCTCTCGACAATCCCCTGCTCGATCGCTACACCTCGCGCGTGCGCAGCCGGTTCGGCAACCGTCCCATTAACAAACGCGATTCGGTTTTGCAAGGTCTCGCCATCCTTGACGCTGGCGGTAACCTCGGCCTTCTCGCAGACGTAAACACTTTGCAACGCGACGGCGTCTTTGTCCCCTTCTTTGGTCATCTTGCCTGTACTACCCGCTCCGTCGCCATGCTGGCCTTGCGCACCGACGCGCTCATCGTTCCGGCGTGCTGCGTGTGGGATACAAACCGCTATCGCATTCTGGTTGGTGAACTCGTCGAAGCCGTCCGAACCGCCAGCTACGTCAAGAAAAACATCATCGATACCACCGCGCTCTACACGGCCGAGATCGAAAAATTCATCCGCGCATATCCCGGGCAATGGATCTGGATCCATCGCCGCTGGAAAACCCGACCATCCGGCCAGCCCAGTCTTTATTAGAGGGGTGGGGCGCAGGCGTCGCCGAAATGAAGATCCGTCGGCAAGCTGCCAACGGATGCAGGCTGGCAGCCTGCGCTCCCCGAACTCGCGCAAGTGTCGCCCTGTGGTTCCGGGTAAGCATCACAAAGCTAGCGATTCACGATATGCAGAGCGCGTTTCTCCACCGCCATCGCGGCTTCTTTCACCGCTTCGCTCAAGGTTGGATGCGAGTGGCAGGTCCGGCCGAGATCCTCGCTGCTACCGCCGAACTCGATCACGGAGGTTGGTTCGGCGATTAATTCGGAAGCGGCGTGTTGCAGTATGTGCGCTCCCAGAATTTTGTCTGTTTCGGCGTCGGCAATAAATTTGACCACACCTTCGACATCTTCGTTCGCCAGGGCGCGGCCATTAGCACGAAACGGAAACTTCCCAATTCGCACGTTCATCGCTTTTTCTTTGGCCTGATCTTCGGTGATACCAACGCCGGCCAGCTCCGGATTGGTGTAGATAATTCCAGGTATGGCGTCGTAATTCACATGACCGGATTTGCCCGCGATGATCTCGACGCAGGCAATGCCTTCATCCTCGGCTTTGTGCGCAAGCATCGGCCCGGCAATAACGTCGCCAATGGCATAAATGCCTTCCACGTTCGTGCGAAAATGTTTATCGACTTTGATCCGTTTCCGTTCATCGAACTCGACACCCAATTTCTCCGCGCCTAAACCTTCGCTGAACGGCTTGCGCCCAACTGAGACGAGGACCTTGTCCGCTTCAAAGGTCAATTTCTCGTTAGCTTTGTCGGCCGATGCTATTGCCCGCCCGTTCTCGATCTTCACGCCAGTCACTTTTGTCTCGAGATGAAACTTGATCCCTTGTGCGGTAAGCGCGCGCCGGAGCAAATTCGACAGCTCGAGATCAAAACCGAGGGCGATTCGCGGCAGAAATTCCAGCATCGTCACTTCGGAGCCAAGGCGGTTCCAAACCGAGCCAAGCTCAAGTCCAATCGCGCCCGCGCCAATGACGAGAAATTTTTTTGGCACCTCCTCGAAGCAAAGCGCTTCGGTGCTGCTGACGATGGTTTTGCCATCGAATTTTGCGAACGGTAGCTCGATTGCGACGCTTCCGGTGGCGATGACAATGTTTTTGGTTTCGATCTCCTGTGTTTCGCCGGCAGACGATTTTACCGAAACTTTTCCGGGCGCGACGATCGTGCCCATCCCCTCCAGTACCATCACCTTGTTTGTCTTCATCAGCTGGCGTACTCCGCCGGTAAGCGTTTTCACCACTTTGTCCTTGCGCTTTTGCATGGTCGGCAGATCGACGCGCGGGTTTTCGATCACGATTCCGTGTTTGGCCGCTTCCTTTTTCGCAAAAGAAAAATGATCACTGGAAGTGAGCAACGCTTTGCTCGGAATACAGCCGACGTTCAGGCAGGTCCCACCGAGTTCCTTATCTTTCTCGATGATCGCGGTCTTAAGCCCGAGCTGGCCCGCGCGAATGGCAGCCACGTATCCACCTGGCCCGGAGCCAATAATTACGACATCAAATTTATCCATAACTAAAAGCTAACTGTGTCGAAAGGGCGGAACAAGCAACTCCCCCAGGTTTTCGCGTTCCTGGCACTAACCGCGGGCGCGTTGAAATCACCTCCTCTCCTCCTCGAGCGAGGAGAGGACAAAGGTGAGGAGTCGAGCGGTGGGATGTGATCGTTGGAGACCCACCTCTGCGAAAAAGAAAAATCCCTCACCCCGATCCTCTCCCTTTTTTGCAAAGGGAGAGGCAGAACACGCACACCCCCGACAGATGCCGACGAAAGACTGATGCAAGAGATTCCCTTCAGCCGAGCAGTTTAGTAGCGTAAGCTAATGACGCGCGTTCGCCACTTACGAAAGAACTCGACGCGACATGAGCGAATCTTATGGCGTCACCTTCGCAATCGACAACTCCAAGGCTGGGAATTTCGACGACAACATCCGGTGGATCGCTACGTAATTGATTTTTATTGCCCCGAAGCGCGCCTTGCGATTGAGCTCGATGGTGGCGGCCACAATTTCGCGGCCAAAGAGTCGCTCGATCAGGCACGCACAAGGTTTCTTGCGAGCAAAGATATTCAGATTCTGCGATTTTGGAATCATGAGATCAGCCAAGAGCTGGACAGCGTCTTGGAAACAATTTGGTCAGCGCTGGAGCAACGAAGAAAACCCTCACCTTAATCATCTCCCTTTGCGCAAAGGGAGAGGCAAACGCTTGTCGCAGACTTCGCGCAAAAACTGATTTGAACGCTTGAAGCTTAAGGTGGCCTCAGTCAGCACGAGGGGGCAAATACCCGCCTTTCCCCTCGGAGAGTTGAAGTGAGGGGATTCATCGTCCGACTGAGATGGGTAACATCACCCCCCTCGCATAAAGGTATGGCGAGGCCGGCCATTCCGCCTGGACGGGATGTTTCAAAAATCAATCGGTAATGTCTTGGGGGTTTCGATTCCTTCCTTCACCTTAATGAGAAATGTGACGGCTTCCTTGCCATCGATGATGCGATGGTCGTAGCTAAGGGCGAGGTACATCATCGGACGGACCACGACCGCGCCGTTTACGGCGATGGGGCGCTCCATGATTTTGTGCATGCCCAAAATTCCGCTCTGCGGCGGATTCAAAATTGGTGTGCTCAAGAGCGAGCCGTAAACGCCGCCGTTCGAGATCGTAAAGGTACCCCCTTGGAGCTCTTCGATTTTCAATTTTCCTTCACGCGCTTTCTTCGCGTAGTCGGCGATATCCCGCTCTAAATCAGCAAAGGACTTTTTGTCAGCATCGCGCACAACCGGAACGACCAGCCCCCGTTCCGTCCCGACGGCGACCCCGATGT
>QHRO01000079.1 GCA_003220155.1 Verrucomicrobiota bacterium
GACCCGGCTTTGATCGACCATCTCCGAACAAACGTCGACGAGAACTACCAACTCACGTTGCGTCGCTCGGACAAGGCCATGACCGATTGCCGTCCGTTATCGATCTTTGCCGTGCAATCGGCAAAAAAACTTGGCGAGGAAACAGGGATCAGCGTGGATAAACGGCGCTTCCGGGCAAACGTTTATTTGGATTTAACATCCTCCGACGGCTTCGCCGAGGACGCGTTCGTCGGTCGATCCATGCGGATCGGATCGAAAGTGGTCGTCTCGATTCTAGAGCGCGATCCGCGCTGCATGATGATCACGCTCGATCCGGATACAGCAGAGAAATCACCCGCGATCTTGAAAGCAGTCGCGCAAGCTCACAGCGGCATGGCCGGTGTCTACGGCGCCGTGCTCGTCGAAGGCATGATCCGCAAAGGCGACCCGGTCGAGTTGCTCAACTAGGTCAGCCGCTCCTCCACTTCTTACTTCTTACTTATCACCATCTCCCCTCCTGCTTCGTAATCCCTGCTTTCCGGCCCGATCCTCCGTTCTTCCTTCGATTACGATTACGATTACGATTACGAGCACGAGCATGAGATCGCAATTTGTGCTCGGTCATTCGTCATTCGGGCTTCGTCATTTCCCCATACCTATTTGCCAATAAGAATAAAGATGCCGGCGGCCAGCGCGACGAGGTAGAGCAGAAAAACAGCTGGCCCTAAATTTACGCCAAACCCTAAGAGGCCATATATGATCAAAAAAACCGCGAGCAGCAGCATGCCGATGTTTTTGGTGACTTTCATGGGGTTAATCTTTTAGATCGTTCACGCGGCTGACAATCCAAATCTGAGTGGCTGTTTAAGCGATGGAACACAGGCCAGCCGCCTGTGCGCCAAGCGGACATTTTGTCCGCTTTTCAGTCGGCATGGTAGCGGAGTACAACTCCGCTGGGCGCACAGACCTGGAGGTCTATGTTCCGTAACCTGCCGAAAGTCCGAGCCGAAGTGGCACTTAACAGGTTGGAGCCTGTCGCTCCGCAGAACTAGAATGGGCCAAAGCGCACACAGGCAAAACTAGGAGCGCGTTCGGAACAAAGCTATTTAGCGAGCATGCAGCGGCCGGTGTTGTTTGAATGAATCAAGGTGTGCTTGCAGGCGCTTGGAATCGTTAGCCTTCACGCCTCTGATGGCTAGCGCTTTCTCTTCATAACGAACGGCAGAATCGAAGTCGCCGACTTCTGCATACGCCGTCGCCAGGGTGTCGATCATGTCCTCGTCCTTCCAATCAATGAGCTTGCAAGCCGCGGTCGCATCTTTGACGGCTTGCTGTCCATTTCGGTAGGATTGGTCCGGACAGTTTAGTCGCAGCCAGGCGCGGTCGCTGTACGCTCTGGCGAAAGCGTCTCGACGGGGGCGAATAGTAATTACATGATCAATTTCCTTCAGGCTCTCGCCGTAGCGGCCGAGGTCATAGTTTGCCTTGGCCCGAAGCAAGGAAGCTTCTGCAAAAGTGGAATCCTTTCGTAATGCCTCGTTGCAGTCCTGGATCGCCTCCTGGAACTTGCCTCGATTCAGAAATACTCTAGCTCGAACGTAGTAGGCAGGGTAAAAAGCAGGATCGGCCTTAAGGACCGTGTCCAGGCTTCTCTGTGCCGCTTCGAGATCGCCTTTCTCAAGCTGGGTTTGTCCAGTGATTGTTAGATCCATGAGCCACGCGCGTCCATGGCCGTAAACGACGGTGATTGGTTCGCTCGCGCGCGCTGCCATCGGTGATCCGGTTACTAGGAGCAGAGTGACGAATAGTTGTATTCTTTGAAGGATGACGTGCATGTTTGGTTCCCGGTCGTTGTAGATAATTGTTGCGCGAAGGTCAATCGTTCGTGCGAGTTCCGACCTGACGCCGACACCAGCTCCACATTGACAATGTGTGGCCTGCGGCTACCGCGCGATCTCTCGAAGTCTGTTTCCGCGAGACGCGGAAACCAGCACTCGAGACGAGTGCGCCACCCAGAGGGAGAGAAACGGGAACAGTGATCGTTGAATAGTGATTGGCAAGCGCGGTCGAAATCCGCGCGGAACATCGGACTGACCTCGATTGAACGTTGCCTCTTGAGAGTTGAATGCTAGTTAATTAAACGATTTGAACGCCGGTCACCTCGCACTTGACGCACAGGAACAAAGCTGGCCTTTAGATAAACCGTTTCGCATTTCCCGCGGTGCTCGCACGGAAGCCCGTGTCGTTGTCGTGACCGTGACCGATGGACAGCACATCGGACGTGGTGAAGCGGTCCCGATCCGACGTTACAACCAAAGCCCTGCCTCTGTTTT
This sequence comes from Verrucomicrobiota bacterium, assembly GCA_003220155.1. GTDB lineage: Bacteria > Verrucomicrobiota > Verrucomicrobiia > Chthoniobacterales > UBA10450 > AV69. The sequence goes on from QHRO01000079.1 coordinate 2,313, forward strand.
GGCCCAGATCGAATCCATCAAAAGCAGACAATGTTTGGATCGGCAGCAGATTCAAAAGCTGTTGCCGGCGGGTGCGGCACGTAATGCCTTGGACTGTGCGTTCTGGGACCTTGAAGCGAAAATTTCGGGCAAACGCGCCTGGGAACTGGCGAACATCCCGCTCGCTCCCGAAGTTAAAACGTCGTTTACGATTAGTCTGGACACGCCGGCTGCAATGGCTGCGGTGGCGAAAGTTCATGCAACTGCTCCTATTCTAAAACTCAAACTGGGCGGCGACGACCCGGATCTTGCCAGGGTCAAAGCTGTGCGCGAGGCGGCGCCGGCGGCGCGTCTGCTGATCGACGCTAACGAGTCATGGACCTCAGACCATTACTGCAAAGTCGCGCCAGCGTTATGCCAATTCGGGATCGAATTAATCGAACAACCGTTTCCGGCGGATGCCGATGAAGTCCTCGAAACCCTCGATCACCCTATTCCTGTCTGCGCGGATGAGGGTTGCCATACTACTGCCGATCTTCCCCGCCTGAAGAATCGCTATGAGATGGTAAACATAAAACTCGACAAGAGCGGCGGGCTAACTGAAGCGATGCTCTTGACCGAACGCGCCCGCGAAGCCGGCTTCAAATTATTGATTGGCTGCATGGTCTGCACCTCGTTAGGAATCGCTCCGGCCCGCCTTCTCGCCAGCGCCGCCGATTACGTCGACCTCGATGGCCCGTTGCTCCTCGCTGGCGACCGTCATCATGCAGTGTCATATGATAATGGTAGGATCGGTATTCCTCCGCGTGAATTGTGGGGTTAAGCCTCCGGGGGATCTTGGCAGTCAAAGAAACTTAACCAGCGCGTCGGTTGTTTCCTTCGGTCTTTCCTGCAGAATCCAGTGGCCGGTGTCCTTCAGCACGACAACTGTGGCATCGGTCGCGCGACTAGTTTCATTTGCTCGGCAAGTTCGTTTCCAGAAATCTATAAGTTATTTCGCGATACCCACGATCTTGTGGAAATGTTTCTTTTGTTCGATCGCGTCGAGCATGAACGCCGCCACCGCTTTGCGGGACAGACTGAAACCCATCCGGGGAGCGGCATCTTCCCGACTTCGATGGGTGGTATAGCCTTCCTGAGTGAGACGAGGAGGCCGGGCGATCGTCCAGTCCAGACCGCTGGCTTGCACGATCGCCTCCATCGCGAGTGAATCGTGCATGTGGTTCCGCATGATAAAACTGGCGATGCGATTGAGGATACCAGGGAAATGCGCTGCCGCCGAGAGAACGACGAGCCGTTTTACTCCTGAACGATTCATTGCCCGAGTGGTCGCAAGAGCGCTATCATGGAGCATTGAGCTCGGTTTAAAAACTTCTCGCGGTCCCAGGGTCGAAACTATCGCATTATGATTTTGCATGGCGCGAAAAAGTTCGTTTTCGTCCATGACATTCCCTTTCAAGACGGTCAGTCGCTCATTCTTCAACCTGAAGTTTTCAGGTGAACGCACAAACCCGGTTACATGATGATCTCTTGCGAGCGCCTGCTGAACAACCTCCTGGCCGGTCCGACCAGTCGCTCCCATGACAAATAGTTTCATAATCGATCCCTTGTTATTACGATCCTTGTTGGGTCTGTTGGTATTCCGTTCGGAAAACGATCTGTTTGCCGGCAAAATGATGATGCGACATCCGAATCAGATCCGTTGCTGGCTCCAAATCCTGTTCATGGTCCACAATGAACGTGACGTATCCTGCTTCCGGCGCCCAGCGGTGCGGACATGTTTTGCCTTCCGCAAGAACTGCTTCTGATCACCTTTCGACAAGCGAATGTCGCAATGGCCGTGGCCATGGATATGCATTAACATTGTCCGTTCGACACAAAACGCGTCTTCGTGGATTCCCGCATTCTGCCACTCCGCAACACCCGACAAATTGAGGATTCTTTGCCGTAATTCCTGATGAAGCTCTCCTCGAGAGGGATTCATGAATTCCGCCTTACCTAGAATCTCACAGCCCGTCAATTCGGACAGCAGGCGCAACCGGATCAACGATGTGTTACCGGCGTGTCCGTCAAGCCTTTCGTAGAATGCAACGTCCATGACGTCTCGTTGCAAAACGTTCGCAACCGTGATTGCCAAAAGTCAGACCAAGTTCCTGGCGCAGCCTGCGCCGTCCCAAAGCAGTGACCTCCACCAGACGTTGCCCCCTTCCGCGCTTGAACCAACCGCGTTCGCACCATCGGGCGAGTAAATGCGCTCCCAGAGGACCGGCGAGATGTGGTCGGCGCTCAGTCCAATCCAGACATTGTCTTGCCAACCCATATCGGCCCGGTTTGATCGTTTGGAAACTTATTCCCTGGTTAGCAAACCACTGCCGCCCCGCTTCACTCCCGATCTCGTAACGCTTACCTTTCCCTCGAACAAGCCATCCCCGATCTTCAAGGGTGGCAGTGATCGTGACGGCTAACTCGCCGGCCAGATGATCGTAACAAGTGCGGGCCTGGCGAAGGGCCAGCGCGGAGGGTGAGAGTTGCGGCAGATTGAAAATTGCTGGCCTTCCAGAAAGCTGCGCCAAATCTTCGATCACCGTGGCGACGGCGGGATTAGCCAGCCGGTAAAATCGATGCCGCCCCTCAACCTCCACCGCCAGCAGTCCCCCGGTGACTAGTTTTGACAAATGTCCACTGGCGGCCGTCGGGTTTATGCCCGCTACGCCCGCGAGTTCACCCGCGGGCAAGGCACCGCCGTCCAACAGCACAGTCAAAATAGCCGCACGGCTCGGCTCGCCGAACAACGCGGCCACCGGAGCGATATTGGGCTCAACGCGCATTTCGATCTGTCAACTCCTCTCTCCGCTGTCCTTTATTCGATCCGATAAAAATGCGATCGCTCCTCCGACAGAATACAGCGAGACTTCTCAGCTTCCGCCAGATTCGCCCGCGCCTCGGAATCGTCCATCAATTTCCCGCGGTAGTTTTCGTAGTCGGCCAGGCTTTTAAATCCGATGAGGGCAAGCGCAATTTTATCCGAACCGCCCAAACCTTTCTTAGGGAGAAAATAGCCAATAGGCTTGCCGCCGCAGCGACGGATAATGTCGCCTTCCATCCATTTACGGGCATACGCTTCGAAATCGTCGAGCTTGTGCGGATCGATTGTGTAACGAATGCAATGGTAAATCATGGAGCACGCTATCAGCCCACTCGGCGCGGACAATTCAGTCGAGCGTGAAACATGTGTCTCGTTGCTCGACTTGATTTCGTCGCCACAAAGAGTTCTTGCAGTTTTGCCGAACATTTTAAGCGGCCATGCGACTAAAGCCGTGAGGCCGATAATGAACAAGCTGCTTAAGTAGGTCCTGGTTTGCGGTGGATGCGGTCGCGATAACTTTGGCGCCGCGTGCTTTGGCAATTTGCACAGCAAACGTCCCTACCCCGCCCGAGCCGCCGTGAATAAGAACCGTTTGCCCAGTGCTCAGTCCGGCCTTGTCGACTAGCGCCTGCCAGGCAGTAGTTGCCGCAAGTGGGACGGCTGCCGCCTGTTCGAAATCGATCGATTTGGGCTTGAGTGCAGCATGATCTTGTTTCGTCACCGCCAACTCGGCATAACCGCCTTGCTCTTCAAAACTGAGATAGGCGTAGATGGCATCACCTCGTCTAAACTTTGTGACTTTGTTTCCAACTTGTTCTACCACACCCGCTGCATCCATACCGGGATGAGAGGAAACTGGTTGCTCCGGCCTTCGCGAATAAAAACGTCAACCGGATTAACCGCCGCAGCCATCACCCGAATGAGCACTTCATCATCTTTCGGCTGCGGTCGCGGCGCATCTTCATACTTCAATACTTCCGGCCCCCCAGAAGAATGAATCACGATCGCCTTCATCGGCGGCCGAGCTGCAGCAGCCAAAGGAAGGATTGCGATCAAGACAACGAACCGCAGTAAATTAGTTACTTCGAAGAACGGCATCCCGTTTTAGGGTAGACCAATTCGTTATCTCGACAAGGTTGAAGCGTTTCACCGCGACGGCGCAGGACAGGTCCCTTTTTCTGAACTGCAGGGGGGACCTCCTGCGAGCCCAACAAGGGCCCGTCAGTTACGCGAAATCGATGGTGAGCTAAGCTGAATCCATGACGGCAAGAACGAAGCAAGATTCTAAACGGCGGATTACCCAGATCGCTCGGCCGCGATGGAAGATAGACTTCCAAGTCTGTGCGCCAGACAGGATTCTGCCTCTTTTCTCCGGAAACGCACAATTATGTTTCCCTCGGATGACATGCACGCATCTTTTCTCGGAAGCGCGAAGCAAATACGAGGTTGGCTTTGGCATGAAAACAGCGCTTGATAACGAGGCCGCCGTAATTGCCGGCGCCGCACGCGCGCTTACCACGAATGCGGACTACGACTCGCTGGTAGAAATGGCTGGAGAGCCACAATGCGTTCTCATCGGCGAAGCCTCACATGGAACGCATGAGTTTTACGCGATCCGTACTGCCCTTACTCGTCGATTAATTGAAGAAAAAGGATTTCGCGCCGTTGCTCTGGAAGCAGATTGGCCAGACAGTTTTCGTGTTCACCGCTTTGTCACCGGCCGCAGTGATGACAAGCGAGCCAGCGAAGCCCTCAACGATTTTCGCCGGTTTCCTTCATGGATGTGGCGTAATACTGTTGTCGTGGATTTTATCGAATGGCTGCGACAATGGAATGCGCACAATAAAGACAATCTTGTCGGCTTTTACGGACTCGATCTCTATAGCATGCATACTTCGATCGAAGCGGTGCTCAATTATCTCGACAAAATCGATCCCGCCGCGGCGCGCCGGGCCCGTCAGCGCTATGCTTGTTTCGATCATTTTGGCGAAGATCCGCAGCATTATGGGCTCGCCACTGTCGCCGGCAGAGCGGAGCCATGCGAAGACGATGTCGTAGCACAGCTAACGGAATTGCGACGAAAATACGCCGAATTCATCCGGCGCGACGGACACATTGGTGAGGAAGAATTCTTTTCCGCAGAGCAGAACGCACGGCTGGTTATGAATGCGGAACGCTACTATCGCGCCATGTTTCACGGTCGCGCCAGTTCGTGGAACTTGCGTGACCAACACATGTTCGAAACGTTGAGTGAGCTATTTAGTCACCTCGACAGTGGTCAGGCCAAAGTTGTTGTCTGGGCGCACAACTCTCATCTGGGCGATGCCCGAGCCACAGAAATGCACGCGCGCGGCGAGCTTAATATTGGCCAGCTCGTCCGCGAACGCTTTGGCGAGCGCGCCTTCGCCATCGGCTTCAGCACCTATGGGGGGACGGTTACGGCCGCATCGGACTGGGGCGCGCCTGCCGAACGTAAGCACGTGCGCCCAGCCCTGGCCGGCAGTTACGAGGAACTATTTCACGCTACTGATCAGCCGACTTTCTGGATTGACCTGCGCGAGCGCAACAGGGCTAACGATTTGTTGCAAAGGGACCGGCTGCAGCGTGCCATCGGCGTGATTTACCGACCACGAACGGAGCGTCTCAGTCATTACTTCGAAGTACGATTGCCGGCGCAATTCGACGTCATCATTCACATCGATCAAACCAAGGCGCTAGAGCCTCTTGAACGCACCTCCCAATGGGACCGCGGTGAGCTGCCCGAAACGTACCCGACCACACTTTGACCACTCCCAATTCTCGGTAGTGCGTTTGGTCGCAACAGGTCATCATGCGGCGAGGTTGGAGCACAGCTGGAATCCCACCAGTTGATCGCCATGCCATAGTGGGCCAGAGCAAACCCAGAGAAAACGGGACGTCGCTTGAAGCGATTCAACAATTTAGCGATTCGCTTATCGAGAGCCTACCGCGAAGTTAGACTTGCAATTGGTTTCAGAAACTGGCAATCCGCAGAGTCATTATGACAACGCGTGCTTTTGTCGCAGCTATTCTTGGTGGAATCACAATGTTTATCTGGAGCTTCTTGGCGCATGATTTGCTGCCCCTCGGCGAAACGGGCATGCGTGAATTCAAGGATGAAGCCGCGATGCTCGATGCTTTAAAAACAAACCTTGGCGACGCTCACGGCCTTTATCATTTTCCGGGACACAAGGCGGGCCCAAACGCAACCCGGCAGGAGAAGAGCGACGCGATGAAACGCGCTATGGAGAAAGCCGCCAGCGGTCCATCGGGAGTGTTGCTTTATCATCCCACCCGAGAGTTTTCATTCGGCAAGTTGTTGGGCATCGAGTTTGCCACCGAACTCCTCGAAGCCATGCTCGTTGTTTTCCTTCTTACTCAGACCGGGATTGAAAGTTTCAGCGGTCGAATCGGGTTCGTTTTCGTCGCTGGAATTCTTGCGGCAATCACCACGAACATTCCCTACTGGAACTGGTATGGCTTCCCTTCCAATTACACCGCTGCCTACATGTCTATTGAAATTATCGGCTTTCTCTGCGTCGGTCTGGTCGCTGCTTTGTTGCTAAAAAACAAATCGCCGGCATCCGCAACAACTTCATTACGCTGATCCGTTTCACATTAGCGTTGACGAAAATCCAAGCACGCCTTTAGCCTGCGTTTCATGACTACGAAACGTGCTCTGCTTGTATCGATAATTATTTTTGCGGGCGTTTCCCTGGTTGGCGCACAAAGCCCGACTCCATCGCCCAGCGCCAGCCCTGAAGCATCCGCTTCACCGGCGAAGAAGGTCCGTAAGAAAAAAGCTGAGACTTCCCCTGCGCCAGCGGCCAGCCCCGAAGCTTCTGCTTCACCGGCGAAAACGCGCGGACGTAAGAAAGCCGAGACCTCACCCGCGCCAGCTACCAGCCCGGAAGCTTCGCTGTCGCCAGCGAAAAAAGGCGGTCGTACGAAAGCAGAAGCGTCGCCGGCATCAAGCGCAAGCCCGGCCGCATCAGCCTCGCCGGCGGAACGTCACGCTCGCAAGAAAGCAGGCGCGTCTTCCACAGCGACGCCGGCAGCGTCGGCGTCTCCGGCCAACCCCCTCTCGAAGATTGGTTCCTTATTTAAGCCTAAATCCAGCCCTAGTCCGGCAGCAACGACCGCCACAGGTTCCGCCGAGGCTAATGTTACACCGGCACCAGGTGGTGGTCACGGAATGGTATGGGTTAATACCGAAAGCCACATCTATCATAAAGAAGGCTCACGTTTTTACGGCAAGACGAAGCAGGGTAAATACATGAGCGAAGCGGACGCGATTAAAGAAGGTGACCGCGCCGCTAAGACGGGCGACTAGCTAGTCGTAGCTTTCATTCCTGGCTCGCGCTCTTTGAAGGAGGGCGCGACCCACTTTTTTTGAGGCTACTTCGCTTCCTTATTTCAAGAGGAGCGGCAAATGAAGCTCAGCGGCGCGGAATTAAAATCCGAAGCGCCAGCGGGCTGGCGCACTCCAAGACGCTTCGCGAATTTCGGAGGCAGTAACAAGCAGGCGCCAGCTTTTGGAGTTCGGCAGTCTTCTGCCGCTTTTAGCACGGCCATGCGCTACCGATCACCTCACCTGAGCTTCATCCCAGCGAACAGCTTCGCGCATTAGTTCGCGTGCACTTGTTACTCCAAATTTCTCTTTCGCTCGGGCAACATACATTTGCACGGTTTTAATCGAAAGATTGAGCTTTCCCGCGATGGCCGTAGTGCTCGTTCCTTGCCCAAGCATTTGGAACACCTCCAGCTCGCGATCGCTCAGTCGTTCAATCGGTGGCCGCGTTGTTTTTGCATGGCTCAGCCGCGACGCGATCTGAGCTATTAATCGCTCGCTTAGGAATACTTCGCCCTGAAGCACACTGCGAATGGCTGAGACTACCCGCTGCGAACTTTCGCCTTTCATTAAATAACCGCGCGCGCCAGAACGGACCGCTCGTTCGCCATAAACCAGCTCATCGTGCATTGAAAGAACGATGACCGGAAGTTCCGGGTACTGGTTCCTGATGTCCTTTACCAGCTCAAGACCGGAGCTATGTTCTAAGGAAAGGTCGACCAAAGCAACATCGGGAGATGTTTGGGGAATTGTCTTAAGGGCAGTCGCTGCATCCGCCGCTTCTCCGCAAACCATCAGGTCTTCTTCCTGCTCGATCAAATTCTTAAGCCCGTCGCGCACGACCGGATGATCGTCCACAATAAAGACGCGGGACCGATTCTTCTTTTCCACTTAAGTAGTTATGGGCAGAAGTCGAATACTTGCAATGGACGATATCTGCTTATGCGGTCCCTTTTGACAGGCATCGCCCGACATAGATAAGAATACTAGGGCTGCCGCTCGCCAAATTCGGAGCCTTGACCGTGCCGCAGGTCATTCGAACTTCGTCCTTCTTTCGTCATTCCTTCGTCATTCGTCACCCGTGCTTCGTCATTCGTCGACGAGAGACATGCGCACCCAGGATCGAGCCCGGCATGGGGATAATGATTGTTCGACCCAGAGAGAACGGATCTGGACTAGTTCTCGGCAAGTGGTATCTCGCAGTGCACGACGGTTCCGTGCGCTGCCTTTTCTACTCGCAATGTTCCACCGGCAAGTTCCGCCCGCTGAGCCATCACTCTTAAACCGATCCCATCCTTCATCGTGGCTTGAGACAAACCGCGACCATCATCTTCGACCTTTAGCCGAAGATAATCTCTAGTAGTTTGCAGGTGGATTCGGACATGCCGTGGCTGGCCGTGCTTGAGCGCGTTGGTAACGGCCTCGCGCGCCACCCAATACACTTGGGTTACCAGTTCCTTGGAGCGAGGCGGTTTGCCGCTGTGCTCGAATTCGCATTTTACTTGATCATTCGCGACCGAGCGAGAGAGCGATTCCAGCGCAGAAAAGAGGCCGTCGCCATCCAGTTCCGAGGAATACAGGCCACGGGCAATTTTTCGGGTAAGGTCGATCCCCTGGTCGATCAGCCTCACCACCTTTCTGGCAGTAGGTTGGATAGCACTATTCTCCTTCTCCAACTGGTTCGCGACGGTCTCCGCCAGTAAGCCTGTCCCGGCAAGATGTTGTCCGAGGCTGTCGTGTAGTTCACGTCCTACCCGATTACGTTCTTCTTCGGCGACTACCGCGATTTCCTTCTCCAATTGCTGTCTTCGAGCGAGCTCGCGTTGCAAATCAGCAGTGCGCTCTTTTACCCGCAGATGCATTTCGCTGAGCAGCGAATGCCATCGGCGGAGAAGAAAAATAAAAATAAGATAGGCAACGAAAGCGGTCGCACAGTTCCAAACGGGGACGCGGGGAACACCAGCAGCGACGTCTGCGAGGACAGTCGCGATAACGCAGAATGTTGCCATTGCGATGCCGAACCAAATACCGAGAAACCACGTTCCGATGGCAATTGGCGCCAGGTAGAAGATGAGGAGGGAGTTTTCGAAACCGGTAATGTAGTCAAGCCAGCCAATAAACGCTACGAGGTGCAAACAACTGACTATGATCAGGCTTCGCCGAAACACCGGGGATAATATAGCTTGGAGAAGTTGAATTCAATGCGACCAGACAAACTACCTGCGCGAATTTTTAATGCGACGGCTTCGGATTTTGCCCATCGGCTGCTCACATTCCTGCATCGCCCGTGCTCCATGAGTAACATAGGCTTTAAGCCTGTGCGCCAAACAGGCCTGTGGCTGTTTCATTCAGCAAGTTTCTGAAATTGTAAGGCGGGCATTCCTCCCTGCCGCCCTATGAAGTTTCGGTCTTTGACGATCCAATTTTGTGCTAATCTCTGACTGGAAATTGGCGCGATTAGCTCAGTGGTAGAGCGCTTGCTTCACACGCAAGAAGTCGCTGGTTCGAACCCAGCATCGCGCACCATTTCCGTATTTCCCCAAAACTACCGTTTGTTAAGCTAGCGCCCAGAGCGGTCGCCGCGGCGACAACTCGCAGGTTCGAACCCTGCATCGCGCACCAGGTCGCTTTAAAATTCGGACGAGGCATCGCAGCACTCCTCGCTCTTGATACTAATCATCTGTCTCACAAAGCTGTTTAACCGCCCCCTCCGAGCGTATAGGTAATGAAACGGAATCTCTCTTGTCGACTAATGAGAAAAGGTACTCGGGAAAAGAAGCATGAATCCAAACGCTATCGCCGGTGGTTGTTTGTGTGGTTATCCGATATGAGGCGACGGGGCAGCCTTACAATATCACCTACTGCCATTGCTTAGACTGCCGCCGGAGCGGCGGCGCACCCTTCGTGACGTGGGCATCGTTCAGCCGAAGTGGCTTTAGATTCACCACCGGGCAACCGAGAGAATTGCCGTGGGCTGGGCGTCTGCGTTCGTTCTGCCCAAATTGTGGTACTCCGCTCACCTTCCTCGCGGCAGCGGATGCTGAGGAGATAGATGTCACCGTTTGCAGCTTCGACCAGCCGACGACAGTGACGCCAGCTGACCACACTTGGGTTAAGGACCGGTTGCCGTGGATTCGTCTAGCGGATGATTTGCCAACTTACCGGCAGAAGAGACAGACGCACGTCTCCCAATAAGGCAATTGCCAGGATTAGAGATCTGGAATTTTTCGTCGACCGTTGACTACCGAACATCGCATTGACAAAAGCGCAACGGCAACGCGATCAATGACACGATGACCTTCGGTGAAACGCGTGCTGTCCAATGGTGGGTGCGTCTGGTTGGCGTGCTCCTTCTATTGCTCCTGGTCTTCCTGGCCT
>QHRO01000080.1 GCA_003220155.1 Verrucomicrobiota bacterium
ATCGTTAGTCGCGTTGCAAATTTTTCAGCCGCCGCGTGAGCCAGTTGGCTTCATCGGTGAATCCATTGGCGCGATAGATTTCCTCGAGTGCGGAGTAGCGTTTCAAAACGTCAAAGCCGATGCTCCATTGCAGTTTGCGCAGGCAAACCGGGCACAGATGCAGTGGGCGGCGATCAGACTCGGCTAAATGATTTGAGCCGTTCATCAGGCAGTTGAAGTAGGTGCAATGAGCGAGGCCGAACATGTGACTGGTCTCGTGCGCGAGCACTTTGCAACTCCGGCGCAATAGCAGCGTCTCGTAACCGGGCGCCCGCACTTCACCATAAAATGCTGGATCATACCGGGCAAAACTGTAAACGCCGACACGCTCGCGCACCGAAGCTTGTCCGAAGACGAAGTTCCAGGAAGGCTCCGGATAAAGGTCTTCCATGGTGATAGCGAGAATGCAGAAGGCATCCGCGGGAATGTGGGTTTTGAGAAAATCCAGGACGTCGCCAGTGAGAATCTGCGGATTATTAGTGATTGGATTGCGGCGCGTGACGAAGGTCGAGCCATCAATCTTGACCGGCGGAAGCACTTTCACTTCCATCGCGAAAAATGCAGCCGCGAACTCGCATAGTTTGTCGTTGGAGGGACTGTGCTCAGGTGCGAAATCCCCGAGTGGCTGGAGGTAAATTATATGCTGTTTTTGTCCTGGCCGGTTTGGTTGTGACGCTTTGAACTCGTCGAACGTTTGCCCTCGTTCGTTATGGACAGCGAGCCAGTCGCCCGGTCTTGGTTCTGGAATCGGATCAAAGCCATTTTTATCCGGCGTAAATACGCGTTGGAAGACAGCCGGCAATCCGTTCAGATCACCAATCGCATTGCGAATCGTTTTCTCGTCAGGGGGTATGAAAGCCATTGCTATCGAAGGCAGCAATAAAACAACGATCTTAATCCAGATCCTGGTCATGCGGACGAAAAGCCGCCTTAGTCCCGTCCAAAAACATCGCGCAGTTCGTCTTTGGCCTTCTCCAAGACGCGCTTTTGCTTTTTCGGAAGATTCTTGCCGGCGCGATTAATGTAAAAATTCAGCATCGACATGGCTGATTGATAGGGCGTGCCCTTTCGTCGCTTGCTCCTTTCGGCAGAACGTTTCAACGATAAGGCGACCTGGCGCGGGTTGCTGGATCGGAAAACTTTTGGCCGCAGATCGAGTGCGTCACTGTGCTTGGTGACTCGAGCCGACCAACGCTTTGTCTTTGATGGCTTATTCGCAGGCTTACTCATCGGAACATCGAATCAAAAAAGAGGAGCAAGGTTCTCCATTGTTTCTAACCTTACGGAAGCCAATCCCGCACAGGCGGGACCAGTGGAGCACCTTGCCTAAATTCGTTTCGCACGCCGCTGAAAATCCGCGCGTGTAATTCTTGCACGACTTGCAAAACGACTTCTGGCAACGAAGGGACTGTGTCCGCAGGTTCGGTCTCCACGATTTCGAAGGATTGTAGCTGTAGCCGAGGTCGCCGGCCGCGGCTCCTCAATGAGCCAAGGTCTTACGGCCTGAGCAACGGAATAAAAGCTTCACGATACCGCCACACCAGGAACAGCTCGAGGGCGGTAAATACGAGTGCAGGTGGAAAACCTTCCGGCGCCATGAGGGTATGGAAGATCAAAATGTTGACGAGGATTGCGCCGAGAATCGTAAGACCCAGCGGAACGAAGCGCCCAAGCAGGAGGAGCAAACCCCCAATCACTTGGAGCGCCCCAACGACATAAACGTAACCGCTGGCAAAAAAAACTCGCGTATAGTCACCGGCCAGGGTCTGCGGGATTGGCGGCATGGGGATGAAATGCAAAAAGGCGTTTGAGCCGAAGACGACGAACCCGAGTCCAAGTAGCACGCGAGCGATGATGGTAAGGATTTTCATGAGTGGCCAGAGTGGCGCGATTTTTCGGAAAGTCCAACCTCGATTGTGAACAGTAATAGATGATCGGTGAATAGACACGGTTCACTGATCATTATTCGCCTTTCTTCGGCGGAAAAAGTTTGTTTACGAGTCCGTTAGTCGATTTCTCCAAGAGAATTCCCCACGCGCTAAGCACAATCAGCGTTGCGACAAAGATTAATAGGAATGACCAGGCCGATAATGGCCGGATACGAAGTCCCAACCAGATAACGTAAGGTTGGTGGATGAGATACAGGCCATAGGAGAACGCGCCAACCAAACCCAATAGTTTGGCGACGCCATTTAATCGCCAGATAAACCCAGCGACGCCCACCACCTCGAGTAAACAACAGGCGCCAGTGGCGAAATCAACAAAGACATAAGTAATCCCGTTGTGATACAGCCACAGCGCTGCGGGATAGAACAGTAGTCCGGCGAGCAAACCCATGCCGCGCAAAAGAAACCACTCAACCCGCGCAGGTAATTGTTTGTGCCACATTCCCAAGGCCATCCCCAGCGCAAACTCGGGCAGGCGACAAATGGCAAAGCCTCCAAGGACCCAAAAGCCATGTTGCGGATAGACAACGAGCATCAGGTAGCGCACAAAAAATCCAAGCGCGCACGCCATAAGTAAAAAGGTAAATGGGCCAAAGCGCCGCGCGGCCAAGAAAAGCAGGGGAAAGATGAGATAGAATTGGATGAGCATGGAGAAGTACCACCAGGCGGCGTTGAGATACATGAAATTCATCGTGATATCGATGAAACGCAGGCCAAGTAGACTTAGTATGATGCGGCTATCTACTGGCTCAAGTCGCGCGACGAATGGCGAGACGAGATAGACCAGGTGTGCGACCCAATACATGGGATAGAGGCGTAGAAAGCGCGCGCGGAACCAGCTTCCCCATTTCAGCGACCGCGATTCCGCCCGGCGCGCTGTCGATTCCATTAGCGCCCACCCGCTGAGAATGATGAAAACACCGACCGCGTGGAAACCGATGCCCGAAATTTTCAGCCATACCATCCGGAGAATCGTGACCGCGCTGGCGCCGATACCACTCCAGTCATCGGGTGGGAACTGGGCGTGCTCGAAACAAGTGTTGAAAAAATGAAAATAAACCACCCAGGAAATGGCGAGTGCTTTTGCGATATCGAGCCAGAGCAGCCGCTTCATCGCAGTCGGATTAACAACGTTCCGTTGCCTTGGTCAAGGTGGTGGTCTTTAAATGGTAGCGAGATCTGATCGCGTTTGACCACGATTGACGCCCCCGCCTTCAATCGATAGCGTTTTCCGAGTGCAAGCGGAGCTGGAAAAACTGTTGATCCTGCAAGATCGCGATCAAAAAATCCGGCAGATTGGGATCGAGATAAAGACCCTGCCGCAACAACGAAAGAATCTCGAAGCGCAGGTTGCTGCCACTGCCGCCAGCCTGGAATCGTTGAAACAACGGGCGCGACAGCTGGAGGTCGATCGCAAAAAGTTGGAACTCGACGTCGGGACGCGTCAAAGCACCATTTCGCGGCTAAAGACGCAACAGTACGAGACGCGCAAGAACGACGAGTTTCAGGCAATGGGCCATGAAATCGAGCGCTACGAAAAGGAAATCGTGCAACTCGAAGATCAGGAGCTTGAGCTCATGGAACAAGCAGACAAGTTGCGGGCGGAAATCGCGACGGCCGAGAAGACGGCATCGGCCGGACGCGATTCTGTCAACCGGCAACTAGCCGATCTCGAGGAAAAAACGAAAACGCTGCAAACGCAGCTGGGAGAACTAAAGAACGAACGGGTGCAGCTCGCGCACAACATCGACGAAGAGGTGATGGAGCGTTACGAGCGGTTATTCGCGAGTAAAGGTGACGCCGCCGTGGTCGCGGTCGAGCACGGTGTCTGTACCGGATGTCACATGAAGGTGACGACAGCGACCGCGGTGCACGCCAAAAGTGGAAACGAGATTGTGAGCTGCGAGCAATGTGGCCGCATTCTCTACGTCACGGAGTAGGAACGCTGGAAATGACGAAGTACGAATGCGCGGGAATGACGAAGCACGAATGACGAAGGACGAAGGAATGACGAAAGCCCGAAGTTCTTTTTGCCCGCCAACCGGCTTCGTTTGCCGCGATCAGTTCGCGACTTAGAGAATGTGGCCCAACTGCTCGCGTTTCTCTGTCATTCCGAGCGGAGCCGAGGAATCTCTAACTAATTGAGTTAGAGATGTCTCGACTTCACTCGACATGACAAAAACAGGAAAGATTTTCGGTCCTAAGCAACATCACCGGGCGTCGAATTTCGCTTCGTCATTCGTCATTCGTGCGTCGTCATTCCTCATGTCCTGATTACACATTGAATCTGAATTCGATCACGTCTCCGTCCTTCACGACATAGTCTTTGCCTTCGATCCGCAGTTTGCCCGCTTCACGCGCTTTCGCGAAGGAACCGAGCGCGACGAGATCATCATAATGGGTTACTTCCGCTGCGATAAAGCCGCGCTCGAAATCGGTATGAATTACGCCGGCCGCTTGCGGAGCTTTGTCGTCGGCGTGAATTGTCCACGCGCGTGACTCCTTTTCGCCTGTCGTCAGGTAGGTGCGTAGCCCTAACAAGTGATAGACGGAGCGAATGAGCGCACCAACGCCGCTCTCATTCACTCCGAGATTGCGCAAGTATTCCGCTGCTTCGGCCTCGTCCAGATCAATCAGCTCACTCTCGATTTGGGCGCTGATCACCACCGCTTCAGTTGCGAAGTGACGCGTTGCGTAATCCTGAACCGCTTTCACGTGTTGCGCGGCATTGTAGCCGGGGTCGATGACCCCGGCGCCGCGGTCAGCGACCGCGGCTACAGAAGAGATTGCCGCCAGATCCGATTCTGCGACGTTGCAGGCAAACAGCGTAGGCTTGGAAGTTAATAAGAAGAATTCACGTGCGATTGCCTTCTCTTCCTCAGTTAACGATAACGTGACCGCTGGTTTTCCAGCGTCGAGATGTGGCAGCAGTTTCTCCAGCACGGCATTTTCAGCCTTGGCGCCTTTCGATCCGGCGCGCACTTCTTTTTGCAAGCGATCACGCCGTTTCTGGAGTGATGCGAGATCGGCCAGCACCAGTTCGGTGTTGATTACTTCGATGTCGCGAATCGGATCAATCGTCCCGCTAACATGATGAATATCGGCGCTTTCAAAGCAACGCACTACCTGCACAATCGCGTCCACTTCACGAATGTGACTGAGAAATTGATTGCCTAGTCCTTCGCCCGTGCTCGCCCCTTTCACCAACCCCGCGATGTCGACGAACTCGATCGCAGCCGGCACGATTTTTTGCGAATGCGAAAGCTTCGCGAGGACCTCGAGTCGTGCGTCGGGCACGGTCACCACGCCGACATTCGGATCAATCGTGCAGAATGGATAATTTTCCGCCGGCGCTTTGTGCGTTCGGGTGATGGCATTAAAAAGCGTAGATTTCCCTACGTTCGGCAGTCCGACAATTCCTGCGCTGAGCATGAAGTGCGGACGCTACCGCGCGCGGAGAAGAACCGCAATTTCGGCGCATGTCGGAAGACAGGCCTTCCGGCCTGTGCGCCCAGCGGACATGCTGTCCGCTGAAGGTTGTGGGGTGTCAGCCGGAGTAAAACTTCGCTGGGCGCACAGACTGAAAGTTTGTGTTCCGGGGCAAAGCAGAATTTCGGGCCGGCGGGATTTGAACCCACGACCTGTCGCCGCGGCGACCGTTCTACAAATTCAACACGGCAAGTTCGTCGCGGCCTCGCCCCGCGTTGAAATAGCGCTCTCTTCTCACGGCTTCGGTCCGAGTCGAGAAACTTTCCTTTTTCACGAGAAACATGGGATTCCTTGGCGCGTGGCCTTGGAATGACCGGCATTATGCCGACGTATCCGATCGTCAAGGTCCTGACATAAACAACATAGTATCGGCCTGTTTTCATGCTCCGAAGGACATAAACATGAAACATGCCGGTCAGGTTTTTACCCTCGGGCCGGCGGGATTTGAACCCACGACCTCTTGAACCCCATTCAAGCGTTCTACCAAGCTGAACTACGGCCCGATTACCCGCAATTATTCACTAACGGCGGCAAAATCGCCAGAGATGAAGTGATTTGAGTCTTCGGGTTACGACCTGTCGCCGCGGCGACCGTTCTACCAAGCTGAACTACGGCCCGATTGCGGGGAATAGTGTTCGCTACTTCGGCGTTGCTGGCAACCTTGTCTGCGGATAGAAAGAACGGCGGCTTCCAAGCTGCCGGCGATCTGGCTTCTGGCGCCGCTAAATTGCTACGGCTCGGGAAAGATCGCCGCCCATTTATAGTATGAAATATCGACACCTCGGGAAATCGGGATTGCAACTGAGCGAGCTTTCGTTTGGCGCGTGGGTCACGTTTGCGCAGCAGATTAGCAATGAAACGGCCGAGCAATTGATGACCATCGCGTACGACAGCGGTGCCAATTTTTTCGATAACGCTGAGGCCTACGCCGAGGGTCGAGCCGAGATCGTGATGGGTAATATTTTGAAAAAGAAAGGGTGGCCGCGCGATACGTTCGTCGTTTCGAGCAAGGTTTTTTGGGGCGGCGACCGGCCTAACCAGGAGGGCCTGAGCCGTAAACATGTCATCGAAGCGTGTCACGCGGCGCTGCGACGGCTACAAGTCGACTATCTCGATTTGTATTTTTGTCATCGCCCTGATCCGAACACACCAATTGAGGAAACGGTGCGAGCAATGAGTGATCTGATCGCGCAGGGCAAAGTTCTTTATTGGGGAACTTCAGAGTGGTCGGCAACTGCCATTCTGCGTGCCCATGCCATCGCAACGGAATTACATTTGGCACCGCCAACCATGGACCAACCGCAATACAACATGTTTGAGCGCGAGAAGGTGGAGCGCGAGTTTCTGCCGCTTTACGAAAAGGTCGGACTCGGCACCACGGTCTGGTCACCCCTTGCCTCCGGATTGCTCACTGGAAAGTACAACGAAGGTGATCCCGGAGACACTCGCATTTCCATGCCGATGTACTCATGGTTACGCCAGCAGTTCGAGAGTGATGAAGTCCGCAACAGGCTCGCGAAAGTGAAGGAACTCGCGAAGGTAGCAGGCGATCTCGGAGTTACCTTGCCAAAACTCGCCCTCGCGTGGTGCCTGAAAAATCCGAACGTGAGCACCGTCCTCACTGGTGCATCGAAGCCTGAGCAGGTTCGGGAAAACATGAAAGCCGGCGAGGTAGTCGAACAGCTGGATGACGGCGTGATGAAAAGAATCGAGTCGATATTGCAAGGTGCATAAGTAAATAAAAGGCACGCCCACATAAAATGCTCGTCATCCCGAGCGTAGCGCAGCGAAGTCGAGGATCCCGCCATGCTACGAGAATTTGCCCATCTTAGGGCGACGCGG
>QHRO01000081.1 GCA_003220155.1 Verrucomicrobiota bacterium
TCACCCTTTTGCGCCCGCATTTCAATTTCGGGGCCGCCGGGGTAGCCAAGCCCAAGCAACTTCGCGACCTTATCGAACGCTTCCCCGGCCGCGTCATCGAGGGTGCGGCCAAGAATTTCGTAATTGCCAACGCCGCGGACATTCACCAGCAGGGTGTGTCCGCCGCTTACCACCAGCCCGATGTTCGGCTCGATTTTTTTGCTGCCGAAAAATGGTGAGAGTAAATGTCCTTCCAGATGATTAATCGCGAGAAATGGTTTGCCGGCGCCGATAGCCAGACCTTTCGCCGCCGAATTTCCGACGAGCAGCGAGCTGGCAAGTCCCGGTCCGCTGGTGGCCGCGAAGGCGTCGATCTTATTGATCGTAGTGTTCGCGGACGCGATTGCGCGCCCGAGCAAACGCGGCAACTGCGCGAGATGATTTCGCGACGCGACTTCCGGCACGACCCCGCCGAATTTTTCGTGCTCGGCAATTTGCGACGCCACTTCGCTGGCGAGCAAGTCCGAACCGGACGGGCGTTCGCTGCCACGCAAAATCGCGACTGCAGTTTCGTCGCAGGATGTTTCAATTGCGAGAATTGTCATGCCGAGCGCAGCCCCTGGCGCTCCGTAACTCTATGCGAAGACCCAAAAACATTCTCTGACTGATCAGAGGAATGACGAATGACGAAGCACGAAACAATGACGAAATCCGAATGACGAAAAAAGCTACCGGCCGTTTCCGTCATTAGGTCATTCGAGCGTCATTCGTCATTCGTCATTCGAGCTTCGTCATTCCTGGGGGCTATTTCTTCGCCTCGCTTTTAGGCGAATTTTCCTGCGCGTAGATCATCACGCCTTTGAGGGCGTCAATCGCGCGCAGCATTTGCGGATCGCGCGAACGAACCTGCGTTTTCTCGTCCCCGATTTTGGTGTCGTTGTTGCGCGAAACGAAAAGTGCGTGCTCCTGTTCTGCCGTCATTGGCACTGCAATAGTCGGCGTCACCCCGTTGCCGTGGATGACCTGCTTGCCCGGGGTGTAATATTTCGCGGTAGTGAAGCGCAACGCCGATCCATCGGGCAGTTGCAAAACATTTTGCACTGATCCTTTCCCGAAAGTTGTTTCACCAACAAGGAGGGCGCGTTTTAAGTCCTTTAGCGCCCCTGAGACAATCTCGGCGCCGCTGGCGCTGCCTTCATTGACCAACACTGCCAGCGGAAAATGCGGACGCTCTTTTGCAGTGGACGAAGTGGTGTACTCGCGTTCTTGCGATGCCGCCCGTCCCTGAGTGGAAACGACTACGGTGTTCGGTGGCAGGAACTGGGCGCAGACGTCGACCGCGCTATTGAGCAAGCCGCCGGGGTTATTTCGCAAATCCAAAATCAGCGCCTGCATTCCTTGTTTCTGCAATTCGTCGAGCGCTTTGGCTAAGTCCTCGGCCGTTGGTTCGTTAAACTGCACCACCCGCACGTAACCGACCTTGAATGGGCCCGTCAGCTCCTTGTCGATGAGATGCGCATTCTTCACGCTCTGCACCTTTACCTCGGCGCGCTCGAGCACGTAGTCTTTAACTTCTTTGCTGGACGGTCTAAGAATCGTTAAGGTCGCTTTCTGGTCCGGTTTGCCGCGCAGTAGATTGACCGCCTGTTGCAATTCCAATTTCTCCGTCGGCGTGCCATTAATTTTCAAAATCTGATCGCCCGCCAGAATTCCCGCCTTCGCCGCCGGGGTGTCTTCCATCGGTGTGACGACGGTAAGGACCCCGTTTTTGCTCGAAACTTCGATACCGAGTCCATTGAACCGGCTGCGGGTATCGTCCTGCATGTCGCGAAAATCGTCCGGCTCCATGAATTGGCTGTGCGGATCGAGCGAGGCGAGCATGCCCTTCATCGCGGCATAGACCAGATCATGATAACTCGTCTTGTTGCCATCCACATAATCCTGGCGCAGTAACTGGATTGCTTTGGCGAAGACAGCGATCTGCGCGTAACCGCTATCAGGATCATTTTCCGCCGCGTGCACGGTGAAGAGCCGCAGCCCCAGCAGCCCATTGATGAGCGCGAGCGACGCCAGCACAATAAGAACGAATCGACGTTTCATGAAGATCTTGATTGTCGCTCAGGGCGAAATTTTTGGCAACGGTCAACCCATTCGTTAACGTCCCGCCTCAGCCTATTGATGAAACGATTTCTCCTGCTCGTTCTTTTGGCGATCGTGCCGATGCTCAATGCCGCGCAAAACACCGATGCCGATTTCGGCGCGGTGGCGGAAGAGTTCATAAAAGGTTACCTGAACGCGCGCCCGCTTCTCGCAACCCGGCTTGGTTTTCATGAATACGATGGCCGGGCAGATGATTTCAGCCGGCTTGCGCTCGATGCCGAATTGCAGCGTCTCCGCCGTTTCGAGGACCGGCTGCGCAAATTCGAGCCCGAGGAATTGAATGCGCGCAATGGAATCGACTTACGCATCTTGCAGGCCGCAATCGCAAACGAGCTCTTCGAATTTCAGGATGTGCACAAGTTCGAGCGCAACCCCATGACCTATGCGCACTGCGCCGATTTGAACATCTACATCGCGCGCAATTTCGCGCCGCTGGAGGACCGGGTTCGCAGTCTGATCGCGATCGAATCGCAAATTTCAAATATCCTCATCGCCGGCAAAACCAATCTGGAGGCGGTATTGCCAAAGCCGCACGTCGAACTCGCCATCCAGATCGCGCGCGGTTCCGCCGATTTTCTGCGTAAGGACATGGTGACTGCGGTCGACACCGTGAAGGACCAGGAGTTGCGCGCCAATTTCATCGATGCCAGTCGCAGAGCCGCCAGCGCACTTAGCGATTTCGCCAACTGGCTGGAGAAAGAAAAATTGCCGAAAGCGACGCCAAACTTCGCTCTGGGCGAGACGAAATATCAACGCTGGCTAATGGAAACCGAGCTGGTGGATTTGCCCCCAAGCAAGGTTCTCGAGATCGGACTGGCGAAGTTAAAAGAGGAACAAAAAACATTCGCCGACGCGGCCAAAATCATCGATCCGAATAAATCGCCCGCGGAGGTATTCAAAGAAATCCAGAAAGATCATCCCAGCGCCGACAAACTGATTGCTGACATTGCGAAAAATTTGGATCAAATCCGCGGCTATGTCACGGAGCACAAAATTGTCGGCATTCC
The DNA here is from genome assembly GCA_003220155.1 of Verrucomicrobiota bacterium. GTDB lineage: Bacteria > Verrucomicrobiota > Verrucomicrobiia > Chthoniobacterales > UBA10450 > AV69. Next base: position 3,147 of record QHRO01000081.1, read on the forward strand.
ACCGAATGCGAAGGCGCGGGTAAAAGAAACGCCGCAATATGATCGGGCGACCTCGTTTGCCTCGATGGATACGCCGGGACCATTCGAGAAAAAAGCGACCGAAGCATTTTACTACGTTACTCCGGTTGAACCGGGTTGGAGCGAGCAGCAAAAGGAGGAATGGCTTACCTCATTCAACTACTACACGGCGGATGTGACCTCGATTCACGAGGCCTACCCCGGCCATTATGTGCAGTTCCTCCGTTTGAATGCCTCGAGCGCGAACAAGATTGAGAAGATTTTCGGCAGCTACGCCTTCATTGAAGGCTGGGCGCATTACTGCGAGCAAATGATGCTCGATCAGGGTTTCGGCGGGCCAAAAAAGCCTCCTGGGACTGCCGAGGAACAAAAACGTGCGGCCAAATATAGAATGGCGCAGGCGTCGGAAGCATTACTGCGGCTTTGCCGCCTCTGCATCTCGGTGGAAATGCACACCCAAAATATGTCGGTTGACGAGGCGACCAAATTTTTTCAAGAAAATTGCTACTACGAAGAAAAACCCGCGCGCAGTGAAGCGATGCGCGGCACCTTCGACTACGGCTACCTGAATTACAGTCTGGGGAAGATGCAGATTTTGAAGTTACGAGACGATTACCAAGCGCAACAGGGTACCGAGTTCTCGTTAGAACAATTTCACAATCAGCTGCTCGATCACGGCATGCCGCCGATTCGTCTGCTGCGCGAGATTCTGCTCAAGGACAAGACGAAGTGGGATGATGTGCTGTGATCGACGCGCCGCGATCGCGAGCGAACTTTTCGTCATCCCGACCGATAGCCCGCCATGAAACCTTTAAGGTAACTTCCTCGGGATCCCTCGACTGCGCTCGGGATGACGAATTATTCCTCTTCCTCTTCGCCCCGCAACAATTCCGGCAGCAATGGCTGCGGGTTGCTCGGCAGCTCTTCCACATCGCGCAGCTTTTTCGTGATCGCGCGTGAGCGCACCGCGACCTTATCCATGTCACTGGCGGCTTGATCGAGCTTGTCTTTCACCTTTGAAAGGGAGTCGCCAAACTTGGCAAACTCTGTCTTGACTCCAGCTAACAAATTCCAGACTTCGCTCGAACGCTTTTGGATCGCGAGGGTGCGAAATCCCATTTGGAGACTGTTGAGCAATGCCGCCAGCGTCGTCGGTCCGGCGAATACTACCCGGCAATCACGCTGCACCTGCTCGACCAGACCGACTCGACGAATCGCTTCTGCATACAATCCTTCGGTCGGCAGAAACATCAGCGCGAAATCGGTCGTCTTTGGCGGATTAATATATTTCGCGCAGATATCTTTCGCCGATTTCCTCAGCTGCGTTTCCAAATCCTTCATCGCGGCGTCGGTTAGCACGGAGTTGCCGCTCTCCTGTGCCGTAATTAGTCGCTGATAATCTTCCATCGGAAATTTGGCGTCGATCGGTAGCCACACTGCTGCGCCATTCCCTTCACCGGGCAATTTGATCGCATAATCCACGCGTTCGCCGCTTTCGTCCCGCGTTTGAACATTGCGATCGAATTGTTCCGAGGTGAGCAATTGCTCGAGCAGCGCGCCCAGCTGCACTTCGCCCCAGCCCCCGCGGGCTTTCACGTTGGTCAGCACCCGTTGCAATCCGCCGACGTCGCTCGCAAGTTGCTGCATCGCGCCGAGGCCCTGGTGTACCTTTTCCAATCGCTCGCTCACCAGCTTGAACGATTCGCCAAGCCGTTTTTCGAGCGTTCCCTGCAATTTTTCGTCTACGGTCGCACGCATTCTTTCGATCTGCTGCGCATTGTCCTTTTGTAATTCCTGCAAACGCAGATCGACGATCCCGCGCACACTTTCCAAAGAGACGGTCAGTTCTTCGCGTTGTGCCTTGGCCGCGTTGGCATTTTCCTCTCGACCACGGGTCATCTCTTCCCGCAGCATTCGTTCGCCGCGTTCCTGGGCGCGCGCCAGCAGCTCGATCTTGCTCAACAGGGTCGCGTTGCCATCTTCGCGCCGCCGTCCGAGCCAAAGAGCGATTGCAACCAGCAGACCTCCGCTGATCAGGCCGAGGATGAGATAACCTGTTTCTGTCATGTCGAGCGGGGTAGAGACGTCTCTCGTTTATCCAGCATAATAGTTAGAGATTCCTCGACTTCGCTCGGAATGACAAGGGAGCTCAGATTACGAGCGCGCTCCGAATGACAAGAGCTCCGTCATCCCGAGCGCAAGCGAGGGACCTCGTTTACTCGTGGATCACGCAAACTAACTTGTGTATTCAAAGCTGTAGTCGTGAGGTCCCTCGCCGCCTGCGCGGGTTGGGATGACAACGCGTGTAATCAAAAGCGCAGCTTCACGCCCCCGTAGGCCGCGCGGCCGAGCGCCGGAAAACCGAACACCTCGGCATAATGCTCATTCGTCAAGTTATCAATGCGGCCAAAGACGGATAGATGTGCGTTGATTTCGTATTCCGCGGCAAAATTTACAAAGCTGTAATCCTCGATATCGAAGTTCGGCCCGCCGAAATTCAGTTCTTCGCGCGCATTCACCCATTTTGCCGAAAGTGTGGTGCGGAATTTCTTCCACCACAGGTATGACGCTGAAACATAAGCTTCGTGGCGCGGTCGCCGCGGCAAGCGGGCGCCTGGCAATTGTGAAATGTCAGCTGACCCGATTTTCTCTGCATCTAAATAAGTATAGGTCGCGACCAGGTCGAGTTCATCGAATGGCCGCGCCCGCAGCTCGCATTCGACACCCTCTGTTCGCGCCTTCCCCAGGTTCAGCGTTTCAAAAAACCCATTGAATCCAATGACGTTGGACAAATCGTTGTGGAAGTAAGTTGCGCCGAGAGTGATTCGCTTGTTCCAAAATCGCTGCTCGATTCCTGCGTCCCATCCTAGATCACGCTCTGGCTCCAGTCCGAAATTCATCCCGAAAATCTTATCCTGACTGCTCGGTGGTGAAAAACCGGTCGCCACACTGGCGTGGAGGGTGGTATCGGTTTGGCGGATGAGATAACTGCCGGCCTCACGCCAGGTCCAGACGTCGCCGAATTGATTGAAGTGATCGAATCGGCCTCCGCTAACGAAAATTAGATTTTCGCATGGCGTCAATGTCAGTTGTGCGAAGACACCGGTCTGGTCTGTGTGATCGCTGACGAAACGCGGCTGCGGTCCGAAGTCCTGCGATACAAACGGGCGTTCCTGTCCAGCGTTGAGCCGACTATAAAAGAAACCGCTTGTGATGGTAAGCCACGAAGTCGCGCGCAGATCATTCTGATAATCGACCTGCGTCCGCTCGAACAACGCTCGCGTTGGCCCGACAAATCCATCCTGGTTCGGATCATTCAGTTGTCGCTCGTGATCGTAACTCATGATCAAGCGGTGATTCCACCAATCAACCGGCTCCCAATCAATGTGCGGCCCAATCAGCCAGCGTTCAGTTAGAAAATTATCGAGCGGTTTCGGATCGAGAATCGTGTTCGGATTACCAGTGTCGGCGAGGGAATAAGTGATCAAACTGCCTATGCGTAGCGTCGCGTCCGGCGACCAGCCGATATCTGCGATCGCGTTGGTCAATCGATATTGATTATTCGGGCGCGCGTTGTCGGTATCGAGCCGGCTGAGGCCGAGCGAATAATCCACTTGCTCGATTTTTCCTTCGCTTTCGAATGCTTCGCGAAAGGTGCCGTACGATCCGCCTTCGGCGCTGAACATAAACGTCGGATCGCCCTCCCCGCGCTTGGTGAAAATTTGAATCGCGCCCGCCAGCGCGCGCGGGCCGTAAAGTGTGCTCTGTGGTCGCACCACTTCGATGTGATCGAGGTCGTCGGTGGTGAGATCAGCAAAATTGAATGCGCCTTGTAAACCTTGGTTGACTGGAATCCCGTCGAGCAGGACCTGAGTATGTTCGCTGCGCAATCCGCGGGTAAAAACGGAAGTGAGCTGGCCGGCCGTCCCGCTTTGCACAACGGAGAGGCCCGGAACCTGCCGCAGCGCATCGGCCACGCGCTCGATTTGCCTTTCCTCAATATCCTGCGAAGTCACGACACTGGTGCTGGCGGGCGCTTGATCGAGCGGAATGTCGGTACGAGTTCCCGTGATGACGATCGGCTCTGATTCCGGCGCGGGTGTTGGCGACGAATCCTGGGCGTAGCAGATCGACGTCGCGAGAAATAAGAGAAGACAAATCGCGATTTGTTCACGCGCATCGCGATACAATTCCGGGTAGCGCACGCGTCTCGCGTGTTGGTGATGGCGTCTCGCCATCACAGGCTTTCGGAAATTCTTCCAGTTCCACGGCAAAGTTCGTTTCGGCGAGACGCCGAAACCAGCACGCGAGGTCCGAGCCGGACTGGCGTTGCGCGCGCTACCCGGGCAAACCGGTCTGCGATCGATTACTATTTCTGACATTACGTTTCCTCCAATTAGAGAGAGGCAGAGGAAACCGAAATAGCGGTCGCCACGGACTCTCATTCTTCTTTTTGCGAAGAAGTTTTTTCGCGGTCCGAGCCGGACTGGCGGATTCCGGAATCGGTTTACAGCGAACGCGGACCCACGAAGTTAAAATCTGGGTCCAGCGTCACGCTGGCGAATGAGGCGGACCGGTCGAATATTCTGGCTTCTGGCTTTTAGTCCGAAAGCTACCTTTCAGACTCACCTTTTTCCCGCCTTCACCGCTGGTAAAGAATTGCAGGCGACACGCCTGCCTCTACAACGATTGGCTCGTGGGAAATCGTATCCAGTTACAGCAGCGCAACTGCTCCGGCTTCGCACCGGATTTCTCGCGCCGATCCACTGTTTCAAACTCGCAAAGAACTAAGCGAGCAATAGCGGCTTGCGCTTCCGCGTTCAAGATTTATTTAGTCAGGCGCGTTTTCCGCGCGCGCATTTCTCCTGTGCCATCACCTGACGCCAAATTAAATCTGCTCGTGACTGGCGGAGCCGGCTTCATCGGGTCGAATCTCGTTTTGGAATTGCAGCAGAGATTTCCGAATTCGCGACTCACCGTGATCGACGATTTTCGCTCGGGTGATTTCAAGAATCTGGCGGGTTATCGCGGGGACTTTGTTGCCGCCGATTTGGCGAAGCTGAATTGGGGAGAACAATTCGGCGAGGAAAAGTTCGACGCGATTTTTCATCTCGCTTCCATCACTGATACCACTAATCACGATCAGTTTGAGCAAACGCACGACAATGTAGAGAGCTTCCGGCGACTGCTGGAATTCGCGCGGCCGGGACAAACACGGGTGATTTTCGCCTCATCGGCCTCGATTTACGGCGCTACCACGGAGGCGAGCGCGGAATCCACCGTGGCGGCGCCGGCCAATATTTATGCCTTTTCCAAGGCGATCATGGATAACGTGGCCACGCGTTTGGCGGGGGAAAATCCGGATTGGATCATCGTTGGTGTGCGTTACTTCAATGTTTATGGCCCGCGCGAAGCGCACAAAGGCGTGCCCGCGAGCATGATTTATCATTTGTCGCAGCAAATGCGCGCGGGCCAGCGCCCACGCATTTTCAAACACGGCGAGCAGCGGCGCGACTTCGTTTACGTGAAGGATGTGGTCGATGGAACGATTCGCGCGCTCGATGCGAAAGCGAGCGGGATTTATAATCTCGGCAGTGGTCAGGCCCGATCGTTTAACGAGCTGATTTTTATTTTGAATCGCTCGCTGCAGACAAATCTTCAGCCGGATTATTTCGATAATCCGCATGCACATTACCAAAATTTCACGCAGGCGGATTTGACCAGGGCGCACGAGGCACTCGGCTACGCCCCGCAATTTCCACTTGAAGCGGGTGTAGCCGATTATATGAGATGGTTGCATCCGTCATAGCGTCATCCCGAGCGTAAGCCGGGGAATCCCGCCGCGAAAACTTTAAGGTAACGGGATCCCTCGACTTCGCTCGGAATGACAGAGCGATAGAATATGAATCCAAAAAAATCCGAATTGCTGATCGATGTGGTCGAGCACATCGATATCAAAAAACACAACGTCGTGTCGTTGGTGGAGGCGATGTCGAAGATGGCCTTTTCCGCGCGTGATCTGGCGCGGGCGGCGGACATCTACGACGCGATGCTGCGGGAAGAAGATTGCGCGATCATTTTGTGCCTGGCGGGCTCACTCATTTCCGCCGGATTAAAAAACGTCATTGTCGACTTGGTGCGCAATAACATGGTGGACGCGATCGTTTCCACGGGGGCCATCATCGTCGATCAGGATTTCTTCGAAGCGCTCGGGTTCAAACACTACAAGGGCGACATTTTCATGAACGACGATGTTCTGCGTCGTCTCGCGATTGATCGGATTTACGACACCTATATCGACGAAGATCAACTGCGGGTTTGCGATGCCACTTGCGGCGAGATTGCCGACTCGCTCGAGCCTCGCCCCTATTCGTCGCGCGAATTTATTCGCGAGATGGGCCGTTACTTAACGAGAAATGGGAAACATCGCCAGTCCGGCTCGGACCGCGAATCGGTTGTGCTGGCCGCCTTCGAGAAAGAGGTGCCGATCTTTTGCCCGGCCTTCAGCGATTGCAGTGCGGGCTTCGGCTTGATTCATCATCAATACGAAAACCCGGATAAGCACCTCAGCATCGATTCGGCCAAAGATTTTCTTGAGCTAACGAAAATTAAAATCGCGTCGAAACAGAGCGGGTTGTTCATGGTCGGTGGTGGCGTCCCGAAGAATTTTGCACAGGACACGGTGGTGGCGGGTGATTATCTCGGTTTCGATGTCGGCATGCACAAATACGCCGTACAAATCACGGTGGCGGATGTGCGCGATGGCGCGCTCAGTGGTTCGACGCTGAAAGAAGCGAATTCCTGGGGCAAAGTTGATCAAGGGGCCGAACAAATGGTTTACGCGGAAGCGACGATCGCGCTGCCGCTGATCGCGGGCTATGCCTATCACAAGGGCTCGTGGAAAAATCGCAAGGCTCGCAATTACACTAAGCTGCTCGATGAGCCGGTGAAAAAATCGGCGCCTGCGGAGAAGCGCGAATTGGCGAGCGCGAGGTAATTCTTTCCCTCATCCCGAGCGCAGTCGAGGGATCCCGCCGCGAAAGCTTAAAGGTAACTTCATCGGGATCCCTCGACTGTTGCTCGGGATGACGAACTAGCCCTCCCAAAAAAATTTCGTCGGGCGATTGATTTCCGGCGGCAGACTTTTGTGTACGGGGCAGTTGAGCGCGGTTTGCTCCAAGACCGCGCGGTGCGGTGAATTCGACGGCAACGGAATGTGAACTTCGGACGGCAGCGCGATGATCCGGCGCGGTGCGTCTTTCGACATTTCTTTCTGCACCGAGACCTTCATTCCGCGAAGATCAACGCCGAGTTCTTCCGCCTTTATTCCCATGGTGGTGCTGATGCAGGTGCCAAGCGCGGTCGCGACCAGGTCGGTCGGTGAGAACGCCTCCCCTTTGCCTTTGTTGTCCGCAGGCGCGTCGGTCGCGATCTTCGATTGCGACGGGCCGTGGGTAGCATCGCAATGAAGGTTGCCGGTATAATTAATGGAAACTTTAACCATGGTGAATTATGCGACGCGATTTCCTGATTGTCATCCGACCGTAATTTCGCGAACGGCTGCGCGCCTCGCGGATGCTCGTGATGCGTTAAAAGGGTTACAATGTTACAACGGGAAAGGCGTGGAGTGAATTCCGGGGAGCGCAGGCTGCAAGCCTGCAGTTGCCGGCAGCTTGCCGGCAACACGGATCGGCTCACGCCCCGAGTTGCGTCGTCCAATGGATCTCGGCAGGCTGCCGAGACTTGCAGGCTAGCAGCCTGCGCTCCCCGGAACAGCTTGAGTGCGCCGGGCCAATCTGATAAGCGCAAGCATGAATTTCACCCGTTTAATACCCTTATTCGCGGTTACCCTGGCACTGCTGGTTGGCTCGGCGATGGCTGCGGATCAAACCATCGCGCTAAAAGCAGCGCGATTGTTCGATGGAAAATCTCGCGCGCTAATTCAGAACGGAGTCGTGGTCGTGCAGGGCGACAAAATCGTTGATGCCGGTGCGAACGTCGCGATTCCGCCGGATGCGCAAGTGATCGATCTCGGTGACGTGACGCTGTCGCCTGGATTCATGGATGCGCATACGCATATCACGCTGGATTATACGAACTACCAGGCGACGCGTTTGCGAGAGATGCAAATTTCGACATCGGCCAAGGCCTACAGCGTGATTCCGGCGGCGCGCGCCACAGTGGAAGCCGGCTTCACCACCGTACGGGATGTCGGCGCACGCACCTATCGCACGCACGATTGTATTGATGTTTCGCTGCGCGATGCGATTGCGAAAGGTATTGTGGTCGGACCGCGCATGTTCGTCGCCACCTACGGCATCGGCGCGACCGGGGGACATTTCGACGACGCGGCCGGATTTCGCGACGGACTTTTCGGACCGGAACCGGACGTGGCCGATGGAATCGCTGATGGACCCGACGCGGTGCGCAAAGCTGTTCGTTTTGAGGTGAGAAATGGCGCGGACGTGATCAAGGCAGCAGTCTCCGGCGGTGTTCTTTCGCTGACGGATGAGGTGGACACGCCGCAATTCACGCCGGCGGAGATGGCGGCGCTGGTGGATGAATCGCATCGCTTACGAAAAAAGGTGGCGGTGCATTGCCACGGCGATCAGGCGGGACGCGAAGCGATCGAGGCTGGGGTCGATTCGATCGAGCACGGTTCGTTTTTCAAACCGGAAACGCTGACGCTGATGAAAAACAAGGGAACATTCCTGACGCCGACGCTGATGGCGGCGGAATATATTAAGGGCAAACTCGATGGTTATCCGCCGGCATTGCAGGCGAAAGCGCTGGCTGCTTACAACGCGCGCTCGGAGATGTTTCGGAACGCCCTCAAAATTGGCGTGAAAATTTCCTTCGGCACGGACGCGGCGGTTTTTCCGCACGGAGAGAACGCAAAGGAATTTAAGTTGATGGCCGATCTGGGAATGGCGCCAATTGATGCGTTGAAGAGCGCGACGGCCAATGATGCCGAATTGATCGGCATTTCACAGAAGCTTGGCACGCTCGAGAAAGGAAAACTGGCCGATCTCATCGCGATGCCGGGTGATCCGACCCAAGACATCACTGCGACGGAGCGCGTTTCGTTTGTGATGAAGGAAGGGAAAATTATTCGGAACGGGCCGGCGACGGGGGCGCCGGCGAAGACAGCGGCCCAGAATGTAATGGATCGTATAGAAGCGGACTTCTAAAAGGGGTCATCCCGAGCGCCAGTCGAGGGATCCCGTCGCGTTACCTTAAAGCTTTCATGGCGGAATCCCTCGACTAACGCTCGGGATGACGGCGGCAAGGCGAGCGGTTTTTTTGACAACATGCGAATAGCCGCTAGCTTACTCGCCCGTTTCGGCGGTTATAGACTGCCGCTACAGGAAAAAATTTAGCAGAACCCAGCTACGTCGCAGGGAAACGGTACGCGCGGACGAATGTCGATGGTTGGTTTGTCGATCTTTCCCTGAGGTCAGTCGCCCTGTGAAGTAGCTGGGGTTTGGACTGCACAAGATCATGCAACAAAATCGTAGCCGTAGCAAAAGATATCGCGCTTCCGCCGAGCAGGTGGAACGAAAGAAGGCCTACAGCTTGAATGATGCGGTGGCGACATTGAAAAAATTTCAGCCGACTAAGTTTGATCAAACGGTGACGGTTTCATTCCGGCTCGGAGTTGATCCGAGGCAATCTGATCAAATGGTGCGTGGAACTTGTCCGCTTCCGCACGGCAGCGGGAAGAAAGTGCGGGTGCTTGTGTTCGCCGAAGGCAAAGCAGCGAACGATGCGAAAGAGGCGGGCGCGGAATTTGTCGGATTCAAGGACTTGATTCAAAAGGTGCAGGAAGGTTTTCAGGATTTTGACGTGGCGGTGGCGACGCCGGCGGCTATGGCGGAGGTCCGCAAGCTGGGAAAAGTTTTGGGACCGCGCGGGTTGATGCCGAACCCGAAAACGGGAACGGTGACGGATGACACCGCGAAAGCGGTGCAGGAGGTGAAAGCTGGCCGCGTTGAATTCAAACTCGACAAGAATGGGAACGTCGCCGTGCCGGTGGGAAAATTTTCTTTTGCCGAGAGCGCGCTGGTTGAGAATGGCAATGCCGTGATCGAAGCGGTGGTGCGGGCGCGGCCGGCAACGGCGAAGGGACATTATCTTGAGGCGATGACATTGAGTGCAACGATGTCGCCTGGCGTGCATATTGATCCGTCGCCGTATCTGACCGTGTAGCTTCTTGCGATTTAACGATTTAACGATCCCAATGAGACCCGAAAAAGCCAGCATCGTTTCCGATCTCGCCGAGAAATTGAACCGGTCGCCGTTCGTCCTCGTGACCGATTATCAGCGGATGAAGGTCGATCAATTTGGCGATCTGCGGAACCGGCTCGCGCCTGCTGGCGCGGAAGTGCGGGTGGTGAAAAACAGTTTCTTGAAACGGGCGATGACCGATTCGGGTTTGCCTGATGTCGCCGATAAGCTCAGCGGTCAGACCGCGATAGTGATGGGGGAAAAAGATGTCGCGCCGGTGGCGAAGATTCTAAAAACGTTCGCGGCGGAATTTAAGGTTGCGGCGCTGAAGATCGGAGTGATCGACAAGTCGATTTTGTCGGCGCAGGAGATTGAGGCGCTGGCGGATTTGCCCCCGCGTGAAGTTTTGCTAGCGCAATTGCTCGGCTTGTTGATGTCGCCGGCGACGAAGCTGGTGCGGTTGTTAAACGAGCCGGCCGCGTCGTTGGCGAGGTTATTGAACGCGAAAGTGCAGAAGGAAGGAAAACCAACGGAGGCGAGCGCATAAGAAATTTTTGTAGGGCAGGCGCATCGTCTGCCATCGGCAACCGGGAGCGGTTGCCCTACAATGAAAATGAAAATTGTCCGAGTCGATGGCTATCGGCTTTAATTTTCCGAAGGCTTTCGGAAGCGGCGAACCGGAGAAAATAAAATGGCAGATACAGATAAAATCGTGGAGCAACTCAGCGGCCTGACCGTCCTCGAGATTGCTGGATTGGTGAAACAACTCGAAGAGAAATGGGGCGTGAGCGCGGCGGCTCCAGTGGCGATGGCGGCGGCGCCCGCGGCTGGTGGCGGTGGCGCGGCAGCTCCGGCGGCCGAGGAGAAGACGACTTTCGAGGTGATCTTGAAAGAAATGGGCGCGAACAAAATCGGCGTGATCAAGGAAGTGCGCGGAGCGGTGCCGGGTCTTGGCCTGGCGGAAGCGAAAGCGCTGGTGGAAAGCGCACCGAAAACGATCAAGGAAGGCGTGACGAAAGCCGAAGCCGAAGAGATGAAAAAGAAGATCGAAGCGGCGGGCGCGAAGGTCGAGATCAAGTAATTGTTCCGCGCACTCGCGGGAGAAGGTGGCGCCTTGGGCGGCCGATTTCTGTCAACGACGTACGGCTCAACGGAGTCTCAGCCCTGCTGATTTTTCGCGTTCGATGGGTTCTTTGGTAGGGCAGCGCTCTGCGAAGCCGCGGGCGGATCAAAAGTTAGCAAATCCAT